>JBCCHB010000037.1:0-109250 GCA_039028975.1 Chloroflexota bacterium
AAAGATCTCTCGGGTACTCGAGATGACAGGCCCGAAGTTTTGGGTTTTATTTGATCTTGATTCCTAAATGCGCGACAAGACGAGCCGCGTAGACCGATTCGTAGATGGCTGGTTACGTCAGTCGCAATCCTATTATGATTTTTTGAGGCACCAGCCATTAATGTGACTACGCCATCAAAGTACTCACTTTTCTCCTCTACCATCTCTTCCGTTGCCAAATATGCTTCGGGAGATATATATTGCTTCGTTTCGGTTCTTTGAGCTATGAGACATTTCGGATAAGAATGGTGCTGAAAAATGCCGTATTCAGTAGAGTATATCTTATTCACTAAAAATCTTCAACCTACTTTTTAGCAGGAGTATCTCGGCCGGATGACCCTAGGTTCGCCTAGGAAGTGTTGTTTGCCAGTTCATATCTTGTGTATACTTTGCCAGAAAATTTTGTCTCGGTTCTTGTCCAATCTACTCTGGACAATTCCAAAAAGGGAGGATATCCCCATCTTCGTGGGAACAAGCTTTTTCTGGCCATTCATCTATTGGAGGAGGTTCATGTCTGAAATGATTGCAGGGAAATCGATTATTCAACCTAACTCAGAAGGAGAGCGGGTTGACATCAAGAGCTACGCCTTAGTCACTGCTGCTTACTGGGGCTTTACCCTGACCGATGGTGCTTTGCGTATGTTGGTCCTACTTTACTTTCATAACCTGGGCTACAACGCATTTCAGGTTGCCATGCTCTTTCTGCTCTATGAATTTTTTGGTGTGGTCACCAATCTTGTCGGGGGCTGGATTGGCTCTCGCTTTGGGCTAAAAATTACGCTCTTTAGCGGATTAGGTATTCAGATTCTGGCGCTCATTATGTTGGCTCTTTTGCCCGCCGGTTGGTCACAGTGGATGGCTATTGGATATATTATGAGTTCGCAGGCCCTCTCTGGTATGGCCAAAGATTTAACCAAGATGAGTTCCAAAAGCGCTATTAAGCTGGTGGTACCACCCAATGCTGAGGGAGCACTCTTTAAATGGGTGGCCATTTTAACGGGCAGCAAGAACGCGCTCAAAGGGGTTGGCTTTTTCCTCGGTGGGGCGCTGCTCACTACAGTTGGTTTTGCTGGCGGACTGTGGATCATGGTGGCGGGATTGTCACTCGTCTTGCTTCTGAGCTTCCTCTTTCTTAAGCGGGATATAGGTAAGAGCAAGAATAAGGTTCCGTTTACTCAGCTATTTAGCAAAACACCGGCCATTAACGTGCTCTCAGCTGCACGCTTTTTTCTTTTTGGGGCCAGGGATGTTTGGTTTGTCGTGGGTTTACCTTTATACCTAGATGCGGTTTTGGGATGGAATTATACAGCCATTGGGACATTTTTTGCCCTATGGGTCATTGGGTATGGATTTGTGCAGGGTGCTGCCCCTAATTTCCTTCAACTTGGCAAACAGAGCGGAGCAGGTATTCCATCTGTCGATGGAGCGACGTCGCGTCAGTGGGTGCTGGTTCTCTCCCTGGTAACGGCATTGATTGCTGTTCTGTTTATGCTCGGTTGGCAGGTTTCATGGATCTTAATTGTGGGTTTAGGAATCTTCGGCGCAGTTTTTGCCCTCAATTCATCCATTCACAGCTTCTTGATTTTGGCCTACACGGATAGCGATAAAGTGGCTTTGAACGTTGGGTTCTATTACATGGCGAATGCAGGCGGAAGGCTCTTGGGAACCATTGCCTCGGGTCTGCTCTATTTGTGGACAGGATTGGCAGGATGCCTGTGGGGTGCTGTTCTATTTCTATTGGTAGCATGGCTGATTTCATTTCGTCTACCTCAGCAGAGCGGGACAACAGCATATGGCCCAGTTTTGTCTTAGACCAAAGCCGTATCCAGTGCATCTTGTAGGGTTCGTACCCCAAGTACCTGGATGCCGTCGGGCATGGCTTCTACGCCTTTACTTTTGAGTACGCTATGAGGGACAAGTGCTCGAGTGAATCCCAACTTGGCTGCTTCGTGAAGTCGCCTGGGAAGTTGGCTGACGCTACGAATCTCCCCGCTCAGTCCAACTTCACCCACGAGGACTAGGTCGGCGCTTACTGGGCGATTGCGGTAGCTGCTCGAAATGGCCGCTGCGATGGCCAGATCCGCTGCCGGTTCGTTAATCTTCATCCCACCGACAACATTGACAAAGATGTCCTGTTCGGCTAGTTTGTGGCCCACGCGTTTGCTGAGCACAGCCGAGAGGAGG
Organism: Chloroflexota bacterium; assembly: GCA_039028975.1. Lineage (GTDB taxonomy): Bacteria > Chloroflexota > Anaerolineae > Caldilineales > Caldilineaceae > JAHBNG01. Next base: position 2,224 of record JBCCHB010000037.1, read on the forward strand.
AGCAAACGGTTCTGATCAATACCGTTGCTAGTTCTGCGTGGCTGGCTGAAGGCTGTGTGGCTGCATAGGGCTTGTACTTCTACCAACAAAGGGCGGCTTCCCTCCATGGAGACGGCAATAGAACTGCCCGAGGCATTGGGGAGCCGCTCCGAGAGAAAGACCTCGGATGGGTTAACAACTTCACTCATCCCCTCTTCACCCATCTCAAAGATGCCTACTTCATTTGTACTCCCAAAGCGATTTTTGACCGAACGAAGCAGGCGATAGGCATGAAAGCGTTCCCCTTCCAATTGCAGAACGGCGTCAACCATATGTTCTAAGACTCGCGGACCGGCGATACTTCCTTCTTTGGTGACGTGACCAACAAGAAAGAGCGGGATATTGGAACGCTTGGCCGCGCGTAACAGTAACGCGGCGCTATCTCGAACTTGACTAACCGTTCCCGCAGCACTAGAGCCGCCTTCTGTGTAAATGGCTTGTATAGAATCAACAATAAGCAGCTTTGGTTGGGTCTGTTCGATGTGGTTTAGAATCTGTTCGACCACAATCTCTGAGAGGATAAAGAGCTTGGGTGCATCAATATTGAGCCGTTCCGCCCGTTGACGGATCTGGTGTGCGCTCTCTTCGGCGCTAACGTAAAGGACGCTGCCAGCACTGTTGGCAACCTCTGCTGCCATCTGAAGCAGCAGCGTAGACTTCCCTATACCAGGATCTCCACCGACAAGTACGCCAGAACCTGGTACAATACCTCCACCAAGCACGCGACTCAGTTCTTCCATCTTTAACTTCATACGGGGCGCACCGTCGACAGGCACTTGATTGAGGGGAATCGGCGTTGCGGCGGGATCGCTTACGGTAGGCATGGTAGTACGAACCGTTTCTGGGCGAATCGTCATCTCTTTGAGTGTGTTCCACTCATTGCAATCTGGGCATTTGCCCATCCACTTCATCTGGGAGCTACCGCATTCGCTGCAAACAAAACGCGTGGTTGTCTTTACCCTGGCCATATTGAATCCTTGGTGAATCAAGTGCTACTTTAGAATGAAGAAATGACTCTACTGCAAAAAGGGTGAATTGGCATGAATTTTGTGGAATTCTCTGCCTGAAAATCTGCGAAATCTTTGTAATCTTTGTTTCTGCAGTGGACTCAGGAATAAAATAGCAAATACAAGCGTTAGAACATTTGTGCGTCTATTGTAGTAAAAAGGAAGAAAATGGTCAAAGTAGGGATTGAGAACTTTGTACAGGGGAAACTGGTCAGGCAACCAATTTGCATAAACCCAAGGGGATGGTTGGGCAAAAAAAGCCAAGCGGAGAAGGAAGCCGAAACTCCTTCTCCGCTCTCAAATCTCCTCGAATCATTTTCTCTACTGAGGTAGGATTAGAAAAGATTCTATGGCACAGGAATAGGTGATAGACGTCAACAGCCACGAAGCGCATATCTGCTTCATTTTGTTGACGTAATCATTGTACCACGACTTGCGGGAAACGCATATTACAGAATTATGATGATTATGTTTCGTTTGGAGAGCAAATTATTCCGCAGATGGATCTATTTTGATTAAGTGCCTAAACAGGAGGCCGCCACATCAATGAGCGATTCTTCGTCCTGCCCAGTAAGAGATGTACTTAGCCGATAAAATACAAGAGGCCCGGCGTTCTGCCGAGCCTCATGCACCCATTCCTGCACCCAAAAGGAGAAAACTTACCCAAAAGGAGGAGAAAGTCTATCGAGGTCAATTGTAGCACGGCATGGGTCTTTTGTCTCTAGTACTTTGGTACTAATTCAGTAGATTGTGTCTTCCTAAATATAATTGGCAGTGGACAGCAAAAAGGCGCTTCCCACTCCAGTACTTGCAAGAGGAAAACGCCTTTTCATGATTGCGCCCGATACTGCTGGGCATCCCTCCGACCCGCAGCCGTGATACTGCACTACGGTCATCAGAGAGCCATAGTATAGCACGGGGTGAGCCGAACTTTTGTGACCGTTAGCTTGCAATCTTATTCATGGCAAGGCATCTGTTCTAGACCGTCTTTTCTGACTTCTCAGTTGCACTTCCCATGATACGCTTCAGGATGTTCTTGCGCAAACGTCTGGAAAGCACCTTTTGCATCTGCCCAAGAACCCATGGCATCGATCCCATCGTATGTCCAGATCCAAACCCCATCGTACCCCTGCTGTAAGGCTAAATCCAGCTCTCGGTGGGCTTGGGAAGCCGCTGTCTCACCAATAATAAGAGGTTTGTCAATCCCCATCTGCTCTTTTGTATAATCGTATGGGTTGTAGTTCCAGGTAACGCCGTCCCCATCCATCCAACCGTAATAGTGAGGAGAGTAGTAATCGAGAGCACCCTCTTTGTCAAATACCTCTAGCTTGTGGTCTGCATAAAGATTGCCCCAAGCCCCTTTGACCTGACTTCTATCGGCAATAAACTTGATTGCGGCTTGACCTACGCCAACCATGACGGCACCCTGACGATGCAGTTCACCGATATTCTTGGCTACAAATTTCTGAAGTTGAGCGGTGGTAATCGTGTCGACAATTTCAGCATTGGGTGGTTGATCCGTGTCATTAAGTGCCCACTCCGGCTCATTGATAATTTCGAACATGACCTTGGGGTGAGTGGCAATCGTGTACCCATCCCTTGTTGGATAATTCGCCATGGGTATAAGCACATTCTGGCGATAGGATTCAAAAGCAGCGTCATCGTAGAATAATTCTCCGTGGCTTCCTGAGTTGGGCGTGGAGCCGATACCTTGGTGAGCCAACATCTCGAAGCTCCATAGGCTAAAATTGATCTGAATATCATACTCTGCAGCAACGATCAACGCATCAGCCATAGAAGGCAGGAGGGTGGCATCTACCCCAGTTACATATCCTCGACCATCAAACTCGGGGGCGCCACGTCCGTCCAAGAAGACCCACCAACGAACCGAATTCACGCCATTTGCAGACAACTCGGCAAAGACATTTCTGGCATCCTGATGATCGTAGGTATGGTAATCATTCCATTCTTCCACGGTCGCGAAATCGGCACCATATCCCCGATTGAGAGAGGGTAGATTGACCCCCATCAACATTGGGGAACAGCCTTTTGGACTTGGCACCGGTGAAGGAACCTCTGTCGGAACTTGCGTAGGAACTTGTGTAGGCATTGGGCTAGGTATGGATGTTGGGCTATCAGTCGGTTTGGGTTCTGGTAAGGGAATCACCGTTTGAGTTGGTAGGGGTTCCGGCTCTGGGTGAGTAGGAGATGGTCTATCTTGGCTGGTGAGCTGGATGTTGTCGAGATAGAACGTTTTTTCTCCATTGAGATTCCCGCTCCTCTCATGCCATACAACTGCTTTCATTTTGCTCATCGTGCCGATAGCTGTCAGGGGAACCTGAACTCTCGTCCAACGATTGGCAGGTGCCGTTATGGGAATCAGGTTTCCCCAATTGTTGGATTCGTCAATCAGTGTGACAATTGTCTTATCTAGGCCTGTGGTTCCTCCATGAACCCAGAATTGTAGAAATTCATACTCTGAAAGTGGTAGGGCATCTGCCGCAGCAATCGCATAGCCACCCCATCCTTCGGTAAACGTTAAGCCAAGGGCATGCTTTCCGGCATATACCGTATTCCACTCCGCATTGTCTACCTTGATAGACCACGTCCACTGATCTCGCCACAATGGACCAAATTCGTCTGTATAAATATTCAGGCTAGAACCATATACTGTCTCAACGTCCCTTTGCCCGAATCGGAGTTGGTCACCCCACGCGACCATCGGTAGAAAAATGGGAAAGGTCTCCTCTTGCGAAAGGTCGGCCGCGTGGGCGGCGCTTTCAAGATGAACGCCACTTCCGTAAATTGTGTGGGCAACAAAGCCTAGATAAGTCAGGGTTGTAATAAAGATAATAATCAGGGATTTTCGTAACATATCGAACTCTCAATTTCTAATAACCAGCGATAGAATAACTCATCGTAGATGACCATAAAAGTCTGTCCTTGCGGATTGATGAAGAATCGGGACAAGACTTTTCTAGCAAAATGTATACTGAGATATATTTCGTTGCTATGGTAATCCTCAACGATTAATTCTGCTATACTATCTATATGCACGAAAGATCTTGGAAGATGGCGATGGATATGCAAGATACAGCGGATAGGTTGCGGGAGTTGTATGGGTTGCCGTCGCTTGTCATACTCACTATGAGGTTAGATAGAATGAGGCGATAAATATGGATGGCAGAAATACAAAAGGCCCAGCATACTGCTGAGCCTCTTGCACCCATTCCTGCACCCAAAAGGAGAAAACTTACCCAAAAAGAGGAGAAAGTCTATCGAGGTCAATTGTAGCATGGCGTGGGCGGTTTGTCTCTAGTACTGTAGTACCACTTTAACGGAAGTGTTTGAAAATTGCTTGAGAATGGTATCTATAACGCATCATTTTCTTTGGATTACCAGAGAAAATCTTCTCTTGTCTCTCTGGCTACACCAGAGTAAATTGAGTTGAATTCCTACTCATTTTGTTTCACAGATTAGAGACCAAATCGGCTATATGATCACACGACAAATGGTTGAGATGATGGGTTGCCTTCAGCTAGGAACTATAGGTCATCTTGATTGATGAACCATCGATCTTACCACTATACTGAGTAAAAAATCCCATTTGCACATATCATTTATTTCGTCTACAATCAGTAGAAAGCAGTAGGCACGCCTCGTGCTGCATATGTACGTGCTCATTGAGCGATTGCAGTCTGTTCTGAAAATAACAGGGATTAAAAGATTACAGAGATGAAAAACCTGTGCGGTCTCCTAATCTTTGTTCGATTTTCATCCGTCCGTGGTGTGGTTGGATGATTGATTGTCTACCCTGAAAATAGGACACGGATTCAGATGGATTAGCAGGACTTTTCATCCTCTGTAGTGTATCTTGAATCATGAAAAACTACTGCCAAATGCTCCTTCTGATTTTCCTGCTTTTGTAACTTTTCTACTACAAATTACATTCATTCCCCCCGTTTGTATTATATATAGTCTTTAAGAAAAAGATTTTCCAGCCGCCCTTCGACAAGCTCAGGGGACAACTGGAAAATCTTTTTCTGGATATCTATAGATGGCCAGATGTAGCTCTTGTGTCCGTGAAGGCGAGTATGGTTCCCATGCAGATGGAAATAGCCTCTCTTTCTGGAAGATACTGTTGGTGAATTGTTTGAGGAGTAAGCACGCCCCATGCGGCTACGCGTCAGAACCCGGCACGAGGCGTGCCTACCCCCACATCATATGGGCATCTTTGCATTCGCCAACAGTATCCTGGAGTATCCTAGGCTGAGTTCGATAAGAGCTGCGGCAAATGAACCTAGCGAACTCTGCAGATCTATCTATAAATCTGGGGTGCAATTTGTGTAGCCATTAATGAACACTGCACTCGCAAATGCTCATAGCATCGCGCTCGGAGGGAAAATGTCAGAGTTTACCTACCCACATCTACAAGGAGTGAAAACCGCCTATGATCGAGATGGGTATGTCATCGTACGTCAGGTGATTGATGTCGATTTGGTTCGCGAGGCCAACCAACACATTGATTGGTTAATTCAGAAACACCCCGATCTGCGTCCAGAGTTGTTAGGATATTCACTTGTACCTGACGATCCATTTTGGATTCGCTTGGTAAGTGATAGCCGCCTGCTGAATGTTGCAGAGCAGCTAATTGGCCCGAATATTGCCCTATTTGCAGCGGATTACATCGCCAAACCACCCAGCGAAGGACGCAAGATTGCTTGGCATCAGGATGGCAACTATTGGCCACTGAAGCCAATGACCGTGGTTACCATGTGGGTAGCCTACACGGCATCCAACCCAGAAAACGGTTGCGTTCGCATTATCCCTGGTACTCAACACATGAATCTACAAGAGAGAAAGTCGGGGCCAGACGATCCTCCCGATGTGCTTCTAACCGGCATGGATCAAAATTTGGCAAATGAAAGTCAAGCTGTAGATATTGTCTTAGATCCAGGCGATGTATCGGTTCATCATCCTCATATTATTCACGGTTCCAACGCCAATACCAGCAAACAGTGGCGGCGTGGCGGAACCTATCAATATATTCCCACAACCACAGAGATCCTGAATAAGGAATGGCCTACTTTTCTGTTTCGGGGCCAGGCGACGGAGCAGATTAACACCTATCACACCTTTCCAAAATACATCCCAGGAGAACACTTTGCGTTTCGCAACTGCGAAGATTGGCAGTAATACTGCATTGCGGCCGTTTTGAAAATAGGAGGTTTCCTCAGCCCTACTGGGAAAGCGCAAACGCCTACTCTCAAACAGACTGAAGATGACTTCCTTCCTATCGTCCGCCAGAGAAGTTTTGTCCTGACTTCTGTCCGGTGTAGCCTGGAAAATTCCGAAAAGAGTACGATAAGATTTTCCTGACCATCAATATGTACCCTAACCAATGATGTTTAACCATTCAAACCGTAGGAGAACAATTATGCAATCACAACAGGGTAGTGCAGGCAGATTAAGTCGTCGCCAATTTCTCGCTTTCAGTGCAGGGATTGTTGGTACAACTATAATGGCATCGTGTGCCGTCCCAGCGCCCAGCGGGGGCGGTAGCGATGCGCCAGCCGGTGAGGTGACCGAGATCGGCTTTGCTTGGTGGACAGGTGGTGAAGGGGCGAATAAACTCTTTGAAGAATCGGTTGATCACTTTGAAGAACAACACCCGGAATACTCGGTCAATCGTATTTCAACCCCGTACGGCGAATTCGGGACCAAGATCCTCACCATGTATGGCAGTGGAAATGCTCCAGATGCTCATGGTGTGCCTTGGGGAACAGTCTGGTCTTGGGCCAATAAAGGTGTTCTGCTTGACCTCACCCCCTTTGTTGAAGGGGATGATAACATCGATTGGGAAGGGATGTGGCCAGCGGTGACCGGCGGCTGTTACTTCCCCGACGGCACGATTGTGGCGCTGCCGCGAGAATCCTTTGGCCTGCGTTTATACGTCTATAATAAGGCGCTCTTTGAGGAGGCTGGCGTAGAAACACCCGATGTGGATATGGCTTCGGGCAATTGGAATTGGGATACTTGGCGCGCCAAGGCCAAAGATCTAACCCAATTTGATGACAACGACCGACGAGTCGTTATGGGGGCCAACGCTGGGGCAGACTACTGGAATCTTCAGGTGGTCATGCCTTCCTACGGTGTTGATATGTTTAACAGTGATTTGACCCACTTCAACCTTGATGATCCGAAAGTGGTGGGCTGGCTTTCTATGCTGCCAGAGATGTTAAACGAAGAACGTTCCTTGGGCAAGCCTGATGAGACCAAGGAGTTTGACTGGGGATCAAGCGGTAAGCAGGCCATTAGCCAGACGGCCACCTGGTCTATCCCCAACATGCGTGAGACCTGGGCCGAGATTGACTGGGACTTTGTTCCACCGCCAATGGGTGACTGTTGCCACTCCAACTTCGTCGGTTGCGACTACCACGTTGTGAATGGCAGTGACTATGCCAACTGGGATGCAGGTTGGGAGTTGCTCAAGTTCATTAACAGCCCAGAAGAGGATCTTTGGTGGGCATTGAATTTCTTCGGCGCACCCTTCCGCAAGAGCAACGTGGAAGCCTGGTCATCTCAACTCAACGATATTCTACCCAGAGAAGGCTGGCAATACATGCTAGAGATGACAGAGAACGCAACCCCCTGGACGCCGATTCCTTTCCAGGATGAACTCAATACAATCCACTCGAATGAAATTGGGCAAGCTGTCTCTGGCGAACGTTCGGTTGAAGAGGTGGTAGAGAGCATTACAAGTAAAATTGATGAGATGATTGCGGAGTTTGAATAAAAGTTACAGGTTTGCAGCCCCCGATAACTACCTTCGGGGGTGACAAGGTTTGCAGGTGACAATCGTACTTGCCCACTTGCCTACTTGCCTACTTGCCTACTTAGCTAAGGAACGTTTCATTGACAGCAATAGGTAGCACTCTACCAAAATCTAAACGCAAAATGAGTCAAATGGCGCGACGCGAGGAGCTGACCGGCTGGTTGATGGCCGCGCCATGGGCAATTGGCTTTTTGCTCTGGATTGCTGGACCTTTTGGGGCGGCGGCTTATCTTTCCTTCACAGATTACGATATTCTCAGTTCGGCCAACTTCATTGGCCTAGAGAACTTCCGTGAGATGCTCTTTGACGATGAGCTATTTTGGATCTCTATGCGTGTCACGACGGTCTACGCGGTTGTATCGATCCCGCTGCAGATTATTTTGGGACTCTTTTTGGCTATCCTGCTCAATACCCGCATTCGGGGTTTAGCTTGGTTTCGCACCCTCTATTATCTGCCGGCTGTCCTCTCTGGTGTAGCCGTCTCCTTTCTGTGGATTTGGGTCTTCTCTGCCGATTGGGGTGTACTCAACTACGCACTGTCATTGGTTGGGATTAAAGGTCCAAGCTGGCTGACAAGTCAAGATTGGGCCTTATCAGCCTTGATTATTATGAGCTTGTGGGGAGTCGGTGCAGGTTTGGTTATCTATCTGGCTGGCTTACAGGGTGTTCCCACCGAACTTTATGAAGCTGCCGACATCGATGGTGCGGGGCGCTGGCGTCAATTTTGGAACATTACCTTGCCCATGATCTCCCCTGTAATTCTCTTTCAGCTGATCATGGGCATTATCGGCGCTTTACAGACCTTTACTCAAGGGTATGTGATGACCCAGGGTGGTCCCAATAACGCCACACTCTTCTTTTTGCTCTATCTATGGCGCAATGCCTTTAAGTTTTTAAACATGGGCTATGCCAGCGCCTTGGCTTGGGCAATCTTCGTCTATATTCTTGTGCTCACTTTATTGGTCCTACGCTCTTCAGAAGCCTGGGTCTTTTATACTGGCGAAATTAAGGGAAGACGATAAGGGGATTGACGATTTGAGATTAGAGATTGACGATAAAAGAGTTGGGGAAGCTAGTCCATGAGTACCTATACAACCTACCGTTCGCCAATTAGTGTAATCCTTGCCAAGGTGTTTGAAAAGGCGCTGATTTATTTGATTCTGCTGAGTGGTGGCATTCTGATTCTCGTCCCTCTTTGGTGGATGATTAGCACTTCTTTTAAGCATCCATCAGAGGTGTTTGCCTTTCCCCCGACCCTGTTGCCAGAACGGATTCTGTGGCAGAACTATCTAGATATCTTTGAGAAAGCTCCCTTTGGTCTCTATTTTCTCAATACATCCTATGTGGTATTCATGGACTTGGTGGGAACACTCTTGTCATCTAGTATGGTTGGCTTTGCCTTTGCTCGGCTACGTTGGCGGGGTCGAGACATCTTTTTTGTCTTGACGTTGGCCACAATGATGCTTCCTAGTGCTGTCACGTTGATTCCACGTTATCTTATCTTTAAAGAACTAAGCTGGCTGGATACCTTTCTGCCTCTTTGGGTTCCTGCCTTTTTTGGTTTTCCCTTCTTTATCTTCCTTATGCGGCAGTTCTACGCCACAATTCCGTATGAATTGGATGACGCAGCCCGCATTGATGGCTGTAGCGATTTTGCTGTCTGGTGGCGCATTAATCTGCCGTTGACTGTGCCTGCATTGGCTGCCTGTGCTATCTTTACCTTTAATGCAACCTGGAATGACTTCTTGGGGCCGTTGATCTATCTTAGCTCTCAGAATAAACTAACCTTGGCACTGGGGCTATTGGCATTTCGGGGGCCTCATGTGACTGATTGGCACTATCTGATGGCCAGCTCTGTGGTTGCTATGCTACCCGTTGTGATTCTCTTCTTTTTTGCTCAAAAGTACTTTATTCAGGGGATTACGTTTATGGGCGTGAAAGGGTAGGAAGATGACAGGAAGAAGGGGTGACAGGATGAGGGGGTATGGAGATGACAAGGCCAGGGGACCATAAGGGGAGAGATGGATGTATACTCAAGAGGAGATGGATTTCTTTTTGGAGAATGGGTACCTTCATGCGCCCAAGGTACTTAATCAAGAAGAGTTGGCTTACTATCGGGGTGAATTTGATCGGGTGTGGGAGGCGGAGAAACCGAAGGTTAATCAGCATCGATTGCTTAAATATGATTCATTTATTGAGTTGATTGAACATCCGAATATTCTAAATCGACAGCGGGCTGTCTTTGGCAATCAAGTTCAGCTTCTTCAATATGACCTGCTGCGTCAGGGCCCGCAGAGCGACATGCCTGCTCGGAGTTGGCACCGCGACTTCATCTTTCCAGGCGACCGACCTCTTTCAATCAATACCATTCTATACCTGGACGAAATGACCGAGGAACGTGGTCCAACACGGGTTGTACCAGGTACGCATCGCGGTGCGGAATACCCACCTGAGGAATCGCGTCACGATCCTTTGTCTGGAGAAGTGGCTGCATATGGGGCGGCAGGAGATGCCGTCTTTATTAATGGGGCTATCTGGCACACAGGCGGTTCCAACCAGACGGAAGGTCAGCGTCGGGGTATCTTTCTTTATTTTGGCTACTGGTGGATGAAGCGTTACGAATCGGAAACCAACTTGCCCTGGCAGGTGTGGCAAAACGCCAGCGAACAGCGTCTAAGACTGCTTGGTATGAAGATGCCCGATCGGGATATCCATCAGTATGATCCAAACGCTTGATGATAGAATGAGGAAAACAGTTCACCTTGGTCTAAAGAAGCCGAGTTTTTCGACTGTACAACGAGATTTTAGCACCAAACTAGCCTGATTTTTCGACAAACTACTCGGAACCGTGAAAAACTCGGCTTCTCGGTTCAGCAAGGTGAACTATTATAGATGAGGAATTATACTGCGGTCGTTTTCAAACGGAGCTGAGTATAGGAACAGGAATATGACAGATACATTAATGCCGCTTGACGCGTTTACCCCCTTTGTAGAAGGTTTGGATCACCCTGAAGGTGTCGCCTGGGGACCAGATGGTTTCATCTATGCCGGTGGAGAAGCTGGGCAAATTTATCGGATCAACTTGGACACTGGCAACTTTGAAGAGATTGCCAACACTGGCGGTTTTGTATTGGGCCTCTGTTTGGATGCTGCCAGCAATATTTACGCTTGCGACCATGTCAAACAGTGTGTCTTTCGCATCACTCAGAGTGGACAAGTATCCGTTTATGCTAGCAGTTCACCAGAGCGAAAGATGTCAGTGCCTAATTACCCAGTCTTTGACAAGGCCGGCAATCTTTACGTCTCCGACTCTGGTGGGTGGGATGAGGCCAACGGCTGCCTATTCCGAGTAACATCTGCCGGTGAAACCGAATTGATCGATGCCGGACCCTTCCCCTTTCCCAATGGATTGGCCCTCAGCCCCGATGGCAGTGAACTCTATATGGTTTTGTCTAATTTGCCTGGAGTGGGGAAATTTCCGCTTCAAGATAGTGGGGCTGTTGGACCGCTGGAAACTGTCGTTGAACTGCCTGAAAATGAGGTGCCGGATGGTCTGGCCTTCGACAGTCAAGGGAACCTCTTCATCTCTTGCTATACGCCTAGCCGGATTTATCGCCTGACTCCTAATGGAGATTTGGTAATCCTGGCCGAAGATCCGCGTAATACGACGCTTAGTGCCCCTACCAACATTGCCTTTTGTAGAAATGACCTAACCACACTGGCTGTCGCTAGTTTAGGTCGATGGCATCTAAGTAGGGCGGAGATGGATATCGCCGGGCAACCGCTCTGGTATCCCAATCTGTAAATCTTTCCCATATACTTCGCCAGAAAAGCCTTGTCCCGACTCATAACGTATCTACCCTGGGAGATTCCGAAAAGAGAGAACACCTCCGTCTTCACGGGGACAGCTCCATCTTCATAGGGACAAGCTTCCCGTCTAAACGGGAACAGGTTTTTCTCGCCATCTATAGGAGCATAGTCTAACATCATGAATCCGAGTGACCGCGATTTTTTTGCAGAGCATGGGTATCTAAATCTAGGCCAGGTTCTCGATGCAGCTGATCTCAAATACTTTCACGATCTTTTTGAAGCGGATCGGGATAAGCATCCCTACTTCTGGCATCATTATGGGCACCACCAACAAGCCAATTATGACGCCTTGATTACGACGCCCAAATTTGACGAACTGATCCGCCACCCCAAAATCTTACCCGTGGTTGAAGCACTTATGGGCGGACCTGTCTGCTTTGGCGAGATAGGGCTACGCTGGATGGGACCGTATGATGGTGACTTTCATCAGGGCTGGCATCGGGATAAGCCCCATTGGCCCGAGCATCCGCTGCGCATGGACTATATTCAGTTGATGGCCTATTTTACCGATGTAGATGAAGGGACCCACTGCTTCTCGCTTTCGCCTGAATCACTGGAGCAGGAGATTCTCAAGGAGAACCAGGAGCAGCTGGCCAGAGGTGGCGTCTATAATTTGCACGGCCCCGCGGGAACTTGTGCCCTGTTCAACGTCTCTGTTTTGCATACAGCCACCACGCGACCAACCCAGGTCATCCGCAAGACCGCCCAGATCTACTATGGCCATCGGGACCGCGCTCCCCTGGCCAACGATTCAGGTATTCCAGCCACCCTTTGGCGCGATCATCCCGATGAAGAGACTCGGGGATTTTATGGTGTGTTGAACGAGCGGACCCGAACATACATGGCTGCTTTTGGATAACCCACACGACCATGAAGATCACAGATATTCGAGTCGATATTATCGGTGATGGAGTAGATGTCAATCCCGACAAGGGGGGCGTGGAGCCTCTGGCCGTGATCCGTATGGATACCGATGAAGGGCTGGTTGGTTATGCCGAGTCCTTCCGCGTGCCGCTTGGTGTAGCTATGGCAGTGATGCATGGGAAGGAATCCTTCTTCGGGCAATTTCTTGTCGGGGAAGAGCTTACCCACCCTGAACGCCTGTGGCAGAAGCTCTATGACAGCATACTGCACTACAATCGGCGTGGATGGGCGCTCATGTGCTTGGGGGCATTGGACATTGCGGTCTGGGATCTCTATGGTAAAAAGTTGAATCAACCCGTCTACGAATTGCTTGGTGGTGCTCAGCGTGGCTACTTCCAGACACCCGAGTCAAACCCCGCGATTGAGGTGGTACCTTATTGCACCATCGTCTCCGAAGAGTGGGACAATGACGCCATGATTGAAAGCCAAGTTGAGCGGGCCTTGATTCTTAAGGAAAAGGGGTACCGCGGCTTCAAGGTTGAACCCATGATGTCTTCTGTTCAGAATATCATTGAACTGGCGACTCGGGCGAGAGACGCTTTGGGATCTGACCTGATGCTGGCTGTGGATGTTGGCTATCGCTTCAATGATGTGGAAGCTTGCAAGCGCATTTGTCAGGAGCTGGAGGAGCTGGATATCTACTTTTTTGAGACGCCCTTTCCTGTCGATAGCTTCGATCCCTATGCGCGACTGGCGGAACGTACCACTGTTCCCTTGGCCATGGGCGAACATGCTGTCAGTCGCTGGGAGTTGCAGCACATGATCGACTATGGCAAGGTCCAGATCGTACAGCCATACATGAATACCTGCGGCGGCATTACAGAGGCCAAGCGTATCGTCGAGATCGCGCAAAGCCGAGGTGCCTTGGTGATTCCTGGTAACTGGTCGACCCAGATTCTGGGTGCTGCAACCGTCCATCTGGCCCTCTATTCTGCTATCACACCTTATGTAGAATTTGCGCCTGCTGAGGTCTTTGATTCACCGCTGCGTCAGAAAATTCAGGATTTAGGACATTCGGTTGTCAATGGAGGGATCCAGCGGCCGGAGTGCGCTGGCCTTGGCATTGAGCTTCCGCAAGAATTGATCGATGAATACAGGTTGTAATTGAAGCCCAACTTGTCACAGACGTTCCGTACGCTGCTCGCGCTCCCTACCTATCGTCGCCTGCTCATTAGCACGGCCCTTTGGCAACAAGCCCTGGCCATGTGGACATTGACGGCTGGTTGGTTGCTCCTGGAGTTGACCGATTCTGCCTTCATGGTCGCCATGCTGACCTTCTGGCGGCGGGCGGCCCAACTCTCTTTCGGGTTTTTTGCTGGCCCCATTGGTGATCGTCTGGGACGACGTAAGACTATACTACTTGTGCAGTGGCTGAATTTGGCTGCTTATACAACGAGCATGATTCTTTTTTGGCTGGGCTGGTTGGAAGCTTGGCATCTATTGGCTGCGATGTTTGTGGTTGGCGTCTCATGGACTGTGGACATGCCTGCCCGTACTGCCCTAACACCCGATCTAGTCGGCAAAGCCAAGACTGCCGATGCCATGCTACTGGAGAATTTTATGCAGGGGCTGCTGGGTGGCCTGGGTCCATTTGTGGCTGGTTGGCTGCTGGCAATCTATGGTCCACTTGCTGGTTTTGGTCTGTTGGTGTTGATGACGCTTGGCCATTTAGCCCTGTTGATTGACTTTTCACGCCAGGCGATTCCTCAGCAATTCGTCGTCACCCAAGGCTCGGTCTGGCAATCGGTTCATCAGGGCATAGGTTACATTCGTGGGCATAGGCTCTTGCTGGGCGTTACGTTGGTCTCTGCTGTGCTCAATATCTTGATCTTTCCCTCTATGAGCCTGTTGCCGGTCTTTGCTCGCGATGTGCTGGCACGCGGCCCGGCTGCTTTGGGCCTATTGAGCGCAGGCTACAGTATCGGTGGCTTTGTGGGGCTCTATTTGCTCCACCGTATTCGCCAACGGGTGAGCCATAACCAACTCTTTATTCTCGGTGCACTGTGCGAGTGCTGTACGTTGACAATCTTTGCCATGTCCCCATTTTACCCTCTCTCTTGGTTCATGCTCTTCTGCACAGGCATTGGGCATTCGGGGTTTCACACTATGCGCAACGTTATTCTGCTGACTGAATCCAGCGATGAGATGCGGGGGCGGGCCATGAGTACCGTCGTTTTGACGCAGGGGGCCGGATTACCTGGTGAATTGCAGACGGGGCTGCTGGCGGAGAATTTCGGTGCGCCTTTGACAGTGAGTATGCAAGCTGGTATGGCGGCTTTGCTAACAGGAGTTGTTGGAGCGATGATTCCTGCGCTACGACAGACCCGAAATGAATAGTGAATTAAGGAAGAACAGATGAAAACATATCGAGCCGCGATTATTGGTCTAGGTCGCATGGGTAGCACCTTTGATGATGAGATGACCCAAGGTGGCGCAATTTTTGTTCCCTATGCCCACGCACCTAGTTTGGCGGCAGCCCCCAATGTGGAATTGGTTGCTGGGGCTGATCCCCATGATGAGCAGCGGGCACTATTTGGCAAGCGGTGGCACATTGGTACAGAGCATCTCTATGCAGACTACCGGGAGATGGTGGCCCAAGAGCAGCTAGATATCGTCAGTGTCTGTACCACGGCGCGCGTCCGCAGCCAGATTGTGCAGGATTTGGCCCAGGCTGGCGTAAAGGCTATTTGGGCAGAGAAGCCGCTGGCGTTAAGCTTGGCTGAGGCCGACGCAATGGTGGCCGCGTGCCAATCCAATGGGGTAGCCATGGCCGTTTACTGCTCTCGCCGCTGGAATCCACTGTTTGTCGAGACAAGACGCATGATCGAAAGCGGCGAGCTGGGTGAGATACTTCAAATCACCGCCTATTGTCAGTGTGGCCTTTCTCACAACGGCAGCCATCTTATCGACACGGTACGTTATCTGGCTAGTGGTCAAGTCAGCTGGGTCTGGGGTGAAATGGAGTCGGATGAGGCGGCTGCTGGCGATGATGATCTGATGGGAAATGGGTACATGGCCTTTGACAATGGCATCCGCGCCTACTTACGCACCATGCCCACCGGTGTCGCCGGGTGGGAGTTTGATGTGCTGGGGACAAAAGGGCGCATTCGGCACGTGGCCAATAGTCTTGAAGTGGAGTGGACGATTATGGCTCCAGGTGGCCCACGCAATCGGGGATTGCCTGCCAAGGTACCCTTCCCACTACCGACCAATATCCCAGGCATGGGGCTAACCATTGTAGCCGATCTGGTCAATGCCATAGAAACCGGAGAGCCACCCAGTTGCTCTGTTGAGGATGGGCTGGCCGCCATGGAAGTGGCCATGGCCCTGCGTGAATCCCATCGCCGTGGAGGCGTCAAAGTATCCCTGCCCTTAGAGGAGCGGTCACTGCGCATTGAATCCAACGAGATTCGTAATGACGATGTGCCAGCTCGTATCCGGCGCTTGGGGTAATGGCGCACTCCATCGGGCCGACCAGCCTACCTTTGCCCACTATTTGACCAATGCTGGCTATGACACAGTTCTCCTCCTACCATCATCCCCATGAACCCTTCTGGTCGCCCCAAGAATATTGGGATCTGTATGAAGGAACCGAAATCGAACTGCCTGACTTCCCAGCCAATCAATGACCGCATGCGCTCTTGTCGATAACGCGCAGAAACGAGCCAAGAACCCAATGCGGCATTGCTCTCTTTCATTATACAACTTGTATTCGCCAACCACATCGATTTCGTGGATCTCACCGGCTTGAATCACGCCTTCTCTGCGCCTGATGTCGTTCATGCGCGGTAGCTGTACCGGTTGTGAATAGCCAAAATAGTCCGCCCCGTCGACTGTGCGATTTTCGTAGTTGTTCATGACGCCTGTCACAGGGATTTCCGTAAAGCGTCCCGCCTAGCGGTTGATTTCACCCTGTTTGCGATTCAGCTCCTGGCTTAGCTTTGCGGCCGCATCTGTACGAAGCAGATCATCTACATCGACATAATGAGCATACTTAAGATATTCTCGCATCAACGGATCGGATGGACCCAAATAGGTCGAAATGGTGGCACGATCCAGAATATCGATCTGATCAAGGATTTCTAGGGATTCCCGTATTTGCAGCACATCCAGGTCAAAGGCCTCGAGGACGCGCTTGGGATGAATATGCTCGTCGGGATAGTTGACGATCCAGAGCAAGATTTTGCGCGTTACATCATCGCCATTTAATTCACGTACATACTTTCCATATTCACTTTCATAGTGGCCCCATAAAGCGCCCTGCCCCTGGGTCAACTCAAACAGAACGATCTTGTCTAATTCATCAATGCTTGGCAATCGCTCAACGTCGGGCAAGTCACTATTCAAGATGGCTTCAATAGAATAGGGATAGCCTCGGGTCCACTCCCAGATGGCCAGCGCCAATGCGCCCGTGATCTCAATCCCATTGACTCGAACCAGGCGAAAGATCATATCAATGGCATGTTCTTGTGATAGTGGTTCTAAACGGCGCACTTTGAAGCGGCCAGAAAGCAAGCCTCCCAAGGCGTCACCAACCAGCATAGAGACCGATGATCCTGAAATGAGCATAGGGGCATGGCGGGTTTCGCATGCATGTTGAAACGAGTCAGTCAGATTGCGAACCCGACCATCATCTAGATCGAGTACTCTGGTCAGCACCTGAAATTCATCGACAAACATGGCCGTGGGCATATCGTGTGTCCATGCCTTATGCTTCTCCTCACCATATTTGCCGTCTATCAATTCACTTTATTTTACACAAATTTGGTGGATCTGACTATCACTAACCAGACGTCAATTCCGCCCTAAATCATGGAACCCTCGGAGATACCCAAGCATTCCGCTTCCAGGGTGCGTTTTAGTTTGAGGGTACAAGAGTGCGTCGCACTGTTCAATTGCGGATGGGCGCTTGGATCTTTCTCTGAACAGTGCGACGCACTCGACTGGCTAACATTCTCGCCCCGAAACCCAAAGGCACCCCCCGCTTCCACCCGCTCTTGAATTGACCATGCGGCTATGCTAAACTATACTGCGGTCGTTTTCAAACGGAGCTGAGTATAACAATCGCCGACGAGTGTTATCTTGGAGGGCTTTTATGGCGGATACATCTACAGAACAGACAATCGCTGAAATTTGGGAATTATTCAAAGAGACGGATGCCCGATTAGAGCGACGTATCGCTGAAACTGATGCCCGATTGACTCAAGGGCTAGTAGAGATGCAAGCGGAGGTCAAAAAAACAATGGTCAACGTCCGAAAGTTAGAAGGGCTTTTTAGTAACCCATGATTATCGACATCCATAGCCACTGCTGGCCCTCCCACGACGTCTTCTCTTCTCAGTTTATCGCCGAAGCTTCGCGCATGCGCTCAACACCTATTGATCTGACCACCCGCTATGCCGACTATCGAGCAACGGCCCAAAGTGGTTGTGATGCAACTGTTGTCTTTGGTGGCAAAGCAAAATTAGCTGGATTGTGGGTCGATGATCGGGACGTGGCTGCCTATGTTCACGAAGATCCAACCCGGCTGATTGGCTTCCTCTCACTGGATCCGACCCAGCTAAATTGGGAGGAAGAGTTGCGCTTTGGCCATCAAGAATTGGGCATGCAGGGGATCAAGCTCATGCCCATGTATGCTGGCTTTATGCCCCAGGACGAAAGTCTGAATCCCCTTTGGACCTACGCCCAGGAGAACGGACTGCCCGTTCTTCTCCACACCGGGACAACTTTCATATCCCAAGGCCCTCTTAAGACAACCCTGCCTCGCCACATTGATGACGTCGCTAGGCGCTTTCCCGAAGTCCGTATTGTCATGGCCCATTTAGCCCACCCCTATGAAGGGGAATGTGTGGCCGTCATTCGCAAACATCCGCACGTCTATGCCGATGTGAGCGCACTCCACTACCGCCCTTGGCAGCTCTTCCACAGCCTGATGTTGGTGCATGAATATGGGGTCTGGCACAAACTGCTCTTTGGCACTGACTTTCCTGTTACGACGGTAGATGAGTCGATAGCCGGGCTGCGTGATTTGTGTACCGTGCAGATTGATCGGTTTCGGTTGCCCCAAGAGCAGATCGAGGCGATGATTACGCGGGACTCGCTGACCTTGTTGGGTTTAAGCAGCGGTCTATAAACATAAAGGTAAATCACTACATGGCAACCACTCAGGCAGATCCGTTATCCACTGAGCTTGAACACTATTGGTCTACCCAACCAAGTGCGAAAGCCGCTCCCTATGTCGGCAAATTCTTTAACTGCACGCGCGTTGGCGATAAGATTATGGGCAAAGTGAAAGGGAACCATGGAAACTATACTGTCTCAATTCAGCTAGACAATGGCTGGATTGATTCCACCTGTAGCTGCTACATCGGCAAACGAGGAAATTGTCATCACTGTGAGGCACTTGCAGCCACGTTCCGGCAGAATCCGGATGTCTTCACTGTGATAGAACAAAAGAGTGTTGAAACCGTGAATGAGGCCAAGACGCTGACTGAATTGCAGGCATATCTATCCCAGATTACCCTCGATGACTTGACCAAACAATTGCGTGCCAAAGGAGTTACTCAGAAGGCGTTAGCAGAAAGTATCGGGATGAATCCCCAACATATTACCGCTATGAAATCAAGCGAGCGGCGCAATCGCTACTTTATGGAATTAGGGGCTATGAAATTAGCTTGCATGTGGGTGCTAGAGAACATAGACGAACAGACTTGCTAGTCCGCAGCCGTTTGGTTACCTAGTACAAAATGGCTCAAATAGACCAAGAGTTAGAAACCAGGGTTTTAGGTTGGAATTACGCTAAAATTGGGTCATCAAAACCCTGGTTTCTTTTAGGCCGCTACTTACTAGTCTGAATCGACCATATCAGGAATGGTATCAACTACACCGCGCTCTGCCCTGCCCTGAAAAAAGGATACGGTTCAGATGGATTAGCAGGAGCATTTTCATCCCCTGTGGTGACTCTTGAACCATGAAAACTACTGACACTACAATTCAATTAACCACCGTATGTTGAGCAATTTTGATAAATCCAAGATTCCGCATACACTAAACTTCACTGACTATCAGTAAATCACAGTTGAGTAGGGAGCGCGTCCGCGCCACACTTGCTCATACCTTTTGTGGATGCTTGGCATCTGTAACCAAGCATGAAGCGAGCCTTTCACCGATGGTTGCGAGCTGCTGACTATTGGAGCCTTATAACTCTGCAACCCTTAACCATTCAATATGCCAAAAACGACACCTTTTTACCCGCGGACCGAACCGCTCAACCTGACCAAAATATGGAGTGACTGGGCTGGCTATCTGGCCGCTCCTCGCTATCAATACTCAGAGCTAAGCGAATATTATGCAATTCGCAACTCGGCTGCGCTGCTGGATACTTCACCTCTCTTCAAGTATCGCTTTACAGGTACCGGCGCGCAGCCGCTGTTGGAGAAGGCATTGGCTCGCAACATACACACCTGTAAGGTTGGTCAGGCCCAATATACCTGCTGGTGCAATGAGGCGGGTTTTGTGCTGGAAGATGGGGTTGTTTTGCATATTGCTGATCACGGCACCGATGGCCATGAATATTGGATGACCTCAGCTGAACCCAATCTGCGCTACTTCAAAAAGCTGGCCCGCGATTTGGACATCACCAATTGTCAGATCGAAGACATATCCAACCAGTATGGCATTTTGGCTTTGCAAGGCCCCCACTCTCTAAATATACTCCAACAGCTCACTGAGGATGTCGCAGCGCTTCGTTATTTCGACCTGGCCCAAACCACCGTCGCTGGTCGGCCTGTAGTCGTCTCACGTACGGGCTTCACAGGCGATTTGGGTTACGAACTGTGGATCCAAGCCACTGATGCCCTCCTCATTTGGGATGCTCTGATGGAAGCGGGCGCTGGCTACAACATTACACCCATGGGACTAGATGCGCTGAAGATGGCTCGCATTGAAGCTGGGCTACTGCTGCTAGACGTGGACTTTCATTCAGCTCGCTTTGCCTGGGTAGATGCTCAACGAGATACGCCCATTGAGTTAGGATGGAGCTGGATGTTTCGTAAGTTGGCCACTGATGAGCGAGACTTCATTGGGCGATCAGCCATCGAAGCCGAAATCGCCAATAAGTCTAGTCGGTGGGTCACTGTGGGCCTTGAGATCGACTGGGCTGAGTTTGATCGCATCCACCGCGAGGCAGGCATCATGACGCCCAAAGATGGTCTTCGCCACGAAGGTACCATGAGCCTCTATCGTCGCAGTGACAAAGAGTGGGACTATGCAGGCTACGCCACCTGTTTTCTCTATTCGTCACTCCTCAAAAAGCATATTGCCATTGCCAAGCTACCCCGTGATCTGGCTGAACCAGGGGGGGAAGTGGATTTGGAAATTTCGGTGATACGAAGGCCGATGAATGTTTTGGCTAGGGTAACCAAGATGCCTTTTTATAATCCGAAGCGGAAGACGGCGAAAGCATAGGGAATGTGCCGGCGGTCATGATAAATTAACACTGCTATAGTGCGGTCGTTTTGAAAACCATAGTTTTCCAAAGCTTTACCACGTCAACCAAACTGCAGTTTTCAAATGGAGCTGAGCATAATTTGGAGCAAAATTGTTAATTTATGCGGAGACTGAGAATAGACTCAGTTTAATAAAAATATGGGAAGGCTTATTTACTGGACTTGTATCGCTATTGCGTTCTTGTCTCTCTTTCGATTTTATACTCGCTACAAAGAGATAGCAGCCCCTATTCCGCCTGGCGTCCATTTGGCTGGGATGGATTTGAGTGGACTCAAAGAACCTGCCGAAATCCGTGCCCATTTGGAACAGATATATAACCAGCCCATTGCCGTTATGTATGCAGATGAGCGGCTATGGCTCGACCCATCAGAGGTCAATTTTCAGTTAGAAGTAGAGCAAATGGTTTGGGAGGCCAGTCAATACTTGGAGGGCATTGACTTTATTGACATCTCTCTGCGTGAGGCGTTGGGTCTGCCCCAAAGGGTGCGCAATGTGGAGGCTCGCTTTCTTCTTGACCAAAATAAACTTTATACTTGGCTTCAGACTGTTGCGCAGGAACAGGACCGCCCGCCTCAACAATCCCGAGTGACGCCACGCATCGATCGATGGAGTCATAATGGGACCGAATATCCCAACCTTCCTCAAGGCTATGTAGGAACCTATACCCGGGACTGGCGCTGGTCTCCTGGTTCGCCTGGTTATGAGTTGGATATTGAGGCCAGCATGCCGGGTATTGTAAACGCCCTAACCCAAGAAGAAGAGAGAATGGCCCAATTGGTTCTGGATGAGACGTCATCTCCACCGCCTCAGATGGTTGATCTGGCCAGTGCGCTAGACAATTACCTCTCGAACTTTCCAGGATTTGCTGCCGTCTATGTTCACGATATTCTCCAAGAGAAGACAGCGGAGGTGGACGTGGATGTCTCATTCTCTGGCATGTCTACCTTGAAGATAGCCGTCGTAGCGGCCGTGATGGAGCAGATTGAGGGGCTACCTGCTGGGGATAACCAGGCTTTTGAAATCGGTCGCAACATAGACTATGCCTTGGGCGAGAGCAACAACTTTGCGGCCAATCAACTACTGCGTTATTTGGGCAATGGGGACATTCCCAGCGGGGCCAGAAACTTCACGTCCTTTATGCGAACCCTAGGCTTTGCAAATACCTATATGCAGTCCGGGTATGATGCCAATGCTCAATTCGCCCAGATTTCCACTCCGGGTAACACCCGAGACGATTGGCAAACCAATCCTGACTCGAATCTTCAAACAACGACTCGAGAGATGGGGGAAATCTTGACTGATATCTACCATTGCACCGAAGGGAAGGGTCGTCTTCTTGAGGTTTTTCCAGATACCCTTAATCCAGAAGAGTGCCGTTACATTCTTTTCTACTTAGGGCGAGATGAGTTTGAGGAGCTGCTCTGGTCTGGTTTACCCCGACCTGGGGAGGCTTGGATTTTGCATAAACATGGCTTTGCTTTTGAAACCCATAGCGATGTAGCCCTGGTCTGGGGACCTACCGGGCCATATGTGATTAGCATTTTTCTCTATCGCCCCGGCTGGATGGATTGGCCCACAAGTAATACGGCTATGAAGGACGTCAGCCGTATTACTTGGAATTTCTTCGAATTTCGTGCTCAGCTTCTGGATGAGGAGCCGCCGCCGCCTATGGAACTAACCCCACCACCAGCATATGTACCAGTCCCCACTTCATCATAGATCTCTGCTTGCTCAATTGACTTGATCAATCGAGCTGGTTGATCGAGCCGATAAACAGAAACTTTTTCTCTTCCAGATCATCATATTTCCCATCCAAAATTGCCTGACAGCCCGCAATAGCATCTGCCAGCGAAACATATTCACCTACCGTTCCCGTCCACGGTTCTAGGCCAAATGATGGCTGGGTCAGGAAACGATCGATTCGTCTCGCCCGGAGAAGGGTCTCCTCTAAGTTTGGATCATCATCGATGTACCAAAGTGTTTCGGGGCCGCCAGCATCATAGGGATAGCGCAATTCATCGTAACGAGTCATCAGCAGGCGAACCTGGTCAGCAATTTGGGTATGAGGTGTATTCTTTAACTCCTTTTCAAAGAGCGACGATGTACTCCGGACAGGATCGATGGCTGCATAGAGGCCAGCTTTGGCCCGTCCCATAGAGAAGGTCAGCAGACCATCCAAATCGCTCAGGGTTGGTGGCAAAACGCCCACCGTGTGGTGCCCATAAACAAGCACAGAGGCACTCGTTAGCGTTGAAAGCTGTGAACGAATTTCGTCTAAGACATCTGACGATGAGGCAAGTTTACTATCCAGTACCAAAAGGACTTCACGCCCATCCTTTGCTGAATCTTTTACGACGCCAAGTGCTCTTTGCGCTAATGCTAAAGGCTGGGCTGGATCATCCGTAGACTGTTCGTAGCAGTAAGTCAGCTCCTTCTCGGCGTCCAATTCACGCAGGTGTACATCCCAAAACTCCTGGTGCGAATGAGCTGTATTCAGACAGGCAAAGACAACAGCTCCGTTATGAATTTTTTGTACACTGCGGATTATCTGACCGATGACAACCATGAAACCCACACCTGAGTAAGGCGTAAAGATTCCGTTGATGCCACCTCGCTTGAGTGGAGCACAAAAGTCGATGATCTTGATGCCTGTTTCCAGCAGCTCGGGGGTTCCCGAGGATGGTGAAATTAATCCCTTGACAGATGGTTGGGTGGCACCTGCAGCAACGAGTTGCTCTACAATCGTGCTGTGGTTAAGTAACGCAGCCCACTCAACAGGTGTACGACCATGTTGGTCTTTTGCGTTTACCTTGGCCCCGGCCTTAAGCAGAATATTTACCACTTCATCTCGGTTGCGGATGGCTGCAACGTGGAGTGGTGTCTGAGCATGCGCGCTCTTTGCATCTACTTTAGCTCCCGCTGTTAATAAGGTTTGGGCGACCTGGGGACGGTTCATGATCGACGCAGTGTGTAGCGGCGACATCTTGGACCGATTGAGAGCGTTGACATCAGAGCCCATGCCAACGAGCAGATCGACCATCTCGGCATAGCCGTAGCCAACAGCCAGATCGAGGGCCGAGGAGCCGATCCAGTATTGGCGTTTGATGGCCATCTTCCATTCGGGTCTGGCTTCAAGTAGCGTTGCATCCTTTTGAATTAAGGAGCGCACGGTCTTTCTTTCATTGTCCAGTACGGCTGTAAAGAAGAGTACTTGATTGGCGAATTTTTCATCTTGAGAGGGTCTCTGGGACTGAAGTTCTTTTGAAACCATAGGAATCATCCTTTCCTTCAAATTCTTACGAGCATTGAAAAGCCGCTTCTTGACGGCAGAGATAGGGATCTCTAAAAAGCTGGCGATCTCGTCGTAACTATACCCTTCTACATAGAAGAGAGCGGTCACGCTACGCTGATTGGCTGGCAACAGCTCGATGGCTGCATGCACATCTCCCCGTACCAGCGCTTCATCCATTAGTGCCGCCGGATCCAATTGGACTGAGCCAAGGGGACCGGCGTCTTCCAAAGCGACTAGGGTGGCTCGCTTGCCTCGGATTTGGCGATCACTATGCTTCAGCACTATGCGCCGAAACCAGCCAGGAAAGGCTGCTGGTTCTCGCAGTTTGGCTAGGCTCTGATACGCATCAATGAAAGCATCTTGGGCAGCATCTTGGGCTAAACCATTGTCACCCACTATCGAGTAGGCATAGGCGTAAGCCATATCTTGAAACCGGTTGACAATCTGGCCGTAAGCCTGATGGTTACCCTGTTGGGCGGTTTGGACGAGCGTTGAGAGATCGATCATTATTTGGTAATCGGTTGACGGTAATCGGTAATTGATCACTGGCAAATTGGTCATCAGTGATACTACCGGACTTACTGACCACCGGACTTACTGACCACCGGACTTACTGACCACCGAACTTATTGATTAACTATATTAATTGAAGGCCTTCAATGATAAGTCCCAAATTGACTTGGATATGTTACCCTGGGTTTGAAAGAATGGAAGAATTCGAAGGAGATTACTGGGGAGTTTGTGGATTTTTGTTAAGCAATTGACAAATGAGATTATTTGCGCTACAGTATTGTAGACAGAACAGTCTACATCTAATTATGCTTCATAAGGAGTAGGAATTATGAGCACCACAACAATTCGGGTTACTCGGGAAACGCGCGATATTCTGAACGAAATGGCTCAACGGGCAGGAACGACCATGCAATCAATCATTGATCAAGCATTGGACCTATACCGTCGCCAGCAAATGCTGAGCGCAATCAATAATGCTTATGCCGCGTTAAGTAATGATGACGAAGCTTGGTCTGATTTGGAAGCCGAGCGATCGGAATGGGATGGGACGCTGTCGGATGGATTAGAGGAGATTTAGTGGCTAATCTTCCAGAGCGTGGTGAGATTTGGCTCGCTAACCTTAATCCGACAAAAGGTCATGAGCAATCAGGTCTTCGACCTGTTTTGGTCGTTTCGGCCACGCTTTTTAGCCAAGGACCAGCGCAACTAGTGATTGTTCTTCCCATTACAAGCAGAGACCGAAACATCCCTGCACACGTGGCTGTCGATCCACCTGAAGGAGGGCTGACAGTACGCAGTTTTATTCTCTGCGACGCCATTCGGTCAATCTCTCGCAACCGTCTTACATCAAGTGCATGGGGAACAGTTGGCAATAAAACAATGGCCAAAGTTGAGGACTTTTTACGACTGTTATTAGAACTGTAGGCGAGATACTTCTAGGAACGAGAATTAGATACCTTCGTCATTGGATTGGGCCACACCCGGATGAAACGAGCAAGTTATTTGGCCCATTTCTTAATTCAAAGCAAGCGGCAAAAAGATGGCTTGCAAAGACGTACCTGTAGGCTCCTCTTGCACCGTTAGTGTGACGGTAAGTCGAGCGCTTGCCTCTGCACTTGTTGCATTGTGTGGTGTGACTACCAAATGAGCTGTGTGCTCACCGACTGGCAATCCCACCGCATTGGCCCGGACCTCAACTTGAGCACCATTGATGGGAGCCCCTTCTAGCCAAGCCGCACTGCTGCTAATTGTCCATCGTTGAGCGCAATTGCTGCAATTGACCTCAACCAGATCTCCAAAGGTAACTTGGCCATCTTTGACGGTTTCTAATGAAACTGTTTCGTAGTTTAGCGTTGCCCCGGGCGTGCTTGTCGGTTCAGGCGTTGGTGTTGGCGCATCTGGGGTTGGGGTTGGGGTTGCTGTTGGCGGAACCGGCGTCGGTGATGGTGTCGTCGGTACAATCGACTCGGCTCCGACCACGACTGGTGCTATGTGAAATGGATCTGAGACTGCGCCATCATCTTGAACCGTGCGAACCAGTACGCCACGGCTTCGATGGGCTGGTCTGGCGGTAGACCAATTGAAGTCCTCTGTGAAGAGAATCGAGTCTGTATAAAACGAGACGCCATCGAAGAAAACCGTCTGTGGAGATGCTTTGCGTATATGCACTTCTAAAAGGGCTGGCTTATAGTCGGTGGGTACCGTAAAGCGAATTGGAAATTCCTGATATCCGTTCGTCTCCGTAAAGTCAGTTCCTCTAAGCGCTAAGTTTCCATATACCGTACCGTCACCCCGTACATCTAGATGAATGATCTCATCCGTTGCTTGGTTGTTGTCTACCTTTAGTCGAACATAGGCAATCATTTCCAGCCCTGGAATATGCTCCTGGCTCCAAACAATGGTATAGGCATCTTGTCTGCTTGCACTCATCTCTTGGGCTTGCCCGCCGCGAGCGGACGCATCACTGACAGTTTCGACGTTGCCAAATGCCACTTGCATATTGGCATCACTTTCACAGATTTCCCAGTCAAGACTAATCTGGACCGCGTGGGCTCCATCTGCTTGGGGAAGCTGGCTTGTGATCATCGCACGAGTCAAATTGGTACGCACAGAAGGGTAAAAATCTAGCGTCTGATCCAACACAGGTGCATCACCCAAGTAGATGCGGTCGCTGCGGAAAAGACGGCGACCATCAGCATCTTTGGTCATTGCGTAAACCGTGCGCCAACCTGTTCCAGCTTCTAGCTTCCAACTCTTTTCTTGGGTAAAAGGCTCCCAAGTCGCTCCAGCAAAATCTGGGCTGTTGGCGATCATCATCTCTACGGCTGGGCCAATGCCAGTTAAGCCAGCGCGTACAAAGTGGTCATAGAGGTATAGAGAAACATCGTCACTAGTAGTCGACGGGGCTTCGTTGTTAATAATTAATGGAGAGATGCTAGAATCAAAGGCAAAATCCTGTACAATATAACCTTTGTCCTCAAGGAAAAAGTTTCCAACGCCAATCTCCGTGTAAGTACCATTTAGGATATTTGCACGGTGTCCATCGCTGTTCATCCACATATCAACAGCTGCTGATGACGTAACCTGACCACAAGCCACGTTCTCTGCCCACGCCTGCGCACCATTCATGCCAACGTAGTGTAAACGCTCGCCAATCCCGCGGTTGAGTGAGTCTGTATGGCCGCAGTAACTTCCACCAAGATTCACAATCGCATCTTCTGCGAAGAGAAGAGATGCTTCCGTCAGCTCTTTGGACATCTTCAATGGCGCTAACCCGTGGGCTCTGCGCTGTAGGTTTGTGTAATAGGCTACGAATTCTGCATCAAGGAGCTGATCGCCCGATTGAAAAGATTGCGCCTTTACCACAGAGTCCGTTCCATTCCATGAAAAAATCAGATTGATGAAGGGTAGAGTAAGGAAGGCAAATAGAAAAAAAATCACTCTATTCATTGGAAAAATAAATCCCGAACAAACGTAGCACAATAAGGACAAGAAATGTAAGAGCAATAAGGAGATGATTTGACTAAAACTTTAAGCAATAAGGCTGATAAAGGATTGGCTTATCAACTGTAGTACATTTAGCCGACCATGGGCTGAGTGGAATCGTTGACGGTTGAATCGGATAAACATTTAAATACTATGTAGTATGAAGACTAAACTTTTGTAATCAAACGGATCTTTGTACAAGTTGGAGTACGTTGATGGGGGTAACCGTCCTTGGCTTGATTATAACCGCTTTGATAAATAAATACGATTAGATACGTATCTATAAATATACGAAATGATACGGTTTTTCATACTCTAAGGCTACTTATACCATACGTTTTGGCAAAAAGTTTAAATTAAGAAGATTTCGTAAAGTAATGTTAATTGGAAATAGGGAATCTGTCAATAGGTTGAATAGTAGACTGCGTCAGGTACCTATCAGGTAGTTTATCGGTCATTTGTAGGTAAGTCATCAGGTGAATCCATATCCATCAATTGTTCTAGTGGAACTGAAATCGTAACCAGCTTATCTTGATTTTGACGCAGGATGATTTTCCCACCTACATCCCCATGAACTTGGAGCATCTCCGGCCAGAATGCGCTATCAAATAAGGCTGGTGCTCCCCTTGCATTTCCATAGACAGCAGGGGCTACGAGCTGAGCACCATCTCGCCATTGACGGAAGAGACGTCGCAACACTGTAGACCGAAGGTAAGGCTGGTCTACAGGCATAAAAATTATCGGCGAGAAGAGCCTCCAGGACTCGTCCATATTTGCCTCGTCCATTATCCATCTTATGGCTGATCTCATGCTGGACGACTGGCCTTCCTTCCATGCCGGATTGTGTACGACTGTAAGACGAGGGTTTGGGGAAAGTTTAGCACCTTCTAAGGTCTGCTCAACTTGATCCGCATAGGCTCCGGTGATAAGTAGGATGCGATGGGCACCGCTTTCTAAAGCCGTTTCAACCGCCCGGTTGACCATCGGGACACCCAGAACGGGCACAAGCTGTTTGGCACGCCCCATACGGCTACTTTGTCCAGCAGCCAAAACCACTACAGTAAATGGTGACCACCGTTCTATGAGTGTGAGAGAGAATGCATCGAACACATCTTGGAGCGCGTCCCACTCTGCCCTGTCAGATCGCACAAGCGATCCACTCATTGTATCAGATTGTTGTACACCTATAACTTCTTCCCATCTGCGGGGTTGCTCTTGATCTGCCGCCTGAGCAATAAGAATTGTCTTCTGCTGCTGGATCAAGCGATTGGCCACAAGACGCGCAATGATTTGATCGGTACTTGTTGGACCGACAAGCAGAACAGGCAGTAGTTTTGCTGCTTCAGCACCCTCTTCGGTCGGCCGCTGCCGATAATGAAACTGAATTAACTCATTCACTATTTGGATCGGACTTCCATCTTTTTGCTGATGCGGAATCGAGAGTAACGGTAGATTGATGGGTAAGCGTTCAGTCCCCTGACCCTGCGTGGAGGAGTGAAGAGTTACATTGATGGGATTTCTGATGGTATCCATCCGTCTAGGGTAATCTGAGTTCAATTGATCTGCCAAATGGGGTAATCTCGTAGTGAATGCAACAGTTGATTTCTACACATAAATGACCCGATCGAAGGTGTCTCCTCTTTCACGATAATTTTTCTCTAAATTAACACTATTTTTGCGTTAATACGCTATACTTTTGCTACAAGGCTTCCGCTAATCCACGCTTTATTTGGGTTGTACCCAATGCGGAGAAAAATATGGAACAGACTAATCAAACTTTCGGAAACAGCTCTTCCGCCGACGCTAAGCAGGCAAAATTGCACACAGTGATCGGCTTTGTTATGCCGGAGAAATATGACACAGCAATTTGTCAACCTCACCCCAGGTTGCCTCACTTAACGGGGCAATGGCCCGATGGAGACAAGTTTCAAATTGTCATTGCCCAAAATAATTTCATTATTGGACGGGCACCCGATTCAAACTTGGTTGTTCCCCAATCAGCTCCATATGTCTCTAGCCGCCATATAGAGATTCAAAAAATGCCTACGGGATATGCTGTCGTCGATCTAAATAGCACAAATGGAACCCGTCTGAATCATCGCCCTATTTTCGCAATGGACGCCACAAAGTTGGATGACGGAGATTCGATTCAGATTGGCCCTGTGGATGCTGAACTTTCCTTGCACTTTCGCCTTCCATAGCGTTTGATGGAGAAGGCAAAAAACAATAGCGTAAAAGTCACACACAGCCGTCCAGGAAGCACGCCCTATGCGGCCTAGCCAAGTATGTGCGACTTTTGCGGAACTGCCAAAAAACTTATGAATTCTATGTCCCATACCACCCACAGATGCCTAGCTGATCAAAACCATTATAGGACTAATGGGACGGGAGATCCTCTAGGTTATCCTGATCTCAACCAGGGGCCATTGCCAGATACACTGATTCTGTCTCAGAATGAAGTTGTCAAGCAGTGGGCACCTCATGCCTGGCCATCGAATAGAGCAGGTAGGACCGTACCTGCAACGGTACCCATTGGCGACAAGTCTAACGACAGAATTGGCGACAGACCTGATAACAAACCTGCCGAATCGAACCCAGATGTACCTCAACAAGTTGATAGCTCTGCTGGGGATGATATAGATGAAGCAGGAAATGAATCTACCAAGCAAGCCAATGAAGCCACTCAATATCTCCAACTCTTATTAGAGGAAGGACCAACCGATGGCGAGCTCTTGTCCAACCTTAAAGAGGCATTGGGTAGCTACATCCGACGAGCCGAACCAGAGATCATATTGAATGGTTCGTCATCCATGTCTGATCAAGTCTTAATTATTCTTAACGGTATGGTTACGGTGCAAGCAGAATCTGGCACAATAGTAACCCAGCTAGGGCCAGGGGAACCCATTGGTGCCCTGGAATTGTGGACTGGATGTCAGTGGCCACTTCTGATAAAAACGCAAACCGAATGCGAGTATATTGTTTTTCCGATTGATGATTTTCGCAGTATGCTTCGCCAATGCGAGGCGTTGCGACGTGTAACGGGGACCAGCGTCACCATCATGATGCGCCATATACGGCTCTTTGATGTGTTAAAGGCAATTCTAGGCCAGGTTCCAGACGATTTATTAGCGCTCATGCAACGAAAGGCTCAATGGCACCACTTGAACAGCGGCGAGATTCTCTTTGCTCAGGATGATTATGTGGAGAGCCTCTTCCTTGTGATTAGCGGCCGACTGCATCAGACTTACATAGGGGTAGATGGTAACCAGCTTGAAGTCG
Source organism: Chloroflexota bacterium (assembly GCA_039028975.1). Lineage (GTDB taxonomy): Bacteria > Chloroflexota > Anaerolineae > Caldilineales > Caldilineaceae > JAHBNG01. Next base: position 33,475 of record JBCCHB010000037.1, read on the forward strand.
GCCACATTGAATCTGGCGAAGTCATCGGCACATTCTTTGAACCCATCCAGGCTCCGATCAAGAGCATGGCCGTCCGCGAAACTACGATGCTTGAATTCCCCGCGGAATTGCGGCAAGAGCTATGGGAGAAATTCCCTTTACTAGTTATGCCTTTTTTGCAATCCATCATAAGCCGTGAGCGCAATATCTTAAATGCACTAGATAAACGCACCGAACCACCTGCCACACTTGCCATCATTCCAGCCACGGGAGACACAGATCTGCTCGGGTTTGTCTATGATCTTTCCTTGGCCATGGCTCGGTTTGGCTCGGTGCGCCCCTTAACCCGCGAAGATGTTGATGCCAACTATGGCCAAAAACGCGTGGCGGATATTCCACGTCATCACCCTATGCACCCTCTGCTGATTGATTGGCTTCAGCAGCTTGAGTCTGCTCACGACTGGTTACTCTACGTAGGCGATGCCACTTGGTCCGAGTGGACCCAACGCTGCTTACACCAAGCCGATCGAGTATTGATTGTGGCCAATGCATCAAATCCGCCTGAACCATCTATGACAGAGCAAGCTATCTATGAATCGGTGCAGCATGCTCAGGTGGATCTGGTCTTACTGCATGAAAAGCAAACCACGTACCCAACCGGCACGGCCAAATGGCTGGAACTGCGCCCAATTCATACCCACTATCACGTCCGTCAACACTCTGCTGGACAGTATACACGACTGGCCCGAAGGATAACTGGTAATGCCATTGGTGTAGTACTTGCTGGAGGTGGCGCCCGAGGCTTTGCCCATATTGGTCTCTTACAGGCTATGGAAAAGTACGGTATTCCCTATGATTACGTAGGCGGCACAAGTATGGGGGCACTGATTGGCGGTGCCTTTGCTATGGGCTGGAATTCAACATATGTACTCGAACAAGCGGCTCAATTCGGCAACCGCAAGGCCCTTTTTGATTATACGTTGCCTTTGGTTTCTCTCTTCGAGTCGGATAAAATAACCGAGGTCATGCAAAAGCAATTTGGCAATCACTGCATTGAAGATTTGTGGTATCCCTATTTTGCCGTCTCGACTGACCTAACGGCTGGTTCCATGATGCTCCATGATCGAGGGCCGCTTTGGCTTGCTGTAAGGGCCAGCCTCTCAATCCCAGCTGTCTTTACCCCAGTTGTTAATGAAGACGGGCACTTGCTTGTTGACGGTGGGGTCATGAATAATTTCCCCGTTGATATTATGCGACAACGAGTTGAAGGAGGACGCATAATTGGGGTCAATTTACATTCCCATGAAGAGGAAGAGGAAGACTACAGAACCGATCTGAGCATATCTGGTTGGAAGCTATTGAGGAGCCATCTAAATCCGGTTCAGAATCCGCCAAAAGTTCCGAATATGGGGCAAGTGCTGGTTCGTTCCATGATGGTGAACAATCAGCAGGCTATGAAGCGGGCAGAGCACATGTGTGATCTGCTGTTAAATCCAGATGTGAACTCTTTTGGCCTACTTCAATTTGATCGATATGCGGAGATTGTAGATGTAGGCTATGAAGCGGCAGTTCGCAGTGACCTCTCGTCTATCTATCGATAGAGTCGAAATCCCTCCATAAATTTCTCCGCTATCTCAAACGAGATAGCTCAAAGAGAGTAGCTCGAAGATCGTACGCCCAAACCCCGTCCAGTTTGTAGTTCTTCCGGTAAATCCACGTATAGGCTACCTTGACCATCATTCTCAACGTCTGGCTCAATGGAATCTCTTGAGTCTCAAGAAATTCTGCTGCAAGGCAGGTTTTCATTGTCGCAAATTGTCAAATTGCCACACTCAACAAGCTGCAAACCAACCTATTTCGCCTATTTGCACTTGATTCGTATTTTGTTTGCACTAGCACTCTACAATAGAGTACAGCCATACTTATCTCGATTTGAAAACGGTCGTTTCCCCTGCGCTGCTAGAAAGAGTAAACGTCTGTCTTCAAATCGAGCACACTCTTAGCAGAGCGCAGGGGTATCCGGCATTTTAAAATGTGGTTCACTTCACATCTGAGTATGTTTGCTGCTCGTGTTGGGATCTTTGAGTATCGTTCATGAGTCGAAAGAAAAGCCAAAATCGAGAGAATATCATGACGAGCCCCGTTGGAAATTCCCATGAGCCGAGTGAGGGAATTCAGCCAAGGAAAGAAAGCGTAGAGAGAGACTATCGTGCATATATATTACGTTGCTGGTCCGAGCAATATGACGATTCGCCGATTTGGCGCTTTAGTCTGGAAGAAATTCCTAGCGGACAACGTATGGGCTTTTCAAACCTCACGGCTGTTGCAGATTTTTTACGTAAGCAGATAGAAAATAAGGGGGAACAGACCATGATTGACAAACGCAGCCCAATGATCACAATGCTGCTTGTTATATTACCGTATGTGCTGTTATTGACTCTTGCTACTCTGTTGATGAATGTAGGTGGATAATGGAATCTATACTGATCGTAATCAAAGCTGGTGATGACGACTGCTGGTAATTTTTCACGTCACTACAGGTATACTTCGTCAGAAGAGTCTTGTCCCGACTCTTGTCCAATCTGTTTTGGATGATTCCAAAGTGGGAGGACAGAATTTTTCTGGCGATCTATATAAACTCAATTTCACAGATGCAAAGTCTCCATAACGAGTAACGCCCATGTGCTGCACATGGGCGTTACTCGTTATGGAGGATCCAACAGATTCAAAAACAGACGTAAGATCCTCTACACTCAGCACTTCTGAATGTCATAAGGGGAGATGGGCATAGTATGCTTTATCTCCATCGCAGCGTACCCTCAACTGCATAGACGATCCAATCAACTTGCAATTCAACTACCTGTTCATAGTCTCCACATTGGCGGCGAATTGGTTTCATGTTGCCTCCTACCATCTTTGTTATGCTCTTCCTGTAGATATGTTTTTGCCGGGGAACATTGGGAGAACGACTTGTAGGTAGATGCCTATGCGCCCCAACTCGATTGGTGACTATCTAAAGTAAGGAGACATTAACATGCAACATCAGAAACTAACAGACCTTTTAACGAGCGCAGGTAGTGCCCATCATACCTACGAACAGACTGAGCTTAGGGGAGTCTATGATCAGGAATGGGCAAGTTGGTATGCGAACCACATTATTGATCACGGCCTCCATGATTTGGTAGGGCAGTCCATTCGTACCGAGGAATTGGGTCCACTAATGTCGCAGATTAGCGAACTCCACCAACAGTCGGAGCAATCTGAGGACTGGGCAGAGTTTACGGCTACCAAGTTATTAGAACACTTTCAATAGCGATACTCCCAGACTCTGTTATTATCATGATCCAGCAGCTTATTGTAATTGTAGTCGTTCAGCCCCCTGAGCCTGTCGAAGGGGAGATCCGGCTTCGACAGGCTCAGCCTACACGGGGAGATCCGGCTTCGACAGGCTCAGCCTACACGGGGAGTGACGGTTACGTTGTTGTAGTAAGGAGGAAAAATTATGTAAATTCTGACTCCTATCAAATTACTTGGATTGTAGGATGTTAATTGAAACATTTTATACTCAGAGCCGAACGAGAGGATAACACATGACAGAATCTACCAAGACAGACTGGGACTACTCAAACCTAAGCGCGTTATTTATCAACACGTCCTTGAAAGCGTCAACAGAACCTTCTAACACGGATGGCATTATCTCTATCTCGCGCCAGATTTTTGAAAAGCAGGGGGTGAGTACGGAGGTGATCCGAGCTGCGGATTTCAACATTGCACCAGGCGTTCAGCCTGATATGCGAGAGCACGGCTGGGAGACTGATGAGTGGCCAGCCATCTACGAAAAGGTGGAAGCGGCTGATATTCTGGTTCTCTGCTCGCCCATTTGGCTGGGCCAGGCATCCTCGATTTGCCAGCGGGTAATCGAACGGCTCTACGCCCATTCTGGCCTACTGAATGAATATGGCCAATATGTTTATTATGGGAAAGCAGGGGGGTGTCTAATCACGGGCAACGAAGATGGCATCAAACACTGCTCAATGGGCATGCTTTACTCACTCCAACACTTGGGTTATACAATCCCTCCACAAGCTGATGCCGGATGGATCGGGGAAGCAGGACCAGGGCCGTCTTATATGGATGAAGAGGGGGGTGGACTGGATAATGATTTTACCAATCGCAACACAACCTTTATGACCTGGAACCTTATGCACCTGGCGAGCATGTTAAAAGAAGCTGGCGGTATTCCCCAATATGGCAACCAACTCTCTCGTTGGCGCGAGGGAGAACGTTTTGGGTACGAGCGTCCACAATAGTTGAATTCGAGGGATTGGGTAGTGGTTACCTGTTAGCCACTACCCAATCCCACAATGAAGGTTAAGAGTAAACTGATGCTTCTCATCAATACAAGCCTCAAAGCGCAGAATAATACCGAGCAAGTCATTCAACAAGTGGCTACCTATTTTTATGAAAGTGGTAGAGCATACCAGTTTGCTCATCTAACGCCATTTCCACTCTTTACTGGCGAATACATTACAGAGATTTCACAAGCTGCTGACGAAGCCGCTCCTCTTTTGAGCACTCTAGCAACCGAGTCAGATCACCTCTACTTTGTGCCGACTTATTACAAGATGATGCCAGGTGCCTTTAAGAATTTTCTTGACATCACACGCATTGCCACCCTATACCATGGAAAGCGTATTGGGATTGTTGCTACGAATGCAAAAAATCAGGACTATGGTGCCCGACAATTCCTCCAAACATTGCTTGGGCTGCTAGAGTTTCATATGGCAGTAAGTGTATTCGTACCTCAAATCTTGATTTTGGATCCAGAACAGATCGATATACAAGCACTCCGGCAGTATGTTGAATACTTTGAATCCTTTCCCATACCGGGGTGATGCGATTGTTGCAAATCAATCCACTCCACAAGTCAGCCTATCGTCATCTAATTCGTCTCCATGCCCCACTATTTATTGGGTGTCAATCACTTCTATACTGCGGTCGTTTTGAAACGGAGCTGAGCATAATGAGGGGAATTTGTGCTCGCCGAACAGATCCTGACGAAGACTCTTAGAGTAAGAGATCCATCTATTTGAATATTGCAACAAAATCAATTGATTATTCTGCTATGATCAAATTGCGATATTCACGTTCGTTCTTTTATCTCCTAGGAGTTGTCATGAAATTTAAATATTCTCAGTTTTTGGTTCTACTTCTTTTTCTTGTACCCATGCTTGCTTGTAGCACGCTATTTAGCAGCGGGAGCAACACCCAGAATTCATCTCAGGATTCACTTCAAGATTCACCATCAACTGCAACACCTATTCCAAATACTTCTCTAGCTGTACCAGCAGCAGATTCGGACAATGGCTCAAACCCTACTCAAGGTGTGACCACAAACGACCAGCAAGATAGCAATTCAAGCGGTTCTACAGCGACATCCATTCAGCCCATACTGGCCATCAATAGCGATGCTCTGCCTTTCCAGACCTATGCCATACAAATGTCCTTTACGGCTACCGGTGGAGAGAGCGTTGCCTCTATGCAGATGACCAGCCAAAGGGACATTCCCAATCAGGCTATTTCCTATCAAGTAAGCATTAGCGGCGTGCCAGATGCAGATGAGTTTGGTGGTGGGAATATGACCTTTGTCGTGATAGAGGGTACGGCCTACATGCCATTCGATGGTCAATGTATGGCGATTGCAACAGGGGAGAACCCGCTGAATCAGTTTTTGAATGGCAACAGTGAGTTTCTGGATGATGAGACATTACAAGTTGTATTTCAAGGGGACGAAATGCTACTTGGCGTTCCAGTTAAAGTCTATGCTGTAACGGGTTTCGACGACGCCGAGATCAGTGGAGCCAATGGCACGATCTATGTCTACACCGCATCTAATGGTGGGGAAATCGTTCTCAAGGCCGAAATGACGGCAATCAGTACGACCAATCCACTTACTGATGCACCTCAATCCACAAATCTAGCTTATACATTCGATGTTACCGATCCAGATCAGCCGGTCAACATTAGTATACCTGATGGCTGTGAGAACGCCCTACAGATGCCGAACCTGGGTATGCCATCAGCGAACGCTTCAGATAGCGGTAGCAGTTCGGGACAAAGCGACACTTCTTTCCCAACCTACCCCGGCTCGAGTATGGTTGCCAATGTTGCAGGTATTCAGACATTTATGATTCCGCAGAGCGCCATCGATGCTGCCCAAATCAGTCCCCGCGATTTCTTTGTTCAGACGTTTACCGACCTGGGGTATACCCTTGGTCAGGAGCTAGAAGCTGGACCATCCACAAACCTTACGTTTCAAGGTGGTGATAGTGGGAATATCCAATTAACTCTTGCGGCGGAAGGTGACGGCGTCAACGCAACGCTAATGGCGCTGCCGTAGAATTTAACTCAGCTCCGTTTGAAAATGGGTGTTTGATCTCTCTGCTGACACATAATGGACATAACCGAGATAGGAGTTGAAGAATGAGCCTCATTTGACTCGACTCTTGAATCCACCTATAATTTTCTATACGTTTTCTCAGAGCATTCTTATACCCTATGCGGCATATCGGAGAATAAACAAGATCCTATCTATCTTCCTTAATTCGCGTCCTATTCCCATAAGAATTTTTCTAATCGCTGGTATCCTCAATAGCCTATTCATTGCCTGTTCATCTACTCAATCAAGCCCGCAAGACGTTAAGGCTACCGTAACTGAATTGGACTTTCTTATCTCCGGGGACCCAGCAGACGAGCAGGCTTACCGCAGCTTAATCGATGCGTTTTCGATTGCCCATCCCACCATCCAAGTCAATCTCATTAATATTCCCAGCCAGAGCGACTTTCGCAAACGCCTTACCGCCGATTTTGCTGCCGGTAACCCGCCTGATATCTTTCTGATTAACTACCGCCGCTACGGACCATTCGTATCCAAGAATGTTATTGAGCCACTCACACCCTATCTGAACCAAAGTGTGGACATCAACCCTAATGACTACTATCCACAAGCATTGGCAGCTTTTACCTGGCTAAGTCAACAGGGGCTAAAGCAGCAAATGTGCATGCCCCAAAATATGTCTAGCCCAGTTATCTACTACAATCTGGATCTATTTGACCAGTTCAATCTCGACTATCCCACCGTAGATTGGCAGTTGGCTGACTTTGTGGAGACGGCTCGAACGTTGACCCAGGATACGGATGGTGATGGACGGGTTGATATCTATGGTTTTGGAACAGAGGCAACCATCACACGAGTTGCGCCTTTTATCTGGATGAACGGTGGCACCATTGTAGACGATCCTGTTATCCCAAATCGCTTAACTTTGGACTCACCCCAGAGCAAGGAGGCGTTGGATTGGTATGTAGGACTGCAAACCAAAGAGCAGGTGATCCCAGATGCCGTAGCCGAAGAGGCTGAGAGCAGCCTGAGTCGCTTTGTAAATGGTCGGCTGGGTATGATTATGGAGAGCCGCCGGGCTACGCCTGAATTTCGTGCCATTCAAGGGTTTGAGTGGGACGTGGCGCCACTGCCCGTTGGTCGCAATCGGTTTACTGTTCTTCACTCTGACGCCTACTGTATAACCAGTGCCAGTAACCAGAAGAGAGCTGCTTGGACTTTTGTCGAGTTTGCTAATGCCTCAGATGGTCAATCTATCTTGGCCCAAACAGGCCGAACCGTACCTTCTTTGAAGGCCGTAGCCGAGTCGCCTCTATTTTTGAACCCAAGCGCCCGACCCCCCAGCAGTCAGATCTTCATAGAGGCGATTCCCCATATGCGTACCCTTCCCTTGCTGGAGACATGGAGTGATATCGAGAGCATTCTGAATAAAGAGCTGGAAAATATGTTGATGGGGCGCGTTACGGTGGATGAAGGAATTGAAGCCGCAAACCGGCGTAGCCAAGAGTTCTTTCGGTAAGAGAGTAAAATCTAACCTTTTGCTTTTTCCGGTGTAGACACGGTGCCCTGCAGTACTTTAAACCTGCTACCTCGATAGAGTGTCTGACAATTACCAAATGTGGCACTAATTTGCTCTTCGTAATTTAGAAAATGATTGGCCACTAGATAGAATCGCCCTCCCTCTTTGAGCATTTGAGACCCTTCTTGGATAAATTGTGTAGCCACATCATAGTGAATTCCCTTTCCCTGGTGGAAGGGCGGGTTAGTCACAACCACATCAAAGCCGCTTGGTGGGGATTGACGTATCGTTGGTAATTGGTGGCTGACTGATGAGCCGCCTGGGGCATAGGGTAAATGTAACGTCGGTCCTGTTGAGGACTCTGCTGGTTGGGATGTATTTCCCAAAGAATTCAATGCTGATGGCTTGGATAGCCGCTCTGGAGTATATTCTGAGAGGAATTCTCCAGAGTTCTCCGAAGGCTCTTCAGGCAAAACCTGTTCAGGGACGGACAAGGCTGTAGCGCAGTCACCGAGTAATACATGACAATTGGTTAGTTTGTTTACCTTTACAGTTGCCAAAGCTGCTTCTACTGCATTGATGTCATTGTCCACCAGCCAAACTTCACCGTCTTTCGTATAGTTTGCAGCCGCCACCCCCAAAATACCATTCCCACAACCGAGGTCAAGTACATTTTCTGATGCACCGATCTGAATGTGCTCCAATAGATGCTTAGTTCCCTGATCTAACTGCTCACCGGCAAAGACACCCAGTGCCGTGCAAATCTTGATATTCTGTCCGTTGCTACCAAACGTGGTTTGAGCCAGTGAGGCAGGCAATGTGAACTGCTTCATAAATGTATGGTTAAGCCAAGGGGATTGAAAGAGTGCCGGCAGCGTTGTTGGTGCATCTGGCCGTATTGCTTTGACCACGCGCCCCCCTTTACGGTACCCCAGAATAACGCTGCTCCCGAAAAGCAACTCCATATGGCGCAAGATACTCTTGATCCCCTCCTCGTTGGCTCCAGCTAGGTAGAGATGTCCACCAGGGCGCAATGCGTTAAATGCATCCAAAATATATTGCAAAGCAAGCTGTTTCCCCTTGGGTAGTCGTACTAACACAGCATCAAAATCATTGGGAATGACCGAAGAGCGCTCCGATGAGAAGATTGGATAGACGCTGGACTTTAAGTGGCGGGTCCCACTGCTGACAAAGAGTTCTGCGTTATTTACCTGGTTTGCTTCAAGCGTACGATGAGCTGCTTCCGTTGCCACCATGTTTACATCTGTAAGCCAGATCTGGCGCGCACCCAACATAGCCGCACCAATGGCAGCCAAACCTGCTCCGCAATTGAGCACCAATACCTTTCCACCGGGAAGAAAATCCAGTTGATCGGCCAGGAGCTGGGCTGCTGGATCCACCCCAAGAGAGTAGGACATGCCCGGCTTTGAAAATACGGGTACAGCTTGGCCACGAACCCTTACCTTGGTAGATGCCCAATCATAGTAAGTTAGCCGATTATCCTGTGTTGAACTTACGGGTTTCTTTTTTTGTTTTCTGCGGTTTTGCCTTGTTTGCTTCATAGGCTGAGTGATTCTGCAATCGTTTTGAAACGGAGCTGAGTATAGCTGTTTCCAACAAAATACTGGCTTTCTTATGATTTGATGATAGCAGAGTTCTAAGGATTAAGCCATATGAATGAGACCTATAGGACTTTTGGGCGATTGACTTCGCATTTCATCCTTCCTATGATCTGAATAGTAGAAAGGACATAAGTGTACAAGGGCTAGACGATCCGCTCCATGTGCAACGCATCGCACATTCCGCTTAAGTTTACAGATGGCGCGGTTACTTGTTTTTTAAAGAGCCTGCATTGAGTACTGGGTAATGAAACTATGCATACGAATGTCAACGGCGTAAATCCAGAAGGGTTGAGAGAGCTCATCTATGATGGAACAAACAATGCTATCTATCGTTATATTTCCCCAAACGGCAAATACCCAACGACTATCAAGGTACTAAAGTCTGAGCGTCCGTCAACCCGCCAAATACAAGAGTTTCAGAACGAATATATGCTGACTAAAGGTCTGAATATCGTTGGTGTGCGAAACGCGCTAGAGCAGATCAAAATCGGCACAAAATATGCTTTAACCCTTGAGTACATCGAAGGCCAGACCACCCAGGACGTTTTGGTAGGCATGAATCCCTCTATTGATCTCTTTCTCCACTTTGCCATTGACATCTCTCATACTTTGGGTGAGATCCATCATCTGAATCTGATTCACCGTGACGTGAACTGCAACAATATCCTTATCCAACCAAATGGGAGACCCACGCTGATCGACTTTGGCATTGCATCAAAGCTAGACTTGAAGCGAACTCATTTAGGAAACCCTGCTCACCTGGAAGGCACGCTGGCCTATATTTCGCCCGAACAAACGGGTCGAATGAATCGCGTTGTCGACTCTCGTACCGATCTCTATTCATTGGGTGTTACATTTTATGAGGTATTAACAGGTCGTTTGCCATTTGACGTCAGCGATCCGTTGGAGCTGGTCTATGCGCATTTGGCCCAAGCACCAGAGCCGCCCCATTCTGTCAATCCAGACATTCCAGAAATCCTTTCACAGATCGTCCTCAAGCTCATGGCCAAAAACCCTGAAGAGCGCTATCAGTCTGCACTAGGTGTAGCTGAGGATCTAAAGCGAGTGAAGCACTCTATTACAACTGGCTACAAGAATGGCGCATCCTTATCCCCCATTGAAGATGCCCTCAACTCTAGAGATTTTGCGTTAGGCCAGGATGATTTTATTGGCAAGCTGAATGTTCCTGAGCATCTCTATGGCCGAGAAGCTGAAATAGGTCAACTCCTAGCTGCATTCGACCGAATGACCAGTAGAATACCTAAACAAGCTGATTTTAGACCAGCTGATTCTAGGCCGAACACTGCCATCCAAGGGCCTGAATTAGTGCTCGTAACCGGCTATTCTGGTATTGGGAAATCGGCCCTAATTGGAGAACTGCAAAGACCCATCACTGCTCAGCGGGGCTTCTTCATTTCCGGAAAGTATGATCAGCTGCAGCGATCCATTCCCTATGCCGGATTGACGGAAGCTCTAAATCAATTCTGTCATTACTTACTCACGGAATCGGCAGAACTATTGACCGAATGGCGGACTCGTATAGAAAATGCCGTTGGGAAGAATGGGCAGGTATTGATCGATGTTATACCGGTTCTTGGAGAGATTTTGGGGCCACAGCCCAACGTGGCTGAAATGCCACCTCAAGAAGCCCAAAATCGCTTTAACACTGTATTCCAGCAATTTATTCGCATCATTGGGCAGCCCGAACATCCCCTTGTTCTTCTGCTAGATGATCTGCAGTGGATCGACAGCGCTTCGCTCTCCCTCCTAAATATTCTAGTGACGGATCGAAAAAACGCGCACTTCCTGCTCATTGGTGCATACCGTGATAACGAGGTTTCCCTCTCCCATCCGCTCACGGTTGTACTGGAGGAGCTAGAGGCGAATCGCGCTCAGATCACCAGAATAACATTAAGCAATCTAGATTTTTCCCACGTTCATATGTTAGTCGCCGACTCGCTCTCTGTCTCAATGAGCGATGCAGAAGAGTTGGCTCGTCTAATCTTTGACAAAACCCACGGCAATGCCTTCTTTACTAGAGCATTTCTCCATATGCTCTATGATGAGGAACTCCTCGTCTTTGATATGTCCAAGCGCCAGTGGGTCTGGGAACTGAAAGAGATCCACGCGAAGAACATCACAGAGAATGTAGTAGAACTAATGGTCCAGCAGATTAGCCGCTTACCGAGTGACAATCAGACTATCTTGCCCCTGGCTGCTTGTATCGGAAGCACCTTTGATCTCAATACTCTTTCGATTATAGATGGCATAGCACCATCGGAGACCCTGGAAAGGTTGTGGGAAGCCGTTGAACAGGGGCTAATCGTTCCCAAAGATGATCTGTATAAATTGGTAGGTACTCAGAAGGTCAATCCCGTCTTCTCTTTCCTCCACGATCGGGTTCGACAAGCTGCCTACTCGATGATCGAAGAGGCGCGCCAGAAAGATACCCACCTAGAAATCGGTCGTCTACTGCTAGACAACATTGATCCAGAAAAAATTCTCACAACCATCTTTACTATCGTTAATCACCTCAATCAAGGGCGTCTCTCCATCACAGATCCCATAGAGCGAATTCAGCTGGCCGACTTAAATTATGGCGTTGGTTTGGCTGCCAAAGAGTCAGCTGCCTACGAAGTTGCTTTAGAGTACTTTACGATCGGCATGGAGCTTCTGCCTGTTGAGCGATGGATCGACCTGCACTACTCCTTGACCTTTGCTCTCTATCGGGAACGCTATGACTTAGAATATATCAACGGAAATAAAGAATCTGCCCAATTGCTCTTTGATGAAATCATTCGTCAAAACACACGGAAAGTGGATCGGGCAGAAATCTATAACATTACCATTGTGAATTATACCCTCCAAGGCAACTATGACGGTGCGGTAAAGCTTGCCCTGCAAGCATTAGAAGAGTTAAGTATCTCATTCCCTCGTGTCGATCGCGATAGAGCCATCATTCAGGAACTCAATGCAATCCAATACAACTTATCCGACCGAGACATACATGAATTGGTTAACATGCCGCTGATCACTGATCCGATGTACCGGCAACGCTTTAAACTCCTAACCAACGCCGCTTCACCCGCCATGTTTATTGATCCTCAACTCTTTACATTGCTCACCTGCCATACTGTGAATCTCGCTTTACAGCTTGGCAATACACCTGAGCTGCCTTATACCTACTCCTGCTATGGAGTTATCTTGGGGAGCAATATGGGACAATATCGCGAAGGACTGGAATTTGGGCAATTGGGGATTGACCTAAGCGTTAAGCTAAGAAGCAGCACCTACCACTGTCGTACACTCTATTTATTTGCCCATGCCCTCAGCTCGTGGCGAGAGCCGTTACGAAACTCCCTTCCTTTTGCACGCCAAGCTTATCAGCAAGGTATGGAATCAGGTGATAGGCAATTTACTGGTTATGCCTATTTCCCTATTATGACAGCATTTGTCTACGGTGGAGAGCCTCTGCCAACTGTACTGAGTGAGATTGAGAGAGGGGGGGAGGTTGCCCAACAAACAAACAACCAGATGATGTTCAATGTCTATCTGGCTTATCGACAATTTGTCTACAATTTGCAAGGTCGGACAGCGGACGAGCAGACGTTCAATGATGAAGCGTTTGACGAGTCCGATTTTCTCGCAGCGGCACAATCTGACAGAATGTCTGTGGCCACTTTTTACATCACCAAATGTCAGGTTCTCTATACCTATCACCACTATGAAGAGGCATTGGCATACGTGCGTATGGCGGAGCCTCTCTTGGATAGCATGATGGGGGTTTGGAGTGTTGCTGAGTTGACATACTACCGTACACTTGTCATGCTTGCCCTCTATCCCCACCAGAATCAAGAGAACCAGCAACTCTACCGGCAGCAGATTCAATCAGGATGCAAAGAGATCGAAACATGGGCTGATAACACCCCGGTAAATTTTATGCACAAACTACATCTCGTCCAAGCAGAGGCGGGGCGTGTCTTCAGCGAAGATACACTTCGCGTAGTTGATCTCTATGATCGGGCCATTGACTCTGCTGTAGAGCATGGCTTTACCCATCAGATTGCTTTGGCTAATGAATTAGCGGGACGGTTTTGGCTAGAGCGCAAAAAACCAAAGCTGGCAAAAATATACCTCGTCGATGCCCAATATCAATTTCATCTTTGGGGAGCGGAACGCAAAGTTGCAGCCATGGGAAGTACGTATGCCCAATGGATAAGCGACCCGCATACGTTTCCAAGTCGGCCAACAGGGAGCTTTCTCCCAGGGGACCTGACATCGACAAACCCAGCCTTAGCCAACAACCCAGCATTGTCCAACTCTACATCGGTAAATGTGGCAACGGATGGGTTGATTCATCGTGAACAGATTGACACCCAGGCTACGTCCTTTAACCATACCTCGCAACACTATGCGACAGGAAATTTCCTCGATCTAATGAGTATTGTCAAGGCCTCCCAGACGCTCTCTGGTGAAATCATACTGGATAAGCTCTTAGGGAAGTTAATGCAAGTCATTTTGGAAAATGCAGGGGCACAACGCGGTCTTCTCCTGATTCCCAGTGGTAAAGAGTGGACCATCGAGGCTAGTTTGACAAGTGAACAAGAGCAGCTTGAACGCATGAAAGCTGTGCCTCTGGAAACCATGAGTGAGTATCTCCCAGTAAGCCTCATTCACTATGTCATCCGTACCAAACAGAGCGTTGTGCTAAATCACGCTGCCAAAGATGGACAATTCACCCAGGATCCATATGTGCTTCGCCAGCAGCCCAAGTCTGTCTTGTGTCTGCCGCTTGTCCATCAGGGTATGGTTATGGCCGTTGTCTATCTGGAAAATAATCTGAATAGCGCGGTATTTACCACAGAACGTTTAGACGTCCTAAATCTCCTATCTACCCAGGCCGCTATCTCTATTGAGAATGCCATGCTCTATAGCTCTCTCGAGGAGCAAGTGGCTGAGCGTACAGCAAGATTAACCGAAGTAAATGAGCATCTTCAGCATGATATTCAAATCCGACGAGACGTAGAAAAATCTTTGCGCCATAGTCAAGTCCGTTTGACTCAGGCTCAGAGTATGGCTCAGCTTGGCTCTTGGCATTGGGATCTAAGGACAAATACCTTTGATAGCAGCGAGCAGATCTATGATATCTGTGGTCTTACGCAACAAGCGCAGCTGGCTCGAGAGTCGGCCCCTGCGCCGGAAATCGAGGTGAACCCAGCGCGAATCACCGAACTGAACCTTGAACTATACGAATCTTTGATCCATCCCGATGATGCTATGGAAGTTCGCCAGACCTTTGAGCAAGCATTAGCCTCCAAACTTTACTTTAGCACCGAACATCGCCTAATTCGCGCAAACGATAGTCGTACCCGAACGATCATTGTGCAGGCCCAAATTACTCGCGATTCAAAGGAAAACCCCGTCGAGATGATTGGCGTGATGCAGGATATTACTGAACGCAGGCAATATGAAGGATTACTCAAAGAGGCCAAAGAGGCCGCCGAAGCAGCGAATCGAACCAAGAGTACTTTCCTGTCGAGCATGACCCACGAGCTAAGAACCCCCATGAATGGCGTGATTGGCATGACAACCTTGCTCATGGATACCAACTTATCACCCGAGCAACTTGATTTGGTAAACACGATTCGTACCAGCGGTGACACATTGCTCGCCATTATTAATGACATATTGGACTTTTCCAAGATTGAGGCCAATAAGCTTGAGATGGAGGCCGTAGAATTCGATTTGCGCCGCTGTATCGAAGATGCCTTTGATCTGATCTCATCCCAAGCCGCAGCCAAAGGGTTGGAACTAGCCTATTTTATTCCCAAGGATGTTCCTACGTTCCTCATTCAAGATATTACTCGCTTGCGTCAAATTCTGGTCAATCTACTCGGAAATGCTGTGAAGTTTACTGAGGATGGTGAAATTGTCGTTACGATAGAGAGCAACGCATCTGAATCGGCCACCAGACCAAATTCCAGCCACCAGATCAGCCCGAACAGTGTATCCCAAAAACTTTCTATTAGAAGCACAGGGTTTAAGGAAGGGTTCAACGCACATACTCAACCAAAAACTAGTGCTGATAAGAAAGATGCAGGTGAAGGACTCAATCAAGTTCAATACATAATTTCTGTAAAAGATACGGGCATTGGCATTGATGAGGAGCGCCTCCACACCCTCTTTGAATCGTTTAGCCAAGGTGATGCTTCCACAACGCGCCGTTATGGTGGTACGGGTCTAGGCTTGGCCATTAGCAAACGATTAAGTGAATTAATGGGTGGCTCCATGTGGGTTGAGAGTCAAGTAGATGCTGGATCGACATTCTCCTTTTCAATTATGGCCGCCCTCCCAGCAAATGCTCCAGCGGAAGAATATCCAGACCAAACAGTCCTCATCAATAAGCGAGCCGCCATTCTGAAGGGGAATGAGACTACGCTGAGCTTTTTGCAGCGCTACCTCCAGCAGTGGAAAATGTCCTCAGTCGTTTTCTCCCCTGATGATAGCAGCACCTGGCCTAGCAAACGAACCGATCCTATTGATCTATTCATCCTCGACTGGCATCAATCTGCCCAGAATCAATCTACCCAGCATCAAGCAGACATAGAGCGCCTCTTATTACTCTATCCAACTATCCCAGTAATTGTGCTAACCATGCGTGGACATCGCCTGCCTGACTTTCTGCAATCTGAGACCGTTCAGACTATCAACAAACCGATTAGACCATCCCAATTGTGTGAGATGCTCTATACGCTCTTCCAGGGTGAACATCGCTCCATACCTATACCGTCACAGACTGCACAATTTGACGTTTCACTGGGTGGTGAGCACCCCTTGAGTATTCTGTTGGCCGAAGACAATCTAGTGAATCAGAAAGTTGCCTTACGCATCCTTGAACGCTTGGGCTATCAGGCAGATGTAGCTGCAAACGGTTTTGAAGCCATTGATGCACTGAACCGGCAATCCTATGATCTGATTCTTATGGATGTAAATATGCCAGAGATGGATGGGGTAGTTGCCACTCAAGAGATTCGCCGCAGCCAGCCACCTGAACGGCAACCTCATATCATTGCCATGACAGCCAATGCCATTCAAGGAGACAAAGAGCAATATCTAGCCGCAGGTATGAATGATTATGTAAGCAAGCCTTTTCGCGTTGCGGAATTGGTCGAAGTCCTGAAGCGGGTTGAGCAGCGAGGAAGCTCAGCCCATACACTTTTACTGGATCCACTTTAGACTCTCCAAGTATAGATCGCTTTGTCTACTGGTATACGAGCATCCAACGGATAGCATCGGGCGATTAAGCGCCGCGCAGTCGTATATCAGCCAATTTAGACGCGCCCCGCAAGTATTCTTAATCCATTATAGACTACGCCTAAATGCACCTTCTTTCCTGAGTAAACTTTTAATGGGAGATGTATATGAGACGTACCGCTGAATGCAAGCCGATAGAACCAGACAGTTCTGTCAAACCGGAATTAACGGAATCACATATTTGTTCGGACCCCCCGATTGATCAATCCCTCCACGACACACTTTTTCAAGACACACTTTTACAAGATACCCTGGTGCAAGACAACCCAGTGCAAGATAATGCCCTAAACAATCACAATCCACCTTCCTTTCCATCGCTCAATCGACGGGATATGTTGCGTCGTATTGGGGCCATTACCGCCACTTCCTCTTTGGGTGCCTTGGCAGCTAAGGCTATGCCTGTAGAGGCTCAGAATTCTGCTGAGCAATCGACTTCAGGACAGATGCAGGTACTTCCTACGATGGCAAATGCCGTTGAGGTGGAACCATTGCCCGAACTTGAGGTCATTGCGTTTAACCGGATGAGCTTTGGACCTCGACCAGGTGACCTGGAGGCATTTCGTAGCCTGGGAGATACGCCCGATGAGCGACACCTAGCATACGTGGATCAGCAGCTCAATTCTAGTAGCATTGACGACAGTGCTTGTGAAGCCATATTGGCTCAACAGGGGTACATGACCCTTGAGTTGAATTTGAGTGACACGTGGACCAAATATGTTCTGAGAGAAGGAGACGAAAACAAACAGAATGATCGCTATCTTCCGGCAAAGGAAGTTGTCCGTTCTGCCTTTCTTAGAGCGGTCTACAGTAAACGGCAGTTGGATGAAGTGCTTGCTGACTTTTGGCACAACCACTTTAATGTCTACGCCTGGAACCGTTGGGAGGGGCCAACCTTCCGTCTCTACGATCGGGACGCAATCCGCGCCAATATGTTGGGAAACTTCCGCCAGATGTTAGAGGCAGTGGCCAAATCTCCGACCATGCTCTACTATCTAGACAATCAGTCCAACACAGGTGGGGAACCCAACGAAAACTATGCTCGGGAAGCATTTGAGCTGCATACCATGGGGGCAGAAAATTACTTGGGCGTACTTGATCCAGAGCAGGATGCGGACCAGATCTTTGATGGGAATGGACTCCCCATTGGCTATATTGATTATTGGGTTTATGGAGCAACTACATGCTTCTCTGGCTGGCGCGTAAATAGTGAGACTGGGCAATTTGAGTTTGACGAATCTGCTCATTTTGATTACCCCAAACTTGTGCTTGGTGCCACGATTCCACCATTTCAAGGGGAAAAAGATGGCCATGATGTATTGGATCTGCTGGTGAACCACCCTGGTACTGCCCGATATGTTAGTCGCAAGTTATGTCGTCGCTTCATCTCAGATAACCCACCCGAAGAGGTGGTTCAGGCGGCTGCCGATGTCTTTTACGCCAATCGTGCCGCGCCCGATCAACTTAAGAAAGTTGTGCGAACGATTTTGCTCTCCGATGCGTTCAAAATCACTTGGGGCGAAAAAATAAAGCGACCTTTTGAGTATGTTGTTAGTGCCATGCGTGGTACCAACTATGATTTTGACGCCGAACAACAATTCTTTTGGCGTTATGATCCGGCTGGGCAACCGCTCTACTCCTGGCCTGCTCCAGATGGTTTTCCCGATATGAAGGAGAGCTGGCTTGGAACTATGTCCTTTCTGCAGAGGATGCGAATTACAAATTACTTGATGGAATGGACATTCCCAGATGAACATCCTATGGCGAAACAGCGACGTTTCCGACCAGGTGAACAGACACCTTCTTCGTTGAAATCGCCAAGAGCGTTGATCGATTATTGGAGCAACCGTATTCTGGGCCGCGCTCTACCTGTTGAGGAGTCGGACGCCATTGTGGAATTCATGGCATCTGGGCGCAATTGGGATCACGATCTGCCCCAGGATGATATCGAAGAACGGTTAGCCTATGCGATTGCGCTGATTCTCATGTCATCTGTCTTTATGTTGCGTTAGGCATCGGACTGTTATTCCCCTTACTCATTTTTTAGGAGAAGTAAAATGGCAACTTTTAGTAGACGCGGATTTGTTGTGGGTTGCTCATCAGCTATTGCTGCTATGGCAGGGGCAAGGCTCAGTTATGTCGCATTTGGTAGTCCCGAACAAGAACCGAACCAAGAGGTTCTGTTGGTCGTCTTTTTGCGGGGCGGAATCGATGGTCTAAATGTCGTTCCAGTATTGGGCGGTGTGGATCGCGGCATATATGAACAGCAACGTGAGAATATCCAGATCCCTGTAACGGGCGACAATGCTGCTTTACAGCTTGACGACCGTTTTGGATTACACCCAGCGGCCGCACCGCTCTTTGAACTCTATCAGGACAAAAAATTTGCCGTCATTCATGCCGCGGGGTTGCCCAGCGACACGCGCAGCCACTTTGACGCTATGAAAGAAATGGAATTGGGCACACCGGGTTACAAGAACAGCCATACCGGATGGCTGGCCCGCCACATTCAATCCGCTAACTTGACTGGTGGTGCAGTTGCTTCGGCCGTTTCCGTTGGGAACCTACAGCCCACTTCGCTAGCAGGTAGTTTGGATGCCATTGGTATGACATCCCCCAACGACTTTGGCTTTGGTGGTAACTGGCGTTATGAAGACGCACAACGCTCTGCACTCCGTAAGATGTATGGGCGTGACAGTTGGATTCATGCAGCGGGGACTCAAACGTTAGACGCTATTGACCTTCTGGAACTGGGCAACCCAGGTCGCTATGAGCCAGCAAACGGAGCCGACTACCCGAACGGCGGTTTTGGAAACAATCTGAAATCGATTGCCCAGATGATCAAACTGCAGTTGGGTATGCAAATTGCTACAGTTGATCTGGGCGGTTGGGATACCCATGAATATCAAGGGGATGCGGGGGCCGGTTACTTCTCGGATCGCCTAGGAATGGTTGCCCAAGGGTTACATGCCTTCTACACAGATCTAAGCAGTGACCCGAATGGGGCCAATAATGGTCATCGTGTAACGACGGTTGTCATGAGTGAATTTGGCCGTAGCCTGCGCCAAAATGGTAGCCGAGGAACAGATCATGGCCATGGAAACGTGATGTTTGTCCTGGGGGAGAATGTAAATGGTGGGGTTGTTTATGGGAAATGGCCCGGTTTGGGGACCAATCCCGATGGCTCAAGCCAACTCTATGATGGCCGAGATCTGGCAATCACCACGGACTATCGACAAGTTCTGAGCGAAATTCTAATCCGGCGCTTTGCCAATCCCAATTTGGGTGTTGTCTTCCCTGGTTATGCAGAGTACCAGTCCCTTGGCATCGTTACCGGGACCGAGCTGCCACCAGTTTATGATGAAAATGCCAGCACACCTACACCAACGCTTACGCCGACCAAAGCAGCTGACGGTGGCTCGGCGATTATCCCACCAACAGTGACATCCGTACCCGACCAGCCTCTATCAACCCCAACACCGGTACCCACATCAGAACCGACTTCAATGCCCACGTCGACGCCTACATCAACGCCAAATAGACCCGATACGGGCCTTCCCAACGAATCAGGCGTTTATATCCCGTTGATGACCCAATAGCACCATTTATATATACTCAGTCGTTAGACATGCAACAGGCTGCACCACATGACCGATTATTCATTTCTTCGCAAGAGAAGCAGGAGCAGAGCAACCCCTAGCATAGAAAAGAAGGTGATTCCCGACCAGGGTATCTGTACCAAGGGCAACGCCGTTCGTGCATCTTGTGCTGTCGTGGGGATGGGTGATTCAGCCGGTGTAGCAGCTTCCGCTGAAGCCCCTTCCCCGTCGTTTCCACTCTGACTCGCTGCACTATCTTGGGATTCATCAGGCGATTCTTGTGTTGCAACAACCACATGGTGGGTAGGTGTCTCAAGCGGACTTTCTAGTGCTGGCACCATTGTGGAGGTATTTACGATGGTCGGTGTTGGTAGGGGTGAAAGCGGCCTGGTTGACTCGGGGAAGCTTGGTGAGGGAACGAGTTGGCTATCGACCGTTGATATTGCTGTTGGCATCGGTGTGGGTAAGGGAGAATCCAACCTACCTGTGCTAGTAGCTGCTCCAGCCGAATCTTG
This sequence comes from Chloroflexota bacterium, assembly GCA_039028975.1. Classification (GTDB taxonomy): domain Bacteria; phylum Chloroflexota; class Anaerolineae; order Caldilineales; family Caldilineaceae; genus JAHBNG01. The sequence continues at coordinate 54,417 of JBCCHB010000037.1, forward strand.
CTGGGCCAGAGAGGGTAAGCTGATATCGATTTCGCTTTCTCGAACTTGTTCAACGCCAATAAGCCAGGCCGTCCCTCGAGTCGCTATCATCACCTGATCATTGACCTGATAGATAGGACTAATGGCTACGACAAAGCGCTTACGTCCCCGTTGAAGCCCCTCTTTTAAGATAAAAACAGGTTGTTCTGGGATGCTATGGGTAGGTGCATCGAGTGGAGAAATAAAGGGTAGCTCTTCACCGGTTGGCCCGATGGCAGTAGGCAAAGGCTGCACTGCAATGGGTATCTCCCATGGCTCTTTCTGGGTGGCCTCCACAAAAGCTACAATCTCGTCCGACGAAGGCAATTCAGCATCTGCAAGTTCTGCAACTGTCAATCGATATGACGGCAGCGGCAGATCTAGATAGAGTTGACTGGTCCAGCCAGCTTCTACCAGCTCCTCTATAGAATCCAACGCCCCATCCGCTGGGACATCAATTCTCCACTCCAAAGCCAAACCAACATCACTTTGCAAGAGCTGCACTGGATCGGCTTGGGTGGATTGGGCGAAAGTCGTGCTCAGCGATGGGTTACATATCAGCAACAATCCAAGCCAAATCCACAGGCATTTTACTTTCGGACTATGTAGTCGCAATAGGTTCATTCCGTTCCGATAACCGCTAATCAAACAGGCCATCATCTGTGGGAAACGTAGCGTAAAATGTTGCCCCCTGGCCCTCTTCGCTCTCGGCCCAAACGCGGCCACCTTGCAGCTCAACCAAGCTGCGGACAATATAGAGACCCAATCCGGCACCGCGTGCCCCACTTTCATGAACATTACTAGCCCGGAAAAGGCTCTCAAATAGATTAGGCATCTCTTCCTTGGGGATACCAATCCCAGTATCTATGACAGAAAGCAGTAGAAATTCCTCGTCTACATCAAAGTCGAGCGTGATGGTAATATCGCCATCATCCGGTGTGTATTTGATGGCATTGCTAACCAGATTTGTTAGAATTTGCATAGTGCGACTTTCATCACAAAGCACTTTGGGTAGATCTGGCGCAATTTGCTGGGTCACGGTTAGTTTTTTTTCAGTCAATATCAATGCCTGATCTTTTAGAACCATATCAATCAGGGTGCCTAGATCTGCGGGGCGAAGGAGCAGATCAATACGACCTGCGTCAAGGCTACTGACGTCCAGCAGATCATCCGTAATCCGGATAAGGCGTTTTGTGTTTCGCTGGACGATATTGAGACATCGAAGCTGGTTCTCTGTCAACTCCTCAAAACCTGGCTCTAGGACAATCTCCATATACCCTGATATGGTCGAGAGGGGGGTACGCAACTCATGGGCGGCAGTGGTGACGAACCTAGTCTTCATCTCATCGAGCTGCTTTAGCTCGCCATTGGCTGCCGAAAGACTTAGGTTGCGCTCGGTTAGCTGCTCGCGTAAGAGGAGTAGCTCGTTTCGATCCTGGGTCAATCGTTGGCGCAGATGACCTAATTCAGAAATGTCTTCAACCACATGAAGGAGTCCCGTGATGATATCTTGAGCATCTCTTATGGGAATTGATTGGAGGAGCACATAGCTTGTAGAGTGATCCGCTGTTGTGCGATTGACCAAATTCAGATGGTGCTTGCTTAAAGTCCCATTAAGAATCGATTCAATTTCTGATTCATACCCAATCAATTCAGGAGATAGCTCATAGAGCGTTTCGGCAGGCCCCTGTTCATCCTGATCGTCGAAGACGGGTTGAAACAGCATATCCACAGCACCACCAACTTCTTGCACCTTAAGTCCTCGATCAACTAAAGCATAAGCAATTGAGCGGCTTTCAAAGATACTTTGAGCAATTGCTGCACCTCTTGCTCCATTTGTAAAGGTAGAGTTCGTTTTCGGTAACATATTGTCTCACCAATCGTTCTCATACAGCGATGGCTAGTAGATCATCTTGGGGACTCATCTTGGGACCATGATAGTAGCACTCTTTAAATACAAACTACCCTATAAAAGAGAGCATTCTCCAAGCCTTGCTGTCTACCTAGCAACAGTATATGTTAGGATGGAAGTTTCTTAGTGGACGACGAGGATAAGAATATGAGTTCGCTTGCTATTGTCAGTAGAGCACTGTGGGGGCTAGAGCGGCGACACGCTTCGTGACGCACGCGGGAATGCTCATTGTGGGTGCTTCGCATCCTCTACTGAATATTGCGCGGATCGAGCATCCATGTTTTGGACTCGATTGTATACTTAGTAGATCGCAACAACGTTGTGAAATGACACATTTCGATCTACTGATACTCATTCCTAAGTCAGACGAGCATTTTTCCTAAATGGCGAAACAGATCTTCTACTTCGTCCCCATCTTTAGCACTGGTTAGATAGAAGGGCGACTCTAGGTGAGCGGCCAGCTCCTTGACGTCAGATACTGTCGCTTGGTGGTCGCTGATTAAATCCACTTTATTGGCTGCTAAGATTAGATGTGCATCAGGACTGATTTTGCGTAAATCTCTGGCATATTGATGTAGATTGTCTAGCGTGCTTTTACGTGTTAAATCACAGACAAGTACCGCTCCTGACGAGCCGCGTAAATAACTTGCTCGTACCTGGCTAAACTCCTCATTTCCAGCCAAATCCCATAGCAACATGGTCAGATCGATCAATTCACCGTCTTTAGGAATGACTATAGATTTCCGGCTGACTTTGACCCCAATGGTACTAATGTATTTATCGTCAAACCTATCATAGACAAAGCGTCTGATCAAGCTGGTTTTGCCTACGGCAAATTCCCCCAACAGACAGACCTTTTTGTTGTATTTGGCCACCCAATACTCTCCTGCGCTCTGATTTGTCACGCTCCGGCATATACTGGAATATGCCGATTTTAGTATACGATCAACCACCAAATTAAGAAAATAATCAAATTGATAAGGACCAGAATTTTAAATGAAGTAGGGAGGGCAGAAATTTTTTGTAATAGCCCATCTATAGGACCCTGAAAAGTGCTCAATGGCTCCCTGAGTTGTTCAAATTGAAGATTGTCAGCAGAAATTTGGTTAGGAAGACGTGGCGTAAGCGATTGTCTGATAGATTGGGCCGCAGCTAGGGCCATTGGTTCTGTTAGCAAAGGCCGAAGTTGTTCCCTAGCAGAATGTAGAGAGGCCACATTCCCATCAAAGCCACGCAGTACCTCCATGAACTCATTCTCTACTTTCATCAGATAGTCATGTAAAATCGGTCTAAAGGCAACTGGCTCGTTTCCCTCTACGACGACTGCCAAATATGCATGTTGAGCCGTCTCAATTAATATTTGTTTCTCTCCATAGTGAACTTCATCCAGATGCCCCTCTTCTCCCCGTCCAAATGCATCTGCAACAAAATCCTGAATGGCCGTTAACATTCCGGTGATCAAGTCATGATCATAAGCTGCATCATGTTCCCCTATTTGCATCATCTGTTCATCAAGATCTGCAACCAAATCAGCTTCGTTTATCTCATCATCACCCAAATAAATTAAAAGGATTCCCGTTTCTCTATGAATGAGGAATAAATCAGTGACATCAAATGGAAGCAGCTCCCTTAACGCTAGCTCTGCTGGCGAAACCCCTCGAATGCGGGCTTGAAACCGTCTATTGAACTCTCGAAAACTAAACGTCTGTTGGATCTGATTATCGATTCGGCGCCGCAACTCACTCATGGCTTCCCAAACGGAGCGTTGGATCATCTTTCCCAGAATTGGGTAAAGGGCTTCGACCATCTCATCCTGAGAATTACGAATGTTGGCGCGGATCGTGTCGGCCATGATCGGACTGATAGCCGAAATCATCTCCCCGCGGGAATCCCGAATGCTGGTGCCGATAGAATTGGCAATAATCGGCGTGATGATCTGGATAAGCCCTTCTTTGTCATTAATGTGCTCATCCATTTCGTCTAGAATGGCTTTGAACTCTTCTAACCTAATCGTTAGATCATCGATTCTTTCCTGATCGCTACCCACCAACAGCTTGCGCAATGCCTCAAACTCATACCCGCCCGATTCAACTTGAGTTGAGTCAGCTTGGACTACCTGAGAGACCAAACTCTGGTTTTCAAACGGGGCTGAGTGCCATTGGTCCTGTTGGATAGGTCCCTCAAGCTGATGAGTATTCTGACGATCTCGTTGGGAAGAGCTTGTTGTCACAGAGTACCTTACCCCATCTCTTGCTCAATGGCATCTATCAAGGACGTTAGCTCTGTTTCTGGCGTCCTACTCTGTAGGCCCGCACCCAGTTGTGCAAACAGCTCCCCGAGGGCGACGCGGTCCATCTTAGCATGATCCATTTCATCAATGGTCTGACGCAACTCGCCTCGCATAACATCTTCCAATGATCGTAGATCTTTAATAATCCCTTGCAACTTGCTGCCAGTCCGCGTATCCAAATCAGATATCTGCTCAGTGAGCCGCTCATCTAATGTGGTGACTTGTTCAAGATGACGACTATCCTGTTCCTTGATCTGCGAATCGATTCGGTGCTCTAGCTGCTGTAGATCGCGCTTGAGCTGTTTGCTCTGTTCTTGCAATCCATGGGATAGGCGGCTCAGCTCATCTTCGATACGAGTCACATCTTTACCAAGACCCTCCAACCGCTGAAACACATCCCGCATTTGAGGGCCAAGAATCAGATCGCGGACCCTTTCTATTTTATTAGCCGACTCTTCGTTGATTGATTCACTCAAGGTACTGGAATCTTTATTATTTGCTTTGGTTGCCATAAGTTCTCTCCTCTGTATCTAAACTTATATAGATAGCCAGAAAAGTCTGTCCTCCCATCTCGGAATGTCCAGAGTAGATGGGTCAAGAGTCGGGACAAGGCTCTTCGGGCGAAGTATACTCAACTCCAGTTATCAAACGGAGCTTACTCTCAATAGCAAAAGCTATGGAAAAATTCAAGTGTTCAAAGCAGCGCAGTGCTGTAGACTGTACCCAAAGGGTGCCAACATTTTTCGTACCAACAGGGACGGTAAGCGAGATTGGGAGCACCTCGTCCACAGTGGTCTTTGCGATCCTTCTATGGATTGACAAGTTCATGCCGGGCTATCCACCACGTAAATATTGTTGTACATTTTGTTCATGTTCCTCAAATGTGCGGGCAAAGACGTGGCGGCCACTCTGCTCTGGTACGGCTACAAAGTAGAGAAAATTATGGCTTTCAGGATAAAGAACCGCCTCTATACTGCTGATTCCCGGATTCGCAATCGGCCCAGGGGGTAAGCCAGCATAAAGGTATGTATTATATGGGCTAAGTACTGTACTGTACTCTTCTAAAAAGACCGGCGTTTTCCACCACTGTTTGCTCTCAGGTTGATAACCCATTGCATATTGAACCGTTGGATCTGCTTGGAGTTTCATACCCTCTGCTAGCCGGTTCAGATAGACTCCTGCTATGATTGGACGCTCATCTGGAATTACCGCCTCTCGTTCCACAATGCTGGCTAACGTTAAAACCGTATAGAGATCCAGAGTAGTATTGCCTTCATCTTCTGCCTTTTCGTAAAGAGGCATCACCTTTCTTTGAAAGGTTTTTAGCTGATGCGACAATATAGAATCAGCGGTGGGAGCATTTAATATGACTTCATACGTATCGGGAAAGAGATATCCTTCTAGACCTGTGTTAAGTGGTCGGGTTGATAGAAACGGATAGTCGGCGGCATCTTGGTGTGCTATCTGGCCACTTGTTACTTGATGTTCGTACGAGACCATCTCTTCATCATTGAATATCTGAAGAGACCGAAGATGATCGACCATTTGGCCAAATCGCCACCCTTCTGGGAATGTAATAAGAAGGGTGGCTGCCTGGGTATTTTGCAGTGCCTCAGCAATTTCAGGCAACGTCATGGTCGGACTTAGAATATAGGTCCCTGCCACGAGCCGATCTGCAAGACCATTTACTCGTACATATGCTTCAAAAAGGCGTGCATCTCCTATCAACCCGGCGATAACTAATTGTTCACCAATCAGCCGGGCAGGCATACCTGCTGGTACTTCAATGCGAATCGATTGTCCTTGTGGGTTGTGTGGTTGATTGAGCGCGGCTACGTTGTTACGAAGATAGAGTCGATGTGAAAAAGGGTTGCTACTACACCCGACAATCCCGCCAACACAAAATACAGACAGGAGTACTACATAAATTACTGTGCTTTGGAGATTGACCCGTCTGAGAAGAGCGAAATCGATATCCTGTCGTTTGCTGATTAGCTGCGCCATACCGCTAGTGCCAAACAGATCCATCCACCAATGAAGGCTAAGCCACCCAATGGTGTAATGGCTCCCAAAATGCGGATACCCGAGAGGGCCAATGCATACAAACTGCCCGAGAAGAGGAGTATTCCAACGACAAACAGCCAACCAGCAAGGGGTGCAAGGGATGCCTCGGGCCAGCGTCCAATAACAACTGCTACCGCAACAAGGGCTAGCGCATGATAAAAATGATAGCGGGCACCCGTCTCAAAGGTTTCAATTAGCGATGGTTCAATACGCCCCGTCAGGGCATGAGCGCCAAATGCACCAAGAGCTACAGCGAGACCAGCAAAGATACTAGCCAACATAAAAAACATTTTTTCCATGATGGTTGATTCCGCCTATATACTTTGCCAGAAAAGTCTTGTTCCAACTCTTGTCCAATCCACTCTGGGTATTTCCGAAAAGAGAGGACAGAACTTTTCTGGCCATCTATATGTTTCAGTCTATATGTTTGTTGAAAATATTTGGCTAGCTAACGCCTTGACCCTTTTCCCACCATTCTGCATGATAGGTGGCCCATGACCAAAGGCCAGCACTTCATAGTCATCACTATACTTCTTGGCTAACTTCCACACACTACGAAGTGCATTATCCTGGTCAGGCGTATAAATCCAGATAGGTGTTCTGAGCGTTCCCCCTCGATTCGAGAGCGCATCGCCAGTAATCAGAAAGCGTTTTTCCTTATGTAAAAGGGATATATGCCCTGGCGTATGACCCGGTGTGTGGATCACCGTAAACCCTTCCGGTAAAAGCTGCCCATCAACAACTAATTCATTGGGCGACGCAGGTCGAAAGCTAAATTGAGGCACGAACGAAGTTGCCAACCAATAAGGTAAACGCATAAACCAAGCTGACGGATACCGCCTCTTGGGATTTTCCATAAACTCTTTTTCAACTGCGTGGCAGACGATTGATGCCTGGGTTGCACGCTTAAGAGCTGCTAAACCACCCGTATGATCGAGATCAACATGAGTAGTAATAATCCGTTTAATGCTATGGAGCGGGTAGCCGTTTTTACGAACGGCATCTAAAATAATTTGGGCATCCTTGGGAAATCCCGTATCGATTAGCGTGAACCCCTCACTCCACTCCCATAAATAACAGTGGACCGATGTGCCTATCTCATCCAAATCCCAAAGCCCTGGTAGTATCTGTTTCATGCTATCTATTGATAAAATATTCTCGACTTCGATAACTGCCTAAATGGCGAAGCCTAGCATGAGGATGGTCGATAGCCTTTTCCAGATCCTGGACACTCAAACCTGTAGCATCTGCTAAATCCATTACAGTGCGAAAGTGATCGTCCGTTAATGCCTCTGCCGATTCTCTCTCCTGTTCGGTCAGTTTATAACCACGACAGGTTCTTTCAGGTGATTCGATCAGAAGATCTCGACACTCATAACAACGCCATGTGTGGCCGACGATCAAGGCAAAATCTCGTAAACGAGTCGACATTAATACCCTTCTCCTACGCCAGACACACGAGCGTGACCAGCAAAACTTTTGACAATATTCACCCCAGCGCTTGCCCCAATTCGGGTTGCACCGGCATTGATTACCATAAGAGCATCTTCAGCCGTACGAACACCGCCAGATGCTTTGACGCCCAAGTTCGACCCTACGACTTGGCGCATCAGTGCTACATCCTCTTGGGTTGCCCCGCCACCACCAAAACCCGTAGATGTCTTAACGAAATCTGCCCCAGCATCCTGGGCTATCACAGATGCAATCACCTTCTCTTCGTCAGTCAGCAACGAGGTCTCTAAGATAACTTTGACAAGCGCATTTCCCGCATGTGCGACTTGGGAAACGACGCGAATATCCTCAAACACTCCCTGCAAATCAGCGCTCTTGAGCCGACCAATATTGAGCACCATGTCTACTTCATTCGCCCCTGCCTCCACTGCCTCTTCCGTCTGAAATGCTTTTGTTGTGGCTGTTGTGGCACCAAGCGGAAACCCAATGACAACGCAACGCTTTACCGAGGCATTTCCCAAGATTGTATGACAGGTTGTCAGCCATGTGGGATTGATGCAGACACTGGCAAAGCCATGCTCGACTGCTTCACGGCAAAGTTGTTCAATCTGCTCTGCTGTTGCATCAGGCTTTAACAGCGTATGATCAATAAGTGATGCCAATTGAGCCGACGTCAGGCCGGTAATGTCAAATTGACGATCATCTACAATCGGTTCACCTATGGCAACCTCTCCCAATGATGTACGGATTGCGCTTCTGATCTCTGCAATATTTTCTGTGATATTCTCTAAAATAGTGTGTGGGGTAATTGTGTGAGTCATTCTTGCTCTAGTACAAGAGGTTGTCCCGGCTCGTTATGATAATGTTGAATAAGCCCCCAATTTTCAATGGGCCATACCCGCAACCAAGCTTTTCCTACAATTAGATCTTGAGAAAGCTGACCAAAGGCGCGGCTGTCGCTAGAATTGGGTCGATTGTCACCCATAACAAAGAGGTGTCCTGGATCAATGACATAGGGGCCTTGAGCCGGCCCTGGTGGGACTCGATTGGCAATGTAGGGCTCATCCACTGCCTTTTCATTAATATAGATTCCGCGATCTTTGATTTCGAGATTATCACCGGGCAACGCAATAATCCGTTTGATGTAATCCTCTTGTTCATTATTTGGGTTATGAAAGACCAATACATCCCCTCGTTGAGGCTCGCCTAAAACATAGGCTAGTTTGTTCACAAGAATAAACTGACCTTCGATGAAGTTCGGTTCCATTGAATGACTTTCGATGCGATAATTTTGAACAACCTGGCGCATCAACAAGAAAATGATTAAAGAGAGGACAATGGTCTCAGTTAGCTCGCGAAAGAGCATCCAAGCCGAAGAAGGTGACTCTTCGACCGTTTCGGCTCCGTCTGACGTAAGTCCATCCATAGTGGATGGATCCGCCCCCCCTAACTGTTGAGTTGTATAGCCCTGGTCACTTAGTTTGTTTATTTCATTCATAATCGTATTTAGGGAAATCCCAACTTATCCCAATTTATTCCAAATTATCCCAACTTTTATCCCAAATTAATCCAACTTTCTCTACTGGATACTTTGCGTTATATGAGGCGATTTGAAAACAGTACATTTCCATGATTCTATCAGAGTACCTAAAGTACGGTTTTCATGCACAACCGGGTATAGCCCAAACCCAAACTCTTCAGTCACCTGTACCCTCTCAATCTTGTTCCTTCGAGTGCTCAGGACGGAGATTGAACGTGCCAACACAACGATATTTCCCAAGCCTATCCCAATAGAAAAACCCACTTTATTCCAAATTAATCCAACTTATCCCAATATTATCCCAAGTTAATCCAAATTAACCCAAGCAATATCCCAACTCATTTGGGATATTACTTTAAAATGTAACGAGTCCCGCGCTTTTCACCGATTTTTAAGATAATGCCCTTATTCACCAGATCAACCATGTCCAAACGCAATGTTTCTGCACCTACGTTTGGGCAGATCTCTCTATATTGTCGATTATTAATACTTTTGTGTTCTTTCATATATTGAAGCGCCTTCATCTGACGCTCATTCATGTTGGATTCCCACTTGGGTACGGCTTGAACCGTTTCTCGCCGATTATATAGAATGACGGTAAAGCGATGGCTTTTGGCCTCAAAGGTCGGTGGCTGATGACCCATGGCCATCATATCCTCAATCATCCGGTCAACACCCAACCCTAGCTCTTCAATATACCCCCATTGGTAGAGGCCATTGACCAGCCGGGGATTCCGGCTGTAGTGCTCTTCAACAATATTGTCAATAGTAATGTGGGCAGGCAAACCACCCGGGCTGGTAATTTCCAGGCGATCCGTATACATACGAATTTCAATACTGCGTCCGTTGAGCCGATAATCTCTGTGAGCAACTGCATTGACCAAGGCTTCGCGAACGGCAAATGTCGGATACTCAGTCTCCTCGTCACGATGCAGACCACGTACGACTGACTGCTTGTCCATCTCCTCCCAGACAACCCGCCAAGCCCTCTCTACAATTCGCGCCAAAGGGCCTGTAATCTCCTCACGCCGCCCATAGCCAAACGAGCCCTCGGGGCCTCGTGGCTGCACATCAGCAAATTTTACAAATATGGCCCGGCTTTGGGGCATAAAGAGCTGTGGATCTTTGCCAAAGAGCAGTAGGCCGCTGATGGTTGGCTCCATCTTATCGTTTAACGCACCAATCTGCTGCAGCAGTTTGTCCGTCGGCATCACTGTTGAACGTGGGCTTCGCTTCTGTCGTCTTTCCAAATACTCTTCAATGACTTCCGGATCTAGGTCATCCCGCTGAGCACCAGGTACCACCTGCATCTCAAAATCACCAGTGGGACGATTAGCCAGCATCACTTCGAGCTGTTGGCCGTCTGTTGGTACATTCTTCCGCCCTTTTCGGGTAAGAATGCGTCCATCGGTTAGCGCATGGAGCGTATCACTGCGCTCAACCCGCAACAAAATAAGTACACCACCGGGCATCTCCTCCGCCTGCCAATCGGTATGAACCGGTGGATTGCAAAGACGCAATGCCCCCTCTAAGGCATCAGAAGCATCTTCCTCAACAAAAATGCCACCCATATAGCCTTCTTCATTGATCCCCAAAACGAGTGTGCCACCCTCACTGTTGGCAAAGGAAGTCAGCGTTTCTGCTATAAGTTCTGGGTGTGGATCAGGCAAAAACTCGAGCGTCTGGCCGGGTTTTTGCTGCAAAAGGCGTTGGGTTTCGACCATATGGAGAGTCTATAAATATACCTTATTCTTGCAGAGACTCGCCGCTCATCTCCATAACGGCATCGCCACCATCAATTGAATTATTGTCTGAATCGTCGTCGATCTGGTTCACTTCGTCTGTATGATCCATCTCGATTGAAGGGATCTCCTCTCCTATCTCCTCACCTTGAATCGAGCCATTGGGGGAAGCATCTCCGTCTGTCCCTTCAACATCCCGTTCTAGATCAGCCTGCTTTAAGATGGCTACCGCAGCCAGTTCATCTCCGTTTTGTAGGTTAACAACCCGAACACCTCGGGTGCTACGTCCCATACGGCTAACTCCTTCAACAGCTGTTCGGAGTACGATCCCATTGCTCGTAATAACGGTAAACTGGTCAGTCTCTTCGACGACCCGTGCGGATACAATCGGGCCTAGCTCTTCTAATCGACGATGATCGGTGGTCCAAATACCCTGGGTGTAGCGGCTTTTGGGGGTGTACTCATCCAAGGAAACTCGTTTGCCATAGCCACCACGATGTAGAACAAGCAAGTCAGCATCAGGATTCACTACATCCAGGCTAACTACGCTATCTTCACCCAATAAGCGAATCGCCATCACGCCCGCGGCTGTACGCCCCATGGCCCGGACTTCTGTCTCATGAAATCTAAGCGACTTCCCACCTTCTGTGACGACAATAAAATCATCTTTGCCGTTGGTCAAACGAGCCCAATCGAGTGAATCACTTGGATCCAAGTTCATGGCGATCAACCCAGAGGCACGAATGTTGCGAAAGGCGCTTAACTCCATACGCTTGATGCGGCCTTTTCGTGTAGCCAAGGTGACAAAGTTGGCTTCCTCAAAGTCAGGCACAATGAGCATGGTGCTAACCGTCTCATCAGCCATTAGACTAAGCACGTTGGCGATGTGAGAGCCGCGGGCGATTCGGCTTCCCTCAGGCAACTCATAAACTTTGCTAATATAAACGCGACCCTTATCTGTGAAGAAAAGTATATGATCAAGGGTGCGAGCAAAGAGCATATCCACCACTTCGTCTTCCTGTTTGGTGGCCATCCCCTTAACGCCTCTGCCACCACGTCCCTGGGATTTGAAGGTCGCCTCTGTCATCCGTTTGATGTAAGATCCGGCACTATAGGAGATAAAGACATTCTCCTGAGTAATCAGATCTTCTTCATTAAAGTCGCCATTGGCGCCAGCCACGATTTGGGTGCGACGTTCATCGCCAAATCTCTCTTTTAGATCCAGTATGTCTTCCCGCACCAATGCGCGGATCTTCTGAGGATGAGCCAGTAGATCCTCTAAATAGGCAATGCGGGCCATAATCTCTTGGTACTCATCTTCGATCTTCTGGCGTTCCAATGCCGCCAACCGACGAAGCTGCATATCCAAAATAGCCTGGGCTTGCACTTCACTCAAACCAAAACGGGACATGAGCTGGGTCCGTGCATCCTCAACACTTTGACTGCTGCGGATTGTCTGAATGACCTCATCCAGGAATTCGAGTGCGATGCGCAGCCCTTCTAGAATATGAGCACGTTCGCGGGCCTTGTTTAATTGGAACTGGGTACGACGGGTCAGCACTTCCTGCCGATGTTCAATATAGACGACAAGTGCTCGCCGCAATCCGAGCGTTGTCGGCTGGCCGTCAACCAACGCCAAAGTATTGACGCCAAATGAGGTTTGAAGTTGCGTGTATTTAAAGAGGCGGTTGCTCACCTTCTTCGGGGCGGCACCTCGTTTTAACTCAATGACAATCCGCATCCCTTTGCGGTCGCTCTCATCACGCAAGTCCGAGATCTGGTCCAATTTCCCTTCCCGTACCAGCTCGGCCATTCGCTCGATAAGAGAAGATTTATTTACCTGATAGGGAATTTCGGTAACAATAATCCGGAAGCGATTGTTCCTCGTCTCTTCAATTTCCGTCTTAGCACGAAGAAGAATTCGACCACGTCCTGTCCCAAATGCTTGGCCAATGCCATCTGAACCCAGAATGATGCCACCGGTTGGGAAATCTGGCCCTTTGACAAAGGCCATTAGCTCTTCCAAACTAATGTCATCATGACGTTCCCAATTATCAATAATATAGACGATGGCATTGGCAATTTCATTGAGATTATGGGGAGGGATGTTCGTTGCCATACCCACTGCAATCCCGTTGGTTCCATTAACCAACAGGTTCGGCAACATGGCGGGTAACACCTCTGGCTCTTCTAAGCTATCATCAAAATTGAGGCCCCAGTCCACCGTATCCATATCGATGTCTTGAAGCATGGGTTGGGCAATACGGGCAAGCCGTGCCTCCGTATAACGCATCGCCGCCGGACTGTCTCCATCGACCGAGCCAAAGTTCCCTTGCCCATCCACCAAGGGATACCGCAAGCTGAAGGGCTGAGCCATGCGGGCCATGGCATCATAAACAGCCCCGTCTCCATGGGGATGATATTTCCCTAATACTTCCCCAACAATACGAGCACTCTTTTTGTAGGCAGTATTTGGCTGCAGGCCCATATCATGCATGGCATAGAGAATACGGCGGTGAACAGGTTTCAATCCATCCCGTGCATCGGGCAACGCACGGGATACAATGACGCTCATGGCATATTCCAAGTATGAGGTTCGCATCTCATCTTCAATGGAAATCAGCCGGACATTGCCTGCACCAAAGCTTTCATCCGATTCATCGCTTAAGCCATTCACAGGTATTCCATTAACCCCGTTTCCACCATCCATGCCGCTTGTATTATCAAGGACCTGAGGGGCTTCCTCTTCATGGTCATTATTACCGTTCAAAGGTTCGCTATTTTCTGCCATCTGTTTTTCTCAAAAATATCGTTACGCGATTATTGCATCCCACTATATATGAAGATATATGTAGCCAGGAAAACCCCTATGCCCTTGAAATCCCTATGACGATGGGAATGTCCTCACTTTGCGGTATTTCCCAGGGCGAACGGGACATGTCGGGCAATACGTATCTGACGGACTATGCCTAGTTCGGATGCGAACAAAGTTTTTCGATCAGAGCAAGAAAAGTCAAAATCTTCTTTCTATCTGAGTCCAATCGTAGGCTGTTCAACTCTCCGGTAAGCATTTTGAAAACCAGCGTTTTTACAGCCTCGATTTTAGAGCCCAAACCCCGGTATTCAAACGGAATTGAGTGTGAATTATTCAATTACGAGATATAGGCACAGATAAGCTATCATACCACATTTGACTGCAAACTGCACGATTTGCTGTATTGGTAATTCCGACCTATGATTATTGATGAACTACCTAGTAGACTTCTGGGTTTAGGGTCTAGGGTTATGCGTTTTTAAAAAAGAGGTTCCTTACGATTTTGGTTCGTATGGTTTCGACGAAAGGTTGCCGCAGCTATCCGGCTAGCGTAATGACCGAATCATTTGGCCCAAAGTCGTCAGCAACGTCCCAAGACCACGTCTCTGAATGATCTGAAAGGCACGTCGCACATAATGATATGGACCAAGAATGGGATGTTCATCATGCTGATGTACATCTCGCGAAGAAAGTTTTCTAACGATATAAACAAGATAACTGACCCGTTGTTGCCAACTATCGAGAAGACGAATCTCGAACCCATAGCGTGTCGCTTTGGCTGAGCTATCAAGTTCTGTAGATAGAGTATGGCAAGTATCAATACTTAAGTGCTCAATAAGCTGACTAGGTGTTGTCATTCCGGATAAATATGACGGACCAATATCCAAAAGAAGGTTAGCACCCAGCAAATTTGTGGCGAGATGTGAGCCTAGTAAGACCATTCGTTTGACGCCTGCCGTCTCGGAACGATTCATGATAATAGACCAGTCAATATCAGGATTGAGCAGTATAAACTGAGACAAATCGCAAATCCAGCGCAGACGCTCAAAGCGATGGCGTGCTCCATGAGTACAGAGGGTCAAATAGGTGTCTTCCCGGCTAAGGGTTTGTAACCATTGGCCATTCAGCTCTACAGATTGATAGACTGGCTGTAAATAGGACCATCCTATCTCCGTACTGATTTCTGATGTGGTTAACTGCCAGTGGACTTCAATCATGTGATTGTTGCGAGGATGAATGAAGGCATAATCCTTTTTATATTTGAGCCAAATCTGTTCTGCTATTTCATCTTCGCCGCTCATGTGGAGACTGTGGTATCCTTGGTCAAATAGAAGTTTTTTTATAGAGAGTACATCCTCTTTTTTTACCAAGATATCCATGTCACTTGTCGGTCTTAGCATCTGGCCACCGTACAGCAAATGATCAAGTATGATGCCCTTATAATGAAGGTGGGGAATATCATTCTCTGCGAGAATGCGGCTGATTTTTACCATGCGCGATGTTAAAAAGAGCTGACGTATTGCTTGAGATTTCGTCTCTTTGTGAAGCTTTCCGATAAATACCTGTGGTACAATACAATCTAGCTCTTTTTCATTTAGAATAGTTAAGTGCTTATGGAGTAATGCCACCATCCCATGACGTTTTGCCATCGGTAATAACGTACCCCAATCGAGTCCAGAGTCTATCAATTGCGTCATATGGTTTTGAAATGGGTTTACCATTTCGATACGAGCACAGCAGATCAGCAGCTGCATTTCAGACCCTAAATGAGCCATAAGGGGAGGAAGCTGGTCTTTATTGAATTCCATATGATCTATTTCGCTTTATTCATAATTTTACTTATGCTTTGCCGGAAAAGTCTTATCCTGATTCTTGACCAATCCGCTCTGAGAAATTTCGAGCAGAGAGGAGATCCCCGTCTTCACGAGGACAGGGCCCGTCTTTCTGGGACAAGCTTCCCGTCTGCACGGGAACAAATTCTTCTGGCCATCTTATACTTTGAGCCAGTATAACCCAGCTCTAGTCAATTATTGTAACGTCTTTCTTTCATTATCATTGAGGCAATTTTTGTTTATTTAACCCAAATGAAATATTTAGGTTGATAAAATATCGTATCATAATGAAGAATTCTAGGTTCATAGGGACTTCAGAGGGATATTTCATTTACCTATGAAGTTTTTGAATGCGATGAAGGTTCGTTACCTCTTCCTTCATGGTCTTCATTCCCTTCATGGTTCCATTTGACTTGTCAACTGCCTGAGAGCTGGTTGAACCGAATTCTGTTAATGAATTAATCTATTTAAGGAGTAAGGTCATGACCCCCATCGAAAATGTAATCGAGAAATTTGAAAATCGAAGTACCCACGTCGCCGTCGTAGGTCTAGGATATGTTGGGTTACCCCTTTGTATCGCCTTTGCTAAAGCTGGTTACCAGGTCACTGGCATTGATATTGATGAGCGCAAGGTGGATTCCATCAACCGCGGCGAATCTTACATTGAAGACATTCCCTCATCGATCCTGCAGCAGTATACCCGTCAATCAATGGGCATTTCAACTCAAACCGTAGGCTCCACTACGAACCATCCACCATCCACTACCCTACATCTATCATCAAGGAACCAATTTTCTGCTACAACCGATTACAGCATTCTCGCTGAATGTGACGCTGTATCGATTTGCGTGCCAACGCCCCTAAGTAAGACCGGTGACCCGAATATCGCTTATGTAGTCAGCGCAGCTGAGCAGACCGCCAAATATCTGCATAATGATATGGTCGTTGTTCTTGAATCTACTACGTACCCTGGTACAACCACTGAAATCTTGTTGCCTCACCTAGAACAGAATAACCAAGGATTTCAGGTTGGCCAAGACTTTTTCCTAGCTTTTTCCCCAGAACGTATCGATCCTGGTCGTGCTGACTGGACTGTGGAGACCA
The DNA here is from genome assembly GCA_039028975.1 of Chloroflexota bacterium. Taxonomy (GTDB): domain Bacteria; phylum Chloroflexota; class Anaerolineae; order Caldilineales; family Caldilineaceae; genus JAHBNG01. The sequence goes on from JBCCHB010000037.1 coordinate 71,186, forward strand.
TGCCCAAAGTGATGGGAGGCGTTACTGGTGGCTGTTTGGAAGTGGCAACGGCCTTCTATGGTGCCGCTGTAGGGCAAATCATCCCGGTCTCCTCGCCTGACGCAGCAGAGATGGTGAAACTTTTTGAAAATACATTTCGCGCCGTCAACATTGGTTTGGCTAATGAACTGCTCCTCATGTGTGATAAATTGGGACTGGATGCTTGGGAGGTGCTAGACGCTGCTGCCACCAAGCCCTTTGGCTTTATGAAATTTACACCTGGGCCAGGGTTAGGTGGACACTGTATTCCCGTCGATCCCCACTACCTCTCATGGAAGCTACGTAGCCTTCAATATACGGCCCGATTTATCGAATTAGCCAGTGAGATCAACACCAATATGCCCGCCTATTGGGTTCAGAGAGTACAGGACGCTCTTAATGAAGATACCAAATCTGTTAAGGGCAGCCAGATCCTGATCTTGGGCGTTGCCTACAAAAAAGATGTCAGCGACATGCGCGAGTCACCCTCACTTGATATTCTCCATCTACTTCAAACCAAGGGGGCAATGGTGCAATATCACGATCCCTACGTGCCTTCCTTCAGCTATGATGGCCAAGAGTTCGTCTCTGTACCCGATCTAATTGCCGCGCTTGAAGAAGCTGATTGCGTTGTTATTGCCACTGACCATTCAAGCTATGATTGGCAGACCATCGTCAACCAATCCAACCTTCTGATCGATACACGTCACGTAGACGTGAGAGGATAAAGGAGCGAGGGGCGATTGGGGCGAGAGGATGAGTGAGTACCCTGAAAGCGATTTGTCACCTTTAACAATAAATAGGCTGATATACTTTGGACTAAATTTAGTCTTTCCTCAGCGGAGCCAGAATCTTAGAAGCTGACTGAAAAGTTCACTTTGGGTGGATAAGCATTTCGGGAAAGGGATTCAAGTTGTAACCTCGGCGGTTTTTTGTCTATCCGTTTCCCAGAATGTTTTATGACAACACCTCCTTTTCAGGCAGGCTCTACAGGCACAATGCCCACCAAACTCACTAATATATGAAGGAAAGAAGTAAAAGATAACCTTCGTATCTTATTGATTAATGCATTGTGCCTATGCTCATGCCAAAGGGTGCGGGGTAGCTACTCTACTGTGCTCCTGTAAAGGTATGTATCTGTGAATCGGCTTTTTCTTTCTCTTATCAAATCGACCATCTTCTGGCTTCTCCCTTTTCTCTCCTTTCTTATCGTTATACTACTATGGATACCTTCTAAGCAGATTTCTTATGCTGAAACAGGCTGCAACCCCATCGCTATCGAAAATCAGCAAGTAGGTACCGAAGCATGGCAGCTTACGAATCCAGCAGATGACGTGAATCATCAGATCAAAGGATATGCCTCCAAGACCAGCGTCAACATTGGAGAGACTCTCGATTTCTACATCTCGGTAAGTCCCGCCCAGAGCTATAGAATCCAAATTTATCGACTGGGCTGGTATAATGGTCTCGGTGGACGCTTCTTAACAGAGATCGGTCCACTCCCTGGCACTGTTCAATCGACTCCTCTCCTTGAACCCACTACCGGTTTAGTCACCACATCTTGGACGTCCGATCATACACTAACCATTCCCGCTGGGTGGGTCAGTGGTATCTACGCGGCCAAGCTGATCAACGCGGCAGGCTTCGAGAATTACATTATCTTTGTGGTGCGTAACGATGGTCGCCCTGCTGATCTACTTTACCAACAGTCAATAACAACCGACCAAGCCTATAACAACTATCCCGATGACGGTATTATAGGGAAGAGCACCTATGAATTCAATAGTCATGGGGCGAATACCATTGCTGGAACCTCGCGGGCAGTGAAAGTTTCCTTTGATCGGCCAATGGCCGGTGATGGTTCGGGCCAATTTTTCAAGTGGGAGTATGCTTTTGTACGCTGGCTCGAACGGTCAGGCTACGATGTTGTGTACAGCACAAATTTAGACACTCATCAGAATGGCACAAATTTACTTAACCACGCTGGCTTTCTCTCCGCTGGCCATGACGAATACTGGTCAAAGCAGATGCGGGAATCGGTAGAAGCCGCTCGTGATGCTGGTATCAATCTCGCCTTTATGGGCGCGAATGCCGCTTACTGGCAGATCCGGCTCGAACCTTCGAGCATAGGAACCCCAGACCGAGTACTGACCGTCTATAAGAATTGGAACTTGGATCCCATCACGGATAATCACCTTAAAACCTATTTGTGGCGCACAATTTGGCAGCGAGAAGAGCAGAAGCTGATTGGCGTTCAGTATCGATCCTACGGTAACTATAGTCAGAATACCCCCTTTGTTGTCAGGAACAGCAACCACTGGATCTATGCCAATAGTGGCTTTGCAGAGAATGATAGCGTGCCAGGATTGGTGGGGTATGAAGTGGACAATGTCCATGTCAATTACTCGTTGCCGATAAGCACGAGCCATACTTTACTGAGTGATTCACCTTATGTGGATGCTTATGGCAACACAATCAATGCAAATGCCGCCATCTATCAATCACCGAGCAACGCGTGGATCTTTGCATCAGGAACTACGTCTTGGAGCTGGGGGCTGGATAAACAAGGCATCGTCGATACACGCATCCAGAAGACCACGAGTAACCTGTTGAATCAATTCACAGACTCTCCCCCTAGTGGATGTGAGCCACCGCCAGCGCCAACTCCCAACCCTGCTCAACCCACGCCAATCCCAATTTCGACGCCCATGCAAGGACTTGCTTATACTGCCTACACTCCGGGCGTTTATTCTAGCGGGACCTCTGATCAGGCGCTGACAGACTTGGCTGATACAGGGGCAAACTGGATCAGTCTGCTTGTGACTTGGTACCAGGACGATATCGACGATACAGATATATTCTATGTACCAGGAACGACTCCCACAGATGCAGACCTGATCCATGCGATTAACGAGGCCCAAGGGCATGGCTTGAAGATCATGCTCAAGCCCCATATCGATCTGCGTGCCGATTCTGACCACTGGCGGGGCGAAATTGGTACCAACTTTAGTGAGAGTGATTGGCATGCTTGGTTTAATTCCTATACTCACTTTATTTCAAGATATGCCGAGTTGGCAGAAAGCCAGAACGTGGAGCTATTTGCCGTGGGTACAGAGCTGGTTGCTACCTCTCATCGCACCCAAGCATGGCGCTCAGTCATTCAGGAACTCCGGGGACTTTATAACGGTCCCATGACCTACGCAGCCAACCACGGCGAAGAGAACCAAGTTCAATTTTGGGGGGATCTAGATTTAATCGGCATCGACGCTTACTACAGCTTAACAACCCAAAACAATCCCACCTTAGTTGAACTAAAGAGCGGGTGGACATCTCACAGGGCGTCCCTAGCCGGGCTTGCTTCCACCTACCAGCTCCCTATTGCCTTTACAGAAGTGGGGTATAGAAGTGTGGATGGAACCAACCAGAAGCCCTGGTGTAGCAACTGTGGCACCGAGAGTGATTTGCAAGAACAGGCTGAAGCATATCAAGCCGTCTATGAAATTTTTGACCCCGAGCCATGGTTTGTCGGCGCTTTCTGGTGGGATTGGTCCATTAATCCAGGTGCGAATGCTCCCTGTGATATGAGTTATTCACCTCAGGACAAACCTGCTGAAAATGTTCTCCGTACCTGGTTTGGCACAGCGAATCGGCCTGAGATTAACACATTCTGTCCACCCGGGGCTGTCACCCTTCTATCGCCCCTAGATGACATTACACAACCTGCTCCGCCGTTCATATGGCGACCAGTTCTCACTGCCACCAGCTATACCCTTGTCGTTTATGATGAGGCGATGGATTCCATTCAGTATCTTCAAACCTATCTGGCTAACAATATCTGTAGCAGTGAAACTTGTGTAGTACAGCCGCAATTCGATCTCTCGCCAGGACGGTACAGATGGCTTGTCCAAGGAAGCAACAGCGCTGGGGTAAGTCCATGGAGTGTCTATATCCAAGAGTGAGGCGATATTGGTCCTAATAATCAACATAGGTAGGATAAATGGGCATGGTTCATTGTGAACAAAAGTTGGTTTACAATTATCGGTGGAGCCAGCATTCTCTAATGCGGCGGTAACTCGACGAAGACCGGCGTTAGAGAACGCCTACTCCACAACCCGAATTGTAAAGGTAAGCGTCCTCCATCTGTAACATGCCGATAAATGAAGAGGGTGAGGTAGTATGACCCATGAGTACTATAGATAAAACAAGTAAAAAATAGTACAATAGTATGTTATAAGGACGGAGAAATACCGTCTCAATAAAGACGTGTCGATCACAATAGTACATAATATGCTAACGTATCTGTTGTAATATACCTGTAACACAAAACGCTACCCATTGTGTGTATACTGCTATGGGAGAAGTAAATGCTATGTTTGAGCTTGCCTCTTTTACTTCTTACCGTCTATCTTTTCCCTGTTGTATGTAAACTCACAATGCAGTAGATGGAGTAAGCTTGTCCATTTTGATATGATAAAGCGGCTATGAATTCGAGAAGAATGCTCTGGTACCCATTACAACTTATCATTGCTTGTGCTATATGCCTGCTGGCTATCCAACCAGCACCTGTTTGGGCGGCGGCCTCACAACAGCATATTGCATCCCGCACTAGTGAACCCGCTTCTTTCCAGCAAGGTATCCAACTTTACCAGGCCGGTGACTACGCTGCTGCTCTGCCCAAGCTTCAGAGTGCTTATCAAACTTTCTACGACCAGGGGGACATTGTCCGCTGGAACATCGCTCTGTTATATGTTCGCCATAGCGAAAAGATTTTGGCCGAACAAGATGCGACCAGTGGGCAAACAGGTGGTAATCAAGCAAATGATGAGCCAGTAACCACTGAACAAACATCTAGCAGCGATATGCCGACCAGCAACATCATCTCCGAACCCATCATCAGTAATGAGCAGCTATCAAACATCTGTCCTGATGCCACTATCCCCAGTGGTGTGGCCAAAGATGACCTGCCAACTGCGGCTGTGGCAGGCGCTGACAGAGGGACTCAGCTGATCAAGGAGAAGAAATTTGATCAGGCCATTGAAGAATACTGTACGGCCCTGGCAATTGTTTCTCAGCTGAACGACGCAAAATCGATGGCCAACCTGATGTTCCGAGTCGCCGGTGCCTTTCAGGGGGCAGAGATGGATGTTGAAAGTGTGGCTTCATACGAAGGCGCATTGGCCAACTATGAAGCGCTAGAATTACCCAATAATAGTGCCAGCGTACTCGACGCGCTGGGGCGTTATCATCGTCGCGCCAAGCGCCCCCAACTTGCAATTGAAAGGCTAGTGCAAGCAGCGGAGATTCGACGGGCGTTAGAGCTACAACCACTTCTGGCTGCAACCTTGCGTCAATTGGCTGAGGCGTATAAGGATAATAAACAGGATAAGCTAGCCATTGCTGCCTATGAAGAAGCGATTGAGATTTATGCAAGGTTAGAAGATGGGATTAACGAGGCTGGTACATTGGAGGCGTTGGGGCGCTATGAGAACAGCGTTAATCGATATGACAATGCGATAGCTGCCTTTGAAGAAGCCCTTATGCTACGTCGCCAATTAGGTAATGAAAAACGAATTGCCGATAATTTGAGCCAACTGGCAGGCCCGCTCCAAAAATTAGAAGATGATGCCCAGACCCTTTCCGTGCTGAATGAAGCGATAGCCATTTATGGTGATTTGGGCCAGGGCGCCAACCAAGCCAAATTGCTAGAAGCTTTGGGTCGCTTTTATAGAGCACGGGACCGGATGCAAGAGGCTATCCAGGCCTTTGAAGAGGCCCTAATGCTGCGTCGTTCTTTGGGCAACGAGCGTTTGTTGGCTCTGAACCTGTCTCAGTTGGCCGCCGCTTATAGCACAAACGAGAACGATTCCAGAGTCATCCCTACCTTTGAAGAGGCCCTAATGCTGCTAGAAAAGGCAGAGGATGATGTCAATCTAGCAAATGTACTCGAGGCATTGGGGGGGCATTATAAGATAAGTGGTAACAGTACCGGTGCCATCACGTCATTTCGCGAAGCGCTGACTTTGCGTCAGGCTGTAGGTAACAATGCCCGAACGGCCCGTACACTAACAGCCTTGGCCTCAGCTTATCAAGAGGTTGGTGACGAGAGGGAATTCCTTGCAACCACAGAAGAGACCATCGCTCTCTATCAACGTATGGGGCAAGCCGAAAAGGCAGTTCGTCTGATTGAATCCCTGGCCCGTTCATCTATATCAAAAGAAGAGTGGGATGATGCAGTCAATCGCTTCATGGAAGCCGTGGCCCTACGACGTACCCTAGGAGATGACATCGCTACGGCTGATTCTCTGAGCCAATTAGCTACGACCTATCAGAAAGCTGGCAATGATAGCCAGTTTTTTGCAGTTTTAGAAGAGGCCATTTCGTTGTATCGAGACGCTGAAGAAAATGCCAAGGTGGCCGCTTCCGTGAATAATTTAGGTCGCTACTATCTATCAGCAGAACAATTCCCGTTGGCCGTTCAGGCATTTGAGGAAGTCGTAGCCATAAGGCGTTCCTTGGGTGATGATTCCAAGATTGCTGACGCCCTCGCTCAATTGGCCAACGCCTACCGTCAAGCAGAGCAAGACCGTCAAGCGGCTCTTCTTATCCAAGAGATGGCCACTTTATATCAAAGCGCTGGTGAACTCAAAAAAAGCGCTATAGCCCTAGAGGCTCTCGCTAAGCTCCATCAAGTAGATGCTCGTTACAGCGAAGCCGTAGCTGCTTACCAGGGCGCATACCTCCTTTGGCAACAGTTGAATGACGGACAGAGGCTTGTCAGGAACATCAGTACGGTAGGGGCCTTGCACCGCTCCATAGGTCAAGGTGAAGACGCTCAGGCTAGTTACCAACAAGCATTGGGCATGTCCCGCAATCTGGGTGAAAGAGAGCTTGAGGCTGGCCTGCTGGATACCCTGGGAACTTATCATCGCTCGAGCCGAAACTATCCCCTAGCACTAGAGTATTACAACCAAGCCCTGGCGCTATGGAACCAACTAGGCAATGGCCAAAAAACAGTTTCAACATTACTGAACATTTCAACAATCTATACCATTGAAGATAAGAAGGCCGAGATCACGTTACTCTTTCAGCAAGCTTTAGAGCTAGCCTTGGCGACCGGTGAACAAGCCCTCATCGCGGCTGTTTACGACACGATTGCAACCTACCATAACACATTTGCTCAATATCCAGAGGCGATCGAGGGATACAACCAAGCCTTATCTCGCTGGCAGAATTTGGGGGAATCTCGCAAGGTTGAGCGCACAGTAGCCCGATTATGGAAGCTTTATCAGCAGACGGGTCAATTTGACAAAGCCATGGCACTCACGACAGACCCGGTTGGTTTTCACTCTCCAGCCGACGGCACAACCGTGCGGGGCTTGGTAACCTTAGAAGGTATGGCGGCTCATCCAGAATTTTTGCGCTATGAACTGACCCTATTGCTCAATGGCGATGATAATCAGCCGGTTCCAATGGGTAGGCGAGCTTCACCAACATGGGGCCGTTTAGGCGTTTTAGATACAGTGAGCTTTCCCAACGGCGAACATCGGGTTCGCTTGCGAGTGGTACAACAAAATAAAAATTACGACGAATACTATACAACCATTACGATCGCCAACACCGACGCCGACCGCTTCGCTTATGCCGAAAGTCGGGCCAACGGCATCGTTGAACCGACCGACAACAGGAGTGTCTTCGGCACCGTGAATGTGCGGGGTGTGGCTCAGCTACCCGACGAAGAGTGGAATAAATGGCAGCTTGATCTGCTGCTCTTTGGCGACGAAAGTCAAGCCAACCATCTAAACGTCAGTGAGCGCATGGCCAATGGCAACCTATTCCGTTTTGATACCCTTGAGTTTCCCAATGGGAATCACACGTTGCGGCTACGGGTTGTCCGACGAGATAGCAACTACGAAGAGTATTTTCGGCAAGTGACGATCAGTAATTAATTGCATTTATTTATTGCATTTGTTAGAAACTTGTAATACATTCTTCTGGATTGGCTTCTAAACTATAGAGTAGGCAATTTGGAGCTGTCGTTTCCCGAAATGTTGTCTGATGAGGGCCCGAGCGCAAGACTGCTTAGATGATATTCAGGTAGTCGCTCCCTAAGCATTTCCTTCTATACTGCGGTCGATTTGAAAACAGGTGTTTTCCGAAATTTTACCAGAGTGACCAAACACCTGTTTTCAAACGAAGCTGAGTATAGGTACCGTGTGGATTTAAGTATTCATAGAGGATAATGTTATTCTGATGGCATCCGAGGTGACCGAAGAATCTCTCGTTTGATTATGGACTACTAAGTATAGTTGTACCGATATTCTATGTAGTGAAGGAAGAAAGATGAACCTATCTAACCTGCTGAACCAAACAAAATCTGTCGACCTCCGTCTTTCTCTGTGCTTGGGGCTGCTGATGTTGCTGTTGGCGGTCATGTTGCCAGCCAGCGCAAGTGCCATTGAGCCACAAGACGATTGGCGAGCGCTATCCAGTCAAAATGGCGGCGGAGATGATCACACCATCTATTTGCCATTCCTAAGCCCAGGCTCTAGTGCTGTGGAAAGTCAGACGCAAACCCCTGCAGAGTCTGACTATAACGTATCAAATGAGCTTCTTAATGAAGTTCGGCAGGTTGTTCAGAGCGCCATGACCGGGCAATGCCAGCACACAACGAGTAATCCGGATGACATTCCCTGTTTACAGGGTATGCCTTTTACGGTAACAAACAATTTACCAACGGTAGCGATTAGCTCGCCGACAAACGGAGCCACCTTTACCGATGGGGATAATATCACGTTTACCGGTACGGCGAATGACACGGAAGATGGTGACTTGACAACCAGCCTTGATTGGGAATCCGATCTTGACGGCAGCTTGGCAACAGATAGTGGTTCATTTAACACGACTGCCTTGAGCGTTGGCACCCATGTGATAAAAGCCAGTGTAACAGACAGCAACGGCGGCTACACAGAAGAGACCATATCGATTGACGTTGATGCCATTGCCAATCCACCAGGCATGCCAACCGCCATATCCCCAACGGATGATATAACAGATACGTTACCGACTTATAGCTGGAATGAGGTGACTGGGGCAAGTGTTACTGAATACGAAATACTTATTTATGACCGGGATGCCCCAGGTGAGGTTGCGCGTGTTAGTACAACGCCAGCCGCAGCATGTGGTACAACTCCCTGTGAATTGACGCCTTCTAGCCCTACATTAGTCGCTGGAACCCGATATTTATGGCGTGTTAAGGCGAGAAACAGTGCTGGTTGGAGCGGTTGGAGTACTCCATTGTACTTCGATGTTGTGAGCACAGCACCACCACCTGGCGCTCCAACTTTGACCAATCCTAATGGGGACATTACAGACGTGCTGCCGACCTATGAATGGCAGGATTTGGGGACCGCCGACAATTATGAAGTGTTGATCTATGATCGAGACTTGCCAGGCATTTTGGACAGAACAACCTATGATGCGGCAACCGTCTGCTCTGCTGGTAACTGTACCATCACGCCAAGCTCGCCGACATTGGTCGTAGGAACGCGTTACCTGTGGAGGGTGAAAGGCTCAAACGCTGGTGGGTTCGGTCCATGGAGTGCTCCCATGTATTTCGACGTAATCGATGCAACACCACCACCTGGCGCTCCAACTTTGACCAATCCTAATGGGGATATTACAGATGTGCTGCCAACCTATGAGTGGCAGGATTTAGGGACTGCCGACAATTATGAAGTGTTGATCTATGATCGAGACTTGCCAGGCATTTTGGACAGAACAACCTATGCTGCGGCAACCGTCTGCTCTGCTGGTAACTGTACCATCACGCCAAGCTCGCCGACATTGGTCGTAGGAACGCGTTACCTGTGGAGGGTGAAAGGCTCAAACGCTGGTGGGTTTGGTCCATGGAGTGCTCCCATGTATTTCGATGTAATCGATGCAACGCCACCACCTAGTGCTCCAACTTTAACCAGCCCTAATGGGGACATTACAGATGTGCTGCCGACCTATGAGTGGCAGGACTTGGGGACCGCCGACAATTATGAAGTGTTGATCTATGATCGAGACTTACCAGGCATTTTGGATCGGACGACCTATGCTGCAGCAACCGTTTGCTCTGCTGGTAACTGTACCATCACGCCAAGTTCTCCAACGCTGGTAGCAGGAACGCGCTACCTGTGGAGGGTGAAAGGCTCAAACGCTGGTGGGTTCGGTCCATGGAGTGCTCCCATGTATTTCGATGTTGTGAGTGCCGTTTCCGCATCCGCATTGCATAGTACAACGACAGCTGCTCAAATCCAGAGCGAACTTGGAGAGATAGATGAAATGATCAAGCTCGCTGATATAGCTGCAATTGACGAGGAGCTAATGGTGCTAAATGAATTTATCCGGCTTTCTGATGTCGCTGCTGCTGAAGAGGAAGTGGCAACTTTAGACAGCATGCTATTACAAGATCGGACACGAATTTTTGTACCGATTATTGTAGAATAGCAATAAATTTATGCCGTTACGTTGAGGCCCATCGTTTGATTGGGGGCAAACACGCTAATGCTTGGTATGAACTGGCATTAGCGTGTTTGCCCTTCTACCAACCCACCGAATGCTCTCTTAGGTGCTTAAGATGATATAGTTTCTCAGAAAAAGAGTTTCATCAACAGATTCTTCAGATTGTACAGAGTAGAGAGAAAAATCTAATAAATCTAGTCATCTATTGATAAGCATTATCTGAATATCTATCATATCAAAGGTCCGGTTTTTTGAACGTGACTCCATAGTAAATTTTTACGATAGAGTTTGTTTCTAGTCGCTCTTCTAATATCAATTCGTTTCTTACTAGAAAATGCTTGCTATACATCTTGTCATCGCTATTACTACATAATATAGTACGACTTTGCTCCATCTTCTAATTTCTTCTCTTGGGATGAACTACCCAAATCCCTGGTCTGTCAAACTTTTGACCCTAACATGCTGACGGCAAAATATGCCGTATTATCCCTATCTTGTGATATTGATGAACACTAGTAAAGTATTTCATTACGGTCGACAAATTATACGTAATGCAAATGGAATCGTGGGGTTGCACCCTGATGATGTTTGGCTTACTTCCTTCCCTCGCTCTGGTAATAGTTGGATTCGGATTATTTTTGCCAATATAATCCAGTTATCTGAAAGAGATGGAAAGGAAGTTGAGCTATGGGACCTTCCCAATTTAGTACCCTCATTAGGCGTTAGCAATTTACTTAAGCCTTGGCCATATCAAAGCTTGCCACGGTTTGTAAAGACCCACCATCCATTCCGTCGCCCCTTTTTTGCAAAGCCTAGACGTTCCATATTATTGGTCCGCGATCCACGTGACGCAATCCTTTCATACTATGACTTGGCTCAAAAATCTAAGATCGTTGCATTTAGAGGTGAATTCTCTGAATTTCTGCGACACCCAAAATATGGATTATCAGCATGGATACGGCATTATCAATCATGGGAATCAATGGCTACCGTGCTGCTCAAGTATGAAGAGCTCCGCAAAGATACTGTGGGGACTCTACAGGGCGCTTTTGCTAACTTATCTGTCGATATGGATCGTAAGTTGATTGAAAATGCCATCGAACGTTCAGCTATTGACCAGATGCGTAAAAAAGAAGCAGAAACAGGTATTCGAGATCCGGGACGGTTTGATGCAAATTTCCGCGCTGTCAGAACGGGAAAAACTCATGGCTGGCAGGAAGCTTTTTCGGATGCCGATCTTCAATATTATCAAACCATCTTTGTCGACACCCATGGCTATAATTATGACTCCATGGGCTTGATGAACCAAGCATAAATGCCAGTGGGTATGAATCGTATATGCGTATTTGCATTCTAGGCCGAAGTAATTACATTCTTTTACAAGAGAGGGTGAAGAACCTCGTAAATCTCTCCCATGATGTCCACGTTGTCACAATCGGTAAACGCAACGAAGATCTTCAAAATTCAGGTGCTACAATTCACCATGTAAATGTTCCTCTGGAGCTTGGTGCACTAAGGTACTTACAAGCTCTACCCAAGATCCGCCAACTACTAATGCAGCTACAGCCAGACGCGATTGATGTCCATGGGCTCAGCTCATATGGCGCTTATGGGTTACTCCCTCTAAACTCAATTCCGTTTGTTGCAACCATGTACGGTCCCGATGTGAATGTTCACGGCCGCAATAGTCGTTTGCTGGCTATGATTATTCGACGTTGCCTTCATAAAGCAGATTTAGTCTATGGTTCAACACCCACAGCCCACGAGTATATTAAAGATGTACTAAAGATAGATATAAGAAAAAAATTTATCTCTCGATCCTGGGGCATAGATATTAAGGGAATCGATGATGCCAAATCTGAACGTCGAACCCAAATACGTTCTGAATATGGTATAAGCAATAATACTAAGGTGATCTTGCACAATCGGCATTTTGCACATTATTCGCGAGTTCAAAATATTGTCGAGTGTATTCCGAGAGTTCTCTCTTGCCATCCCGATACAGAATTTTGGTTTGTTTATCCACCATTAAATCAGGAAGGTCAGAGGACTTTGCAGGAGGCTCAGGACAGGGTTGTACAGTTAGGAACCCAAAAAGCGGTACGTTTTTTGGGAGCACAGCCCTATGACAGAATGATATCAATTATGCATGCTTCAGATGTCTATCTTTGTATTGTTGAAAGTGATTTGCTCGCTTCTTCAATTTTAGAGGCATTGGCAACCGATCTCATTCCCGTATTAAATGATCTACAAGCTTATCATGAAGTCATAGAGCATGGTTCAAATGGCCTTTTGCTCGAGTCCGTAGAAGTAGACAAGGTTGCTCGAACTTTAATCGAGGTGCTAAAGAATTTCGATAGATGGCAACCAAGTTTTGCTGAGAAGAATAAGAAGTTGATTAAGAAAAATTATGATAGCTATAGCAATACAGCATGGCTAGCCGAGCAATTTGCAACGTTGAGTGATAAAGACAAATCTGCTTTGGCTCGTTTGTAACTACATTATATTTATGAAGCCTGTAATCATTATTGGCGCCGGAGAGCACGGAGCGGTTGTGGCAGATGTTATCCAAAGTGAAGAAAAGTATGAGCTTTTGGGATATGTAGATGATTCTGCAAATTTGGCACATCAGGACGTACTTGGCATCCCTATACTAGGTAGTTCGCAAGCCCTAAGCCAACATATGTATAAGGATGTAAGTCTAATTGTGGCCATTGGCAATAATTCAATTCGTTGCAAAGTTGCCACTAGACTCGCCCGGGATGGCTTCCAATTCATAACCACAATCCATCCGAGCGCATCCGTATCCAAACATGCTATTCTTGCACCAGGAGTGGCTGTTATGCCTCGTGTTGTGATCAATACCCGATCCATAATTGGTGCTTATGCTATTTTGAACTCTGGTGCCATTGTTGAACATGACTGTGTGATTGGTGAAGGGTCACATGTTTCTGTAGGAGCCGTCCTAGCAGGTCGGGTTGAAGTAGGTCAAAGAAGCATGATCGGTGCTGGTGCCGTTGTCTTGCCCCATTTACAGATTGGAACAGATACAACTGTGGGGGCTGGGGCAATTGTGACTCAAAGTTTGCCCGATAACATTGTTGCCTACGGCATTCCCGCTAGAGTAAACGGTTGTGCAAATATTCTTGGTGAGTAGGTGGAGTATCATGACTGAACCTCAATACGCTTTAAGATACGCAGAGCTGGTACCCCCCTTATCAATGAGAGGGTATTTACGACATGGTGCGCTTACTCTGCTGGCTGCTATCAACAATAACTTTCCGAATAAAAGAGCGCTCTTTGCTAAAAACCGAGTTCATTTCATATATTTGCACTACGTCTTTCAAGATGAGGAAGTAGGGTTTGAAGCACTTCTTGATTGGCTTTGCCAAACTGGGCATCAGTTTATCTCCTATTCAGAGGCTGTAGAGCGCGTGGCATCAGGGCAAATTGATAACCCGTATGTCTGTTTTAGTTTTGATGATGGGGTAGCCAATTGCCTTACAGCAGGTAAGATATTGCAGCGTTTCGGCGCTAAGTCCTGCTTTTTCCTGAATACTTCCGCTTTGGGCGATACAAACCAGGTTCACAACATGTTGATGACAAGAACTCAGTATGGTCGGCTTCCAGTACAGTATTTATCGTGGGCTGATGTCGCTGCTTTACAAGAGATGGGACACGAAATTGGGGGGCATACCCATAGTCATGTAGAGATGAGTCAGCTAAGCCGAGAAGAGCTTGAGGCTGAAATATATCTCAATAAAGAGCTATTAGAGGCACGATTTGGGCCTATCAAACACTTTGCATGGCCATTTGGACGAATGCAAAGTTTTAGCTCTACGGCTAGAGATGTGGTCTTTCGTGCTGGCTATGAGTCTTGCGCCTCTGCAGAACGAGGTACTCATGTGGCCAAAGCTGACAATAGCCATTTCTGTATTCATCGTGATGGTGTGGTTGCTGCTTGGCCATTGAGCCACACAAGGTATTTACTTATGCAAAGTATTGCCCAATCTACGGCCGAAACAAATAGTTGGAAGGGATTGCTAAATTCATAGATGAGATTACCGAATTTTGTGGTTATTGGTCCACCTCGTACGGCTACGACTTGGCTATTTCGCTGCCTTCGCGATCATCCTCAGGTCTTTGTTCCAAACGTCAAGGAACCCCGCTACTTTGATGAAAATTATCATCAGGGATTGAGTTGGTATCTGGATCTTTACAAAACGGCTCCTGCAACTGCTTCGAAGATCGGTGACATTACACCAGGTTATTTTATTGCTGACGGTGTCCCTGAACGCATGGCAAATCTCTTAGGACTCAATATCAAAATCTATATTGTGGTTCGGAATCCAGTCGAACGAGCTTACTCTCACTACCGAATGCTAACGCGCAATGCTCTAGTGACGGGTACCTTCGAAGAGGCACTAGAACAAGAGTACTCATTAGTGGAGAACAGCCTCTATACAAAACAGATTGAACGATTTCTAACAGTTTTTCCACAAGATTCACTCCGGTTGTTGACATATGAACAGTTAACAAACAATCCTAGACAGTATTGGTCTAATTTCTTGGAGGATCTAGGTGTAGATTATGTTGAAGGTAGCACTTTGACAAAACAGGTGAATAAAGGGCTGGCTGAAATGCGGATGCCATTTGTGAACCGTGGAATTACAAAAATAAAGCAGGCGTTGGCATCTTCTGTAGCAAGTAGGGAAATTCTATGGAAGATGCGAGATTTGGGCATTATGAGATTATGGCACCAACTTTCTCTAAAGACCCCCTCTGAATTTGCTATTTCCAAAGATAGCTTATTGCAGCTTTTTGAACTACATTTTGCTGCTGATTATACATCTTTGAATAGATATCAGAATATGTATATTCACCACAATTCTCAATTGCGAACTACTAATATTTCTTCTATAGAATAATACTTTTATATGAAAAGCAGATTTCGGTCTCCTATATTGATATATAGTTTACTTACGTTGATACCTGTAAGTCTAACTGTATTAATAATGCAGTTTGTTGTCCAAAGAGCCTGGTCGGCTTATTTACTGGTCTCTTTGTTTCTAATAGTCATTAATACAATTTTGATTATTTATCCCTGGTTAAATACTCTGTTTAAACAACAAACGCTGATCCAACCTGTTAATATATATACTATTACGTCATCCGGATATATATTGGGGGCTATCTTTTTAGTAAGTGGCGGGCAAAGTCGATCATTAAGATATGTGCTCACGCCGGATGCTCTACCTGCTTTTACGCTGGCTTTGTTTACGGTGACTATTGGGCTAGTCAGCTACTTATTGAGTTATTATCTGACATTAGGGACACAAAATTACGACATTAGCTTTTCCCAAAGTTCATCCAGAATCAAATCTTCTCTGAGGAGTTTTGATTTGACAAACCGAAAGATTTTCTTATTGGCATTAGGGATTACGACCGC
Organism: Chloroflexota bacterium; assembly: GCA_039028975.1. Classification (GTDB taxonomy): domain Bacteria; phylum Chloroflexota; class Anaerolineae; order Caldilineales; family Caldilineaceae; genus JAHBNG01. The sequence continues at coordinate 87,159 of JBCCHB010000037.1, forward strand.
TATCGGGTTGCTAGGATATGGACTCTTTGTACAATCCTCCGGCGGAATCGCAGCGATTGTTACAAATATACACAGTAGAACACTTTTACGCACTACCGATTATTACAGGCTCTTGTTCCAATTTTTGCAAGCTACTACATTTCTTTGGCTTATATTTGACACTAATGCTTTGAAAAAAATTTCTTTCTGGGGATTTTTTGCCTTTAATATTTATACAATGGCTACATTAGGTTCCGCGGCACCGATTATCCTCTTTTGTATATTTATACTGAGCATTAAATTGAGCCTACATAGACCCTCGGGTAACCCTTTTGCAAAGTTATCTAGATATTTAATTCAAGCGTTGTTTTTGTTACTGTTGGTTTTCATATTGCTCATTGGGCGAATTGCATGGAGAGAGGCATCGGTTATCGCCGTCCGTAACGTATCAACTGATCTGAGTGTGGACTTAATCGCAGAGAGGGCACTCAGCTATGAGGCAACAGAGATAGTCTCAAGCGTATTGGGAGGTGCAAACCTCGCAAGTATTGAATCACTTGCAAGAGTGGTTGATTCTGTTCCTACTCAGATCGATTTTCTGTATGGTAAAACGTTTTATTGGACACTTTTACTTCCTATCCCGCGAGCAGTTTGGCCAGAAAAACCTGTAACGACCATTGGCATCTATCTTAAGCGTCAACTTGAATACGCTGACGCCAGAGCTGGTGGAGTTCCTGCCTCTTGGCTTGGTGAGCTTTACCTAAACGGCGGGCTCTTTGGCGTAATCATAGGTCAATTAGCTTTTGGCTATCTCTCCGCGCGGGCTGTGCAATGGTTTCACAGGCACCGAGGCAGCCATTTTGCCCGCTTGCATTATGTGAACTTTGTCATCATTTTTACATTTTACCTAACAAAAACAGAATTCAAAACAGGTCTGAATCGTGCTGTCGGTTTTGGTTTAGCCTTCCTCCTTGTGCATTTCCTAATTAAGAAGTATGTAAGTCCAAATGTTACAAATGCATATGTTACTAAGGTTGCTTTTAGTAATAACCCATCTTAATACATGATTGAGATACTATTGATGAAATTTATAAGAAGCTGTCTGAAAAGAGATTTAAGCGGGTCAGCGGAGTGTAATGCAAATTCATTTTAATCCGCAAATGCCTTATTCCAAAGCTTCTAACCTTGAAAATCCTAAAATCAATCAATCCCTCACCAAAGTCGCCTCTGGGAGTCTGATCATTATGCTTGGCCTTGTACTTGGGGCCATGCTTCAATATGGCTACAATCTTGGCTTGGCAAGAGTTTTTGGGGCAAAGTTGACAGGTGATTTTGTCTTCTGCCTCAGTATCGTGAGTATTGCTGCTGTAATTGGGCAACTGGGTGCACAGGAGTTACTGCTCCGCTATATTGCGGCTTATCGAGGCAGTTCAGAACAGGCGAAATTACGTTCGGTTATTTTGGTTGGAATCACTTTGGGGTTGCTTGGCTCGTTGAGCGCAGCTCTCTTAGTCTATGCTTCAGCACCTTGGATAAGCTCACTAGCTAGGAAGCCGGAGCTAGAAGACCTCCTTCATACCATGTGTTGGTTTATCCCTCTCCTGGCAGCGATCACATTATCGGCAAATGCACTGCAGAGTGCTAAGCGGATGGGTCGGGTGATTAGTTTGCGTGAAATCGGACGACCATTCGCAATCGTTGTGGCACTTTTGGCTGCGTGGCTTTTTTCTATTTCATTTGGTCAATTTGTCTGGCTGATAAATGTCGTGCTACTTGGAATCGTCAGCTTAGCGGCTCGTTTCTTATGGAGCGAATTTCGAGACGCTCGAACTGTTACAGGCGATCGCGAGAATACATGGATGTGGATTGGTTTTTCTATGTCGGTCGTATTCATGGACCTATTCCGTGCAACTACAGGATGGCTTGACACATTGATTCTCGGTTTCTATGTACCGTCTGAAGAGATTGCTCTCTACTTTGCAGCCATACGTACAGCCTTGCTAATTACGATTGTCCTTGGAGCATGTAATGCTGTGTTGTCACCTATGGCAGCGGACCTATGGCATCGTAAGGACATCACCGGTTTAGATGCCGCCTTTAAACTGACTACCCGCTGGACAGCATTGGCCATTCTTCCAATCGCCTTGTCCATGTTCCTTGTGAGCGATGAGCTTATGGCTCTCTTTGGCCCGGATTATGTAGCAGCAAAGCCTATACTCGTTACAATCATTATCGGACGAACCGTAAATGGATTGACTGGGGGAGTCACGCGTTTACTAATTATGACCGGCCATCAGCGGGTTGAACTGATGAACACAATGGTAACGACGATTGCCATGATTGGGGGGATGAGTTGGGCTGCTCAATCCTATGGAATGCTCGGGGTAGCCATTGTCAGCTCTGCAGTTGTCATCATGATGAATATCGTTAAGCTGCTAGAAGTTCGTTGGCTAATCGGCATCCAGCCATATGATGCACGATATCTTAAATTAGTGGCTGCGGCTTCTGTTGCCTTGATTGCCGGTACGCTTGCTCAAATTTATGGAACTGACTTTTCGGTGATTGCCAAGTTGATTACAGTGCCTTTATGTACAGCACTCAGCTATACTCTTGTCTGGTATCTATTAGGGATTGAGGACGAAGAACGAGCCATTGTCGCCCGTTTACCATGGTTGCAGGGAAAACTCCTATTAACCAACGGTAAATCGTGGGTACAGACTAAGCTACACACGTCAAAATAGATTCATATCTACTACATACATATTCAATGCTAGAAACTCCATTTATACCTGATTGTACTAGTTCAACATTAAGGCTTAGTGAACCACTCTTGCTCCTACATCTTCCAGCTACTGATAATGCTTGTTCAATCTTATAGATAGCATAAATCATGCGCATACGATTTTTTAATACGTACGAACCTGTTTCACCAACCTACCGAGATCTCTTACCCTTCTTGGCCGACCAGGGATTTGAGATCGAGGTTGTCGTCTCAGATGCCGAATACCGGCAAGGGCGAACACCATTGGAAGTGACTCTGGCTCATCCTGCAATACAGATTCGGCGGATCAAAACTGGTTTAGACAGCGTGGATCGTGGTTGGAAAAAGGCGTGGGTCATCATTCGCTATATGATGGGTGCTATGAAAACATCACTTTTTGGTCCGCCTGTTGAGCTAAACTTTTTTCTGACCCAGCCACCTCTTTTTGTTTTATGGGGAATTTTCTTAAAAACCTTTCGTGGTCAACCATATCATTATTTGGTAATGGATATCTATCCAGATGTGGCCGTTCTGGATGGTTTGCTCAAGCGAAAATCAGGTATCACTCGCCTTTTAAGTACAATTTCCTATCTGGGCATGAAACACGCTGATAGAGTCGTTGCAATTGGGCGTTGCATGTCGGCGTTGATTGAAGAGAGAGGCATTCCGCAAGAAAACGTCATAACGATACCAAATTGGGCCAATGAACGTGAAGTGCATACGGTTGAGAAAGCAGAAAACAAACTTCGCGCCGAATATGGCTTAATGGACAAATTTGTTGTTCTTTACTCGGGGAACTTAGGTGTCTCGCACTACTTCAATGATATTCTTGATGTGGCCCGAACACTTAAAGAGTATTCCAATCTACAATTTGTGTTTGTCGGTGCTGGAAGCCGCCTTGCCGAAATAGAAGAGGCAAAGAGAAAGCATCAGCTCGATAATGTTACGCTTTTGCCATATCAGCCCATAGAACGCTTAGCAGAGAGCCTCAGTATGGGGGATGTGCATTTTATTTCATTACGCAATGATTTTGAGGGGATTGTTGTACCCTCGAAGGCTTACGGTGCAATTGCTGCTGGTAGACCACTCATTTATCAAGGCAATGAATGCGGCGAAATTGCCCAGATGATTCATGAGGAGCATATAGGAGCTGTTGTTCCTCAAGGTGATCTGTCGGGGCTGCAAAAGGTCATTGAATCTTATGTAAATGATCCTGATTTAGCTATAAGAGATGGAAAAAAGTCTCTGCTCATCAGTCAGACAAAATATAGTCGAGAATCCGCACTAAAACAGTTCCTTCAACTATTTCGAGAATTTCAATTACGTCAGATATCTGAGGTAAGTCAACCACTTCAGAAAGGTAAATAGTATGGTTAATCGGCAATCAATCCGTTTTTTATGGTCCCATGAATTACTGATTCACCGAGTCGGAGTAAGAACTTTCAATGCATTTGCTCAGCTGATACCCTTTCGGTTGAAATACACCATCGGTAAGATCTTGAGGCAGAATAAGTATTCATAGAAGCTTATACAGCCTAAGTCCATTATTATTCAGATTGGTGCTCCTCAAGACACGTTGAAATCTGGACGATCTCGGGGGATGTATTTTTCACTATTATCCGGTAACAGTAATAAGGTGTTTATTATAGAACCTGATACTGAAAGTGTAGATACGTGGCAAAGAATGATTGAACAACTTAAATTAGATCAAGTCACTGTTTGTCCGATCGCGGTCTGGTCATGTGCGAAAGCATTGAAGTTGTATATAAACGATGCCCATCCTGCCTCAAACTTCACTGGTGGAACCAAGGATCATTATACAGAGGGTCAGCTTGCTGAATATCGTACCGTGGAGCTGCCAGCAGATAGCTTAGATAATATTTTGCATGAAAGAGATATCCATAAGGCTGACATCGTCAGTATTACTACGAATGGTGCAGAACGTGAAATTTTAAATGGGATGAGCCAACTCATCAAGCGTGGGTTACCCCATATATGTTTAGCAGTGACGGGTGAAGGATACATTGACATGATGAAAGAGTATGGATATGAGCTACTTGCTCACGATGAACGCGGATTTACCTTTAGTCAGATATCGTAGAATGTATCGATGAAATTAACAAATTTTAGGCCAGTGTTTATTATTGGTGCGGCTAGATCGGGCACCAAATTACTTCGTGACACGATTGCAAGACATCCCGACATTGACAAAGTGCCGTACGATGTGAACTATATTTGGCGTATGGGTAATCAGGAAACGGCGCATGATGAACTTACCACGCATTCTGTTACATCAGAGGTTAAGGCAAAGATTCGGCATCAGCTAAAAAAATACCATCGTGGGAATGCTGTCTTAATCGAAAAAACAGTTAGCAACTGTCTACGGATTCCTTTTGTCAATGCAATATATCCTAATGCCCATTTCATACATCTCATTCGAGATGGCTATGATGTAATTGAGTCATCTTACCGACAATGGACTGCATCGCCTGATTGGCGCTACATTTTAAAAAAGGCCAGCACATATCCTATTACGATCGCTCCATCTTACGCCTTTAAATACTTAATGACCATAGGAAACAAGATGATTAGTACCCAAGGACAACCGCACAGTACTTGGGGGCCTGTGTATGATGGTATGCAAGATGATTTAACGCAGTTGACGTTGTTAGAAGTTTGCGCGATGCAATGGCAGAAATGTGTATTGCATCCATTCAATACATTGAAAAGCATACCTTCTGAACGCGTTATAACTGTTCGCTATGCTGATTTTGTACAATCACCAAAGCAGATCTTAGGAGATATCACGGAATTTATTGGAGGGGATGATTCAGCATACCAACAGATGGACTTTAGTGAGATTCATCCAAATAATGTAGGTAAGGGATTTAAGAGATTCGGGCCTAAAGAAGCTGATGTCATTTCTAAATACGTAGAGTTCATCAATCAGGAAATCAATTAGTATTGTTCCTCGATATGATCGATTACGATACTTTTAAGAGGGCGTTTCATAAAGAAATGCCCTCTGATTGCGAATTCGATGTTTTTATCAATAAAAACTCTTGTTTGCAGTGAACCTAATCCTCATTTAATCTTGATGCGTTAGTTTGTATTGTGTGCTTTATGGATGGAATTATTTGTGGGATTAATTCGTTTTGAATGAAAGGTTGTGCATGGTCCACGTTCTGAAAAGGTGTCAATAAAATGTCGAAATTTGATAGAATTTACTTATCTCCTCCTCATATGTCTGGACGAGAATTAAACTACATACAAGATGCGTTTGATTCCAACTGGATCGCTCCTGTAGGACCAAATCTGACGGCTTTTGAAAACGAATTCTGTAATATGATAGGCTCATCTAATGCTGTGGCCTTGACTTCCGGTACCGCCGCAATACATTTGGCTCTGGCAAGTATTGGTGTTGGCCGTGGCGATGAGGTCATTGTCTCTGATTTGACGTTTTGTGCTAGTGTTAATCCTATAATCTACCTGGGAGCAAAACCTATTTTTGTTGACAGTGAACTCGTATCTTGGAATATGGCTCCAGAGTTACTTGAGAATGTACTCAAATTTCGTGCAAAGCAAGGGAATATACCCAAAGCATTGGTTTTAGTTCATTTATATGGTCAATGTGCAGATCTAGATACAATTCAAGGGATTTGTGAGCACTACGGAGTCATTCTTATCGAAGATGCAGCTGAGGCTTTGGGTGCAGATTATAAGGGGCGTTCCCCAGGAACTTTGGGCACAGCAGGTATATTTTCCTTTAATGGCAACAAAATTATTACGACCTCAGGCGGTGGAATGCTCGTTTCTGAAGACAAGGATCTAGTCGATCACGCCCGTAAACTCTCTACTCAAGCACGCGATAACTTCCCTTATTATGAACATTCAGAAATAGGCTATAACTACAGAATGAGCAACGTGCTAGCTGGCATCGGTCGAGGTCAGTTGGAGGTTCTGGAAGAGCGGGTCTTGGCTCGCCGCCATAACACAGATTACTATGTCAAGGCACTCAATCACTTACCTGGTATAAAGTTTATGCCAGAAGCACCGTGGGGACGTCACAATCGCTGGCTGACTGTAATCACAATTGATCCTAAAGAGTTTGGTGTAAACCGAGAATTCGTTAGGCTCCGGCTGGATGGTGAGAATATAGAATCACGCCCCGTATGGAAACCAATGCATATGCAGCCGGTTTATGCCGAATATGAGTTTGTCGATGGCGACGTGGCGGAACTATTGTTTAAACGTGGGCTATGCTTACCATCTGGTTCAAATTTAACTACCGATGATCTAGATAGGATAGTCTCTACAATAAAAGCTTGCCACAATGAAACAATTTCTTTGGCCAAGCCAGAACTGGCATCTTAATGATACCTTGCACCAAACGATTTTGCTCATCACGGAGAATACTCGAATGAGAAATTCATTCTTACCGTTTGCTCTTCCTGACATAGGTGCAAACGAATATGCTCATATCCAGGAGTCGCTGGAATCTGGCTGGATTACTACAGGACCAAAGGCAAGGCAATTTGAAACACTATTTGCCGATAGCGTAAATGCCAAGCATGCTATAGCTGTTAATTCGTGCACAGCAGCCATGCATTTGGCGCTTGAAGCGATTGATCTGCAAGAAGGCGACGAGGTGATTACAACTCCTTATACTTTTGCCGCTACAGCTGAAGTTGTGCGCTACTTCAATGCCAAACCGGTTCTTGTTGATATTCAACCCCACGACTTTAACATCGATCCAACTTTGATAGAGGAAGCAATTACACCAAAAACAAAAGCAATTATCCCTGTTCATATTGCCGGTCTACCTGCGGATCTTGACACCATTACATCTATAGCTGCTAACTACAACTTAGCAATTATTGAAGATGCTGCTCATGCTTTCCCTACAAAGTATAAGGAGCGGATGATTGGTGCACCACTGATGGATGAATCCATTCCTCATGCTGTCTGTTTTTCATTCTATGCGACCAAAACCCTCGCCACAGGCGAAGGCGGTATGCTATGTACAAACCAAGATAATATTGCGGAGCGTTGTCGCATTATGGCTCTCCACGGTATTTCTAAGGATGCTTGGAAGCGCTACTCTGCAGAAGGTTCATGGTACTATGAAATAGTTGCCCCAGGTTATAAATACAATATGACTGATATCGCCGCCGGCATGGGATTAGCTCAATTGGCTAAAGCGGAACGTATGCGTCAACGACGCCACGAAATTGCTGCCACATATAATAGTGCTTTCCAACAAACTACAGCCTTACAGATTCCTTGCGGGGCTGAAAATATGGTTGGCAACTGCGTATACTGTGACGAAGACTGTCAACATCAGCCGCATCAACATGCATGGCATCTTTACATGCTACGTTTGAATTTAGATGAACTAGTCATTGACAGGGCGCAATTGATTGAAGAACTCAAGACTCAAAATATCGGCACCAGTGTCCACTTTATCCCGCTTCACCTACACCCCTACTACCGAGATTTATATGGCTATACCCCTCAGGATTTCCCTATTGCCTACCGTGAATTCCAACGTGAACTTTCTCTTCCCATCTATTCCAAAATGAGTGACCAAGATGTGCAAGATGTAATCAGTGCGGTGATGGATTTGATCCAGCAATTTAGCAAACCGCAGCCGTCTACCAAAAATCGAGCAAAAGTCATAGCTATATAAGCTATTTGCCACCTATACATAGATGTAAAATCGGAATATTATGGTAATTGACAAATCGGTCTATACTTAGATCTGTTTGAAGACCGTACTTTGATTACTCTAGCAGAGCTGTAGAAACCTACTATTTTCAGAGCGACCGCAGTATAAATCTTTTGGTGATTGTCACACAACTGTCACAAAACTACTAGCTTCTATATGATAACCTGTACTCTGCAGAAATGGATTTTGTCGTCAGAGAGAAAAAGGTTATGTCATCCGTCTAAATGACCTGATAAAATTCGTCCTCCTCATTTTGGAAATTGGGTACAATTTGAGACACATTTTTCTGGTGAACTATATTTAACTTCAGAGAATCCCCTTTTTGTACATTCAATTCTCCTCAATCGTCGTAGACAACATAATCCATTATCGTGCATACAAGCTTTTTCTGAGTGAGCATGAGCTATGGACTGTGAAGCTATATTAGAGCAAATAGACTCTATTTAGATGAACGACGTGTCGTACCGTTGTTGGTATCGGGTTATGTACGCCATGGAAATATAAAAAGGTGCAGTAGTGTTCAGTATTTTTTCCGATATGATTAGGCGACTGATTGATATCTCTGTCTCATTAATTGGTCTTTTTGTATTACTTCCACTCTTTCTCTTAATTAGCATATGGATCAGGTTTGACTCACCCGGGCCAATCTTCTATCGCGCCAGACGTTCGGGCAAGAATGGTAAAGTTTTTGGATTATACAAATTTCGTAGCATGATTGTTGATGCAGATAAGAATGGACCAGGCATCACCACTGCATGCGACACACGCATAACCCACAGCGGACGATTTCTGCGCAAGACTAAGCTAGATGAACTACCTCAACTTGTAAACGTGCTATGTGGTCATATGAGTTTGGTTGGCCCCCGTCCTGAAGACCCTCGATATGTTGAATTATATACAGATACTCAACGAGAGGTTCTCAAAGTAAAACCAGGCATTACAAGTGCGGCTTCATTAAAATTTCGCAATGAGGCAGAATTGCTCTCTGGTCCAAATTGGGAAGATTTCTATCGCAATGAAGTCATGCCTAATAAGCTTGCCATTGATTTAGAATATCTCTCTCAACGCAACCTCTTGACAGATGGTCTCTTGATTCTACGCACTACAGCAGCAATGTTCCGATAGATTCACTATCATTTATTGGTTCTCATCGTTAGGATTAACAGATGTTCAGTTTCTTATCTTTTTCCCGAATTACTCAAGTCTCAAATGGGCTACTACGTCTACGAAATCGACATTTTTTAGCGGTTGACTTTTTGATTGTTTGTCTTACACCTGCACTAGCTATTGCCTTGCGCGTAGAGCAGTTGGATAGTCTAGTGCGTTTTATCGAACCGCTGCTTGCCTATACGCTTTTCTCTGTTCTGATCAGAATTTCAATCTTCTATTTCTCTGATCTCTATCGACGTTACTGGCGATTTGCCAGCTTGGATGAACTGATTCTCATCGGGAAAGCATCTCTGTTTTCAACTGTTGTTGCTTTACTGGCTGCGTTTTTGATCAATAATACATTGCCCGTACAACAAGATTTACCCAGATCCATACCCATCATTGATGGCCTTCTTGTTCTTCTATTGGTTGGTGGTTTTCGCTTCAGCGTGCGTATGGCCGAATACAATCGCAAACGCCGTTCCGTTGTTCACCCAACGCAGGTTGCCATCTATGGGGCAGGAGTGGCTGGCGATCTATGTTACCGCGAGATTTCAGGTAATCCTGAATTGGGCTTGCGGGTCGTTGGTTTTTTTGATGATGATCCACGAAAAGCCAACGCCCACATCCATCGAGTGCGCGTTTTGGGTAACCGCGATGATGTCGCAGCAATGGTCTCGAAATATGGCATCGAACAGCTCATTGTGGCCATGCCCTCTGTGCCTGGCCATATTGTGCGAGAGATTGCCGATCTCTGCGAAAAACTTCACATTGATGCCAAGACCATGCCTGGCCTGTCCGAGATTATGAGCAGCGGATTTACTATGGATAAGGTGCGAGAGGTTCAGATCGAAGACTTGCTGCGTCGGGAGCCAGTACGGACCGATGTCCAAGCTATACATAGTTTGCTAGCGGGCAGGCGGGTTTTGGTGACGGGCGGCGGTGGCTCTATTGGCAGTGAACTCTGCCGTCAGATTCTTAGCTGTCAGCCAGAGAAATTAGTCATCCTAGGTCATGGCGAGAATTCAGTCTTTGAAATCAATCGCGAGCTTCGGAGTACGCTTCAGCAGATACCAGAAGACCAACGCCCTCACATTGAGACGGTGATTGCCGACATTCGTTTCCCTGAACGATTACAGAACGTTTTCCGTAAGCAGCAGCCCGAGATCGTCTTCCATGCTGCCGCCCATAAACATGTTCCTTTAATGGAGCAGAACCCTAGCGAGGGTGTAGAGAATAATATTCTTGGAACCCGCAATGTACTGGATGCGGCGGTGGCCAATGATGTAGAACGCTTTGTCATGATTTCGAGTGACAAGGCCGTGAATCCCACCAATGTCATGGGAGCAACCAAAAGGTCAGCAGAGCTACTTGTTCACCGTACGGCTGAACGTACGGGGCTTCCTTATGTGGCCGTTCGATTTGGCAACGTGCTGGGAAGCCGTGGCAGCGTCATCTTAACTTTTAAAGAGCAGATTCGTAGGGGTGGCCCTATTACAGTAACTCACCCAGAGATGTGCCGCTTCTTTATGACCATCCCCGAAGCCGTTCAGTTGGTCTTGCAGGCCGCTGTGATGGGCAGTGGTGGGGAAGTCTTTATGCTGGACATGGGGCAACCAGTAAAAATTGTCGATCTGGCCAGGGATCTTGTGGAACTCTCGGGGTTGGAAGTTGGACGCGACATCAACATTCGCTTTAGCGGCATCCGCCCCGGTGAAAAGCTATATGAAGAGCTCTTCATAAAAGGGGAAACCTATGGGCGTACAGCCCACGAAAAGATCATGACTGTTGGCAATGCTGGGGATCTCGTTCCTGATGACTTAGATGAGGCCGTCAACCTTCTTGCTAATGCCGCACTCCGCGATGATTCAGACGCGATCAAGCGGCTACTTCAAGCCCTGGTACCTGAATATCAACCCACACATTTGTCAGAACACCGTGGACCAGCCTTGGCCAAAGCAGAAATTGCCACGGCGCCATCGTTATCCTCGTCCGTCCGGCCACTTCCACTGGCTGTAGATTGAGGAAAAGAAACTTAGAACGGAAATACAGTTTACGCAGTTCTGTAAAAGTCAAGCACAAGGGCAGAACCGCAGGGGGCGTGCTACCTGAACGGGCTATGTGTGACTTTTACGCTATTGCCAGTTTACCTTCTTCACGAGCATCCATCGGGGCTTAGCCTAACAAGCCTCTATTTGCTTCAACTATATGAACTCCCTACGAACCGGCTCCGCTTGTTCCCTTTTGCCCCTTCGCCTCTATTACTCTTTTTATCTATTGCATCCCTCCCACTCGCCCACTGTGACGAAATTGCCACATTTGGATTGACTCCTGTCTGATATAGTTACTCCATAAATCAATGTGTATTTACGCTTAATTTGTGTAAGGATTTACGCCAAACCCTACTATACAGCAAAATGGAGTATAGATGTTTAAGCGATTTTCAACGAACTATTTGGTCATGCTGCTGGTAGCCGACTTATTCTTGATTTTTTCTTCTTTATGGTTTGGTACAAGATTCTGGAACGTTGCCTCTTGGGGGGGGGGGGAGGCATTGCCACCAGCTATAACAACCATGCCAGAGGTTATCTTGCTCTATGTCGCAGTCGGTATCATCTGGATGTTGACCCTTCAGCTCAACCAAATGTATATTCCCCAGAAAATTCTTTTCTGGCATGATGAGTATCAACGCCTTTTTGTCTCACATACCTTTGCTTCACTCTGTTTTATCGGCATTCTTTATCTGGCGAATATTGCTGTTCCTCGATCGGCCTATCTGGTTTTCTATCTAACATCACTGGCTTTAATGTTTGGGTACCGAACCGTATTACGCTATTTTCATCGTAATGAGAAGAGAGTCGGTCATCTAGTGAACCGAGTGCTTGTCGCAGGTAGTGGCATCACCAGCAAGAACTTTATTGAGAGCTTGAGCGAACGCTACTGGCCGGACCATCAAATAATGGGGTACTTACAAAGCAGCCTAGAGCCATTAGATCAACCCAATCTTAAACTGCCTGTTCTGGGTACAATTGAAGAAGTTGCTCAGGTTGTCAAGGAGCACCAGATTGATACAATTGTGGTGGCCTTGCCCAGGGACTCTCACAAGGCGCTTGCAACGTTGATGAAGCGTGTCCGGCATCTACCTGTACGTATCAGCCTTATCCCCGATTACTTTGATCTGGCCTTCTACCGGGCCTCTTTAGACCGCATTGGCTGCGTCACGCTCTTCGGTTTGCGTGATCCCATGCCAGGTGGCTTTCAGTTGGTCACTAAACGATTGGTTGATATTGTTGTATCAGCAGCTCTGCTATTGCTAACTTCACCTATTATGGTGGCAATTGCCTTGGCTATCTGGCTAGAAGACGGTGGCTCTATTTTTTACAAGGCCGAGCGTGTAGGGCAGAACGGCAATCGCTTCAAGATGGTGAAGTTTCGCTCCATGCACATCAATGCAGATAAGATGCAGCATTTAGTCAACCGTGTTGACGAAAATGGCAACCTGATTCACAAAAGTGAGGGCGATCCTCGTGTGACCAAAATTGGTCGTTTTATCCGACGCACCAGCTTGGATGAAATTCCCCAGCTTTTCAATGTCCTTTGTGGTGATATGAGTTTAGTTGGCCCTCGCCCCGAACTTCCTTGGCTTGTTGCCGAATATGAAGATTGGCAATACCGCAGGCTAGACATGCCTCAGGGAATCACAGGATGGTGGCAAGTCAATGGACGTAGTGACAAACCCATGCATTTGAGTACTGAACTGGATCTATACTATATCCAACACTACTCACTCTGGCTAGATTTGCAGATTCTGTGGCGTACCGTTGGTGTTGTACTTAGAGGACGCGGTGCTTACTAATCAGCGGTCGACTTGATTAGCGCTAAACTGCAGCCTCTTTGATAACGGTTGTTTTCCTAGGTTCTATAGATCGCCATAGCAAGTTGGTCCTCCCTTTCTGGAATTGTCATACTTCCAATGGGTTAAAAGTAGACATTACTGCCCAATGTCATGTCCGAGTGTAGTTATCGGGTATCCAAGGTAGCTGGCCACTGGATTCCCGTAGGTAGTTAGCGGGAATGACAAGACAGAAGTCCATTTCTCTGCCGTTCACAGTATATAGAGAGTACGACAGGTAAAAGCCGAGACAACACTTTTCTGGTGGACTATAACAGAGAAACCAAACGCTGGTTTTCAAATGGAGCTGAGTAAAAACTTCTATATCTTGTACCGATTTGTAAGGAAATAGCCACGTTTATTTGTTCCTCTGTGTGTTAAGATGACTTAAATTGTTTATCCTCGAATTTCTTCGAAAGTCTATATCTTTGTCCCTTCTCATCATTATTCCTATCCAGTTTCGGCTTTGCCGTGTAAGAAAGTAATATATATATGAAAACAGCATTTATAACAGGTATCACTGGCCAGGATGGTAGTTATCTGGCCGAATTTTTACTGCAAAAAGGCTATCGTGTGGTCGGCATGATTCGCCGCACTAGCACGGTCAATTTTGATCGCATCAACCACTTGCAAGACAAGATAGAGATCGTTCAGGGTGATCTACTCGATCAAATGAGCCTCATCAACTTGCTCCAGGAGTACAAGCCTGAAGAAGTCTATAATTTGGCCGCCCAAAGCTTTGTACCCACCAGCTTTTCTCAGCCTGTCCTTACCGGTGAATTCACGGCATTAGGGGTTACCCGCATGTTGGAAGCAATTCGGATTGCGGATCGGAACATCCGTTTCTATCAAGCCAGTAGCAGCGAAATGTTCGGCAAGGTTCAAGCTGTTCCCCAGACAGAAGCTACACCATTCTATCCTCGTAGCCCATACGGTGTGGCCAAAGTCTATGGTCATTGGATCACTGTCAATTACCGTGAAAGTTATGATATCTTTGCCTGTTCAGGAATTCTATTTAACCATGAAAGCCCTCGCCGTGGGCTTGAGTTTGTCACCCATAAGATTACGCACGCAGTCGCTCGGATTAAGCTGGGATTGGCCAATGAACTTCGCTTAGGTAACTTGGATGCCCGTAGAGATTGGGGCTATGCTGGTGACTATGTCCGAGCTATGTGGCTCATGCTACAACAAGATACCCCCGACGATTATGTAATTGCTACGGGGCAAACCTGGAGTGTACGCCAATTTGTGGAAACTGCATTTGGCTACACGGGATTAGACTGGGAGAAATATGTCGTCCAAGATCCCAAGTTTTACCGTCCGGCTGAAGTGGATCTGCTCGTAGGTGAACCTACAAAAGCTCGCAAGGTTCTTGATTGGGAACCTGAGGTGACGTTCGAACAACTTGTCCACATGATGGTCGACGCTGATTTGGAAATGCTTAGCCAACAAGAGCGATTCAATGAATTAGTGATGACAAATGGACATAGTCACGGAGTTGTGGCGGCATAAATAGCTAGCAGAGTAAGTAACTACATAGACTTAATAAGGTTTTATATCATGAATAATTCATTCCCTACTAGCGAACACTTTTGGCATGATAAGCGAGTCATCGTTACAGGCGGAGCAGGCTTTCTAGGATCTTTCGTTGTAGAGAAACTGATGGCGCGAGGAGCCGGTGAAGTAATTGTGCCTCGAAGCGAGCAGTATGATCTGCGTAAGATCGAAGCGATCCGGGATCTCTTCACTGATACGACTAGAGCTAAACCCATTGATATGGTGATTCACTTGGCCGCCAACGTTGGCGGGATTGGGGCCAATCGACTGCGCCCTGCCGAATTCTTTTATGATAATCTAATGATGGGTGTCCAGCTCATCCATGAAAGCTGGCTCACAGGCATAGAAAAATTCGTTGCTACCGGTACGATTTGTGCCTATCCTAAATTTGCCCCAATTCCTTTCCACGAAGAAGATCTGTGGAGTGGTTATCCAGAAGAGACTAACGCTCCTTATGGGCTAGCCAAAAAGATGATGCTTATCCAGAGCCAAACCTATCGCGAACAGTATGGCTACAACTCGATTTTTCTTCTCCCCGTTAACCTTTATGGTCCTCGAGACAATTTCGATCTAGAGACCTCCCATGTTATTCCCGCTCTGATCCGTAAATGTTTGGAAGCTCAGGCTAGAGGAGATGCAACGCTGACTGCATGGGGTGATGGTTCACCAACCCGGGAATTTCTCTATGTTGAAGACGCAGCCGAAGGGATACTGCTGGCGGCTGAACGTTACAACGCTAGCTTACCTGTCAATCTGGGGTCAGCCTATGAGATTAGCATCAAGGACCTTATGGAAACAATCGCAACACTGACTGGATTTGAGGGTGCAATCGAGTGGGATACAAGTAAGCCCAACGGCCAGCCTCGGCGTAAATTGGATACAAGCCGAGCCAAGGAGCTTTTTGGCTTTGAGTCCAATGTATCTTTTACAGATGGTCTTTGCCAAACCATCGAATGGTATAAAGAGAGTCCAATGGCGCAGACTGACGCGCCATCATTGCCAGAAAAAGTCGTTGCATAACCGGTGCACTTCTATCATTTGACTCTGTTCAAATATGCGACGTGATGGTATGATTTTATCTAGACGCTTCCAAATACTTGTTTGGATGAATCAAACCCAGTAGTTGGTAACGTTATTCCTGAGGCTCTGCGCAAACTAAGACTTGGGAACCGCAGATGCTATCGCTGATGTATTAGGCTACTGAACCTTTTGTCTATAGATCTTTAGAAAAATTTAGCTCAGGTACTATGGAGGGGATTGACATATCAATCCCCTCCATATTGTTTTCTGAGACATTACAGAATCTGGGCTTGTATGCTATTGTAAACTTGCATCTACGCCCGAGCGATTTGCTAAATGATAAGGGCTTATGGTAATGCAAGCCCATTGTAATAATCTCATTTTGCGATTCATGATATAACAGTTACTGATTCTCCTTAACGAGACCTTGACTACATTCATCAATGTTCTTTTTGTAAACCATATTGCGATTATGAACAATAAGTTGCGGCGAGAAGAACATCCTCGAGCGTAACTTACTTAACATCTGAGGATCTTCGCTCCTCCCTTGATGTCCCTATTAATAGCTTATCATTTCCTGTGTTAAGATGATAAACTGCTGCGTAAGAGCATTTCCAGACTCTTCACAAAGATACGTCGACTATCACCTGACCGAATGTAAAATGCTACAATGAATATTCTGCGCCTGATGGGGAGCGAGTTCAGTAGTCGGCTGAGTCAGTGCAGATAACTAGGAAAATTTCTTGCCCGCGTGAAGACGGGAATACCCTCTATTTAGGGATTCTTCAGAGTCAATTGGACAATCATCAGGACAAAATTTCTCTAGTGAAGTATACGGCGGTTATAAGATAAAGTAGCAGAAATATTTACTGTATGAATAGCCTGATAAAACATTTGCATCGTTCACGGAACCACACGCATAAAAGACATCATGCCGATCATCCCTGTCAACCTGAACAACCTTCCAAAATATTGATTCGGCAAGACCTCGGGTGGGTAACTGTTTTTGTTGGTTTCATGCTTTGTGTAACCTTCATGTTGGCGATCCAGTATCCGGTAACCAGGATTGCTCTAGCCGAAGGCATAGATCCCAATGCTATTCAAACGCAGAGCTGCCCACTATATCCATCAGAACATCAGCGTATCGGTTTCAACTTTGATCGAGTTGGCCAACAGGAATTAGAAAACTATCAGTATGCTCAACTGAGTGCAGGGTGGTTTCATGACTACTCGTATCGATTACAGGTGCCGGATGACATTCAATATCAGCAGATGATCCGCACGAATTTTAATACAGCCAATCTGACATCGACAATCGGGCCTATTGTCGATGCCAACATTGGGGCGATTTGGGTTTTGGGTAACGAGCCAGACAAAAATGCACAACAGGATAGCATGGCACCCGCTGACTACGCTCGATTTTATCAAGAAATCTACACCTTTTTGAAACAGAGGGACCCATCAAGCCAAGTGGCCATTGCAGGTGTGATCCAGGCGACACCATTGCGGCTGGCCTATTTGGATGCTGTGTTAGCTGCGTATCAGACCCAGAACAACGGTTCAATGATGCCCATCGATGTGATGACAGTCCATGGATTTATTCTTTGTGAAACGTGTGATTGGGGAGCGGGTATTCCCCCTGGAATGACTGATGCTGCAGCGCTTGGGCGTAGTTATGACGTCTCAGATCATTTGAATATGGATATTTTCAGAGCCCAAATTATTGCCATGAGGGAGTGGATGGCGGAGCGTGGTTACCGAGACCGTCCGTTAATTGTCAATGAGTATGGCGTACTCATGCCAGTTTTCTTTGAAGGCTTTGGTTATGAAGAGGTGCGCGACTTCATGGTTGCTACGTTTGACTTTTTCCGCACCGCTGTTGACGATGAGATTGGCTATGCTGCAGATGGGAATCGGCTTGTTCAACAATGGGCATGGTTTAGCCTTAATGCTCCGCCTTACGATGCCGAATTCCCTCTTGAGGCAGGCTTTAATGGTGAGTTATTTGATCGTGAGACATTCACCATTAAACAATGGGGCTCGGATTTTCAACAATACGTAGCACCTCTTGTTCAATTAACGAATGTACAAATCACCAGTATCTATATGAGTCCGTCATTCGTCTTCTCTAACAGAGAACCAGAACCCATTGATATTGCTATAACAGTTGAGAATCGAGGTAACTTGGCTGCTCATGACATATCGATTTCCTTTGCCCAAGGAAACCACGTCGAAGGAACCGTTGAACTACCAAATCGGCCTATTGGAGATACACAACAAATTGAACGATTAGAGGCCAATAGTAGCGAAACCTTGCAATTTCATTGGAACCCCGGAGCCTTACTGGATGGTCGTCATGAATTAATCGCCACTGCCATATTAGATGGCTGCAATCCGGAAGCTACTGAGGCGTACGCTAATCAACAACGCTCAACCCTCCTTGTTGTTTTGCCTGAGGAGGATCTAAGACAGCTTTACATACCAGTAGTTCCATAGGGAGCGATACTGAATATCATCTCCCTTTAGAGAGGCAATGAGCTTCCCCAAAGAGGGGTGAGCCAGGGCCAAATAAAAGCAGGAACTCGAAATATGTCATCTCGAAAAACTGAGAGATCTTCAGGCTTAAAAGGATTCATAAAGTGAACGACGAAACAATTAATCGGCTCGTAAATGATGCCAATAGTTCAGGGCAACCACTAATTGCTCACATATCTCTGGACAATTCAGAGGCTCAAGATGTCCCAAGAGAATCTGCTGAAGAGCTTGACCTTAGGGTCTATTTTCGTCTTTTTTTGCGCTGGCTTTGGCTCTTGATTCTCTGCGCAATTTTGAGTGGTGCCTCGGCATTTTACATTAGCTCAATCTCAACACCTATTTATCGAGCAACAACCACGATGATGATTGACGAGGCAGTCAATTCGCCATCTGAATATCAGGGTATATTGGTCAGTGAGCGCAAAGCCCGAACCTACGCGCAAATGATGACTCATACACCCCTTCGAGACAAAGTCGCTGGCCAAATTAACCTGGATCCGGCGGTCTTCTCAAGCGACATTACGAATATCTCTGTAACGCCTGTTCGGGATACCCAATTGGTTCAGGTGCGTGTTGAAGGTGTTTCACCATCTCTTGTTGCCTTGGTCGCCAATACATTGCCTGAGTCTTTTATCAGTGAGTTAGCTGAAAGCCAAACTCAGAGGTTTGAAGAATCTAAAGAGAATCTGCAAGAACAATTAGCTCTTATATCTGCTGAGATAGAATTGAAACAAGTTGAGATCGAAAGTTTTGGCGACTCTCTAACATCTGCTGAAGAAATAGAAATAGGGCAATTGCGTAATGCCCTAACCTTCTCTCAAAATAATTACGCTAACTTGCTGCGTAACTTCGAAGAAATTCGCTTGGAGGAGGCGCGCTCTCAGGATACAATTATCGTTACTGAACCTGCTCGGATACCCAGAAGCCCGATTCGACCCCGGGTTCTGGTTAATACACTCTTAGCCGCTGTTGTAGGCGCCATGTTGGCGCTCGGGTTGGTCTTTCTTATTGAATACTTGGATGATCGGGTCAAGTCACCCAAGGCTGTCCGGCGTCTTTTCAACCTTCCCTTTTTGGGCGCTATTTCCTATATCGATAATACTGCACCAAAAGGGACGCCTGATCAGAAACTCATTACCCTAACGGAACCGCGTAATCCGATCTCCGAGGCCTATCGCGGAATTCGTACCAACTTGCAATTTTCAAATATCGACTCACAGGTTCGCTCCCTTGTGGTAACCAGCTCTGAACCAGGTGAAGGGAAGAGTACTACGGCAGCCAATCTTGCCATTGTTTTGGCTCAATCTGGTATGTCTGTTGCATTGATCGACGCAGACTTACGCAGGCCAAGCCTCCATACAATTTTTAGGGTCTCCCAGCGTCCAGGATTAATTGATACGCTGCTTAGCGATGACACATCTAAACTTCGCTATTCACCGCAACGTAACATCAAGAACCTTCTAATTACACCCTGTGGGCAAAGGCCACCGAATCCATCCGAGTTGCTGGGTTCCAAGAGAATGAAGCACTTGATCGAGGGGCTTCAGGAACAAGTTGATCTGGTTATATTGGATGCACCACCGTTGTTGGCTGTAACTGATGCTCAGATTTTGTCAGCTTACGTAGATGGTGTACTCTTTGTCGTAGATTCGGCAACAAAACGCAAGGCTATCCGTCAAGCGGTTGAATCTCTTCGGCAAGTGAATGCCAACATTTTGGGCTTTGTTATGAATCGCATGACTCGCAGTGATGATGGTGACTACTATTATTACAGCTACTATTACGATGAAAATCCACGCACCAACATCACTCAAGAAGTGCCAGTTTATCAAAATGGTAAAAGCGCAGGTGCATATGATGTGGTTAATCAACGTACGTCAACTATCACACCTATTGCCGTTACAAGGCAAGATCAATAAGACCGATTTATGAATACTGTTCTCTTTGTCTGTACTGCTAATCAAAACCGTTCGCCTGTTGCCGAAGCACTATTAAAGCGCCGCATTGAAGAATCTAAAGCTCAGTCTGTTGATGAGACAACGACACAACCAAGCCTGGGTACAGGCTCATGGATTGTGCGTTCTGCAGGAACTTGGGCCCAAACAGGTTATCCTGCTACACCTCGAATGATTGAAGCCGCTGCCGAAGTTGGGTTAGATCTGACTAGACATCACTCATGCACTGTAGAGGATGTGCAGCCTTTGACCATCTTTAAGTTGGTCCTGACTATGGAGCAAGGACAGAAAGAGGCACTCCAAATGGAGTTCCCTAACATGGCTAACCGGATCTACTGTCTAACAGAAATGATCGATTTGAAATACGATATTGAAGATCCCATTGGTAAAAAGGTGGAGCGTTTCCGCGAGACCATTCAAGAGATTGATGGTATCCTATGGCATGGTTTTGCACGGATCCGTGAACTCTCTTCCTCCATAGGAGAGAGCATCAAATAAAATCCACTGTTAGCGCTCATACGCTGCGGGGACTTATTGATTGATACCTACTCCGTTTGACAGTAGGTATTTGGTCTTTCTGATAGAACTTCACAACGCATCTATTTTCAATGTGACCGCGGTATACCTGCAAGGATCATAATTTGACAATGTCATATTAAAGCTCTCAGAGCCATTTTCTCAGAATAAAAGTCTGGTGTTGTGAACCAAACGAGCAGATTTTTCACAGTATGGCTCTTAATTGATTGGTGATTCCGCATCTCGATTTGCGAAGGCCAATTTGAAGTCATTTTGGCTCTAATTTAGGGCAAATCTAATGTGACATTGTCAAAATAAATGTAAGGCTCAATAGCTCACTGCGATAGTGGTAGCGCTACCGATGCAGGTTGGAGCTGACGAGTCGCCTAGTGCTCTATCCAGTTTTAATTTTCGGGTTAAGTAGGCACGCCTCGTGCCGGTCGCCGCACGAGGGCATGCTTGCTGAACGGTTACCTAACGACCCGAATTTTTAAGATGGATGATGCACTAGATTGGAATCGCAATGTAGGGAAGATGCATCCGCTGATGCGACCCATTTCATATCTGAGGCTATTTGCTCCGCTGTGAGCTACTGACCATAGAAAAATATAAGGCTGGTGCATTTGCACCAGCCTTATATTTTTCTATGTCTTTTGAATAAGCCGTTGTAAAGAAGGAATTTAATTGTGTGAAAGCGCAAGTCTGCCTATTTGGCTACGTCTTAGTGTTCTCTCGCCTTGATCGTAAACACTAAGAAATCAAGATCAAATGAAACCCGAAACTTCGGCCCTGTCATCTCGGGTACCCAAGAGATCTTCCATTCCGTTTCATTAAATTCTCGATCCTATACTGCGGTCGCCTGCGTGACTGACAGATTTAAGGAAAGAAAAGGTTGACAAGAATCATTCGATAAAGCGGATAGCTGAAAATGAAAGAATCGGTGTAGCCGCTTGCTTGCGAGAAGCAAAAACGGGTTGGGGATCATCACCGGGGATAAGCC
>JBCCHB010000038.1:0-108672 GCA_039028975.1 Chloroflexota bacterium
GCCTCCGAGGCTTTCCCACCCTTTCCAGCGACTGCCATTCCACCACCGGTGATGCATTGCGTTGTCTCCACCTCTTACAAAACAGTCAATGCGATTTGGCTCCCAAGACACACACTCTGGCGCAGAGGTCAGTTTGCCTCCGAGGCTTTCCCACCCTTTCCAGCGACTGCCATTCCACCACCGGTGATGCATTGCGTTGTCTCCACCTCTTACAAAACAGTCAATGCGATTTGGCTCCCAAGACACACACTCTGGTGCAGAGGTCAGTTTGCCTCCGAGACTTTCCCATCCGCCCCATTGGCTACCATTCCACCATCGATGATGCATTGCATTGTCCTCACCTCTTACAAAACAGTCAATGCGATTTGGTCCCCAAGATACACATTCTGGTGCGGAGGTCAATCTACCTCCGAGACTTTCCCATCCTTTCCAGTGGCTACCATTCCACCACCGGTGATACATTGCGTTGTCTCCACCTCTTACAAAGCAGTCAATGCGATTTGAACCCCAAGATACACACTCCGGCGTACCACTAATGGTAGGCTGTTCACGATTACTTTCCTTCACTGCATTGAATGTATTTATTCGACCAGAACCTAAACGCCCACTATATATGCGGTTCACTGAATCAATATTATCCGCAGTGCTGACAATACGATTCTCAACCTGATCTGAATTCCACATTGGTTTTTGTGATTTAAGTAATGCCGCAAGACCAGCAACGTATGGAGAAGCCATCGAGGTACCGCTGTAATTTGCATAACGACCGCCAGGAACTGTAGACAAGATTCCTGAACCGGGTGCACAAACATTGACCCAATTACCAAAATTTGAAAAACCAGACTTGATATCCTGACGTTGGGTAGAACAGACGCTAATCACATGGTCGAACGCAGCAGGGTAAAAAAGGCGCTCATTGTTATCATTACCTGCTGCGGCAACGACAACGACACTTTGCTCATGCGTATATCGAATTGCGTCTCGTATAACACGGGATTGACGGGTAGAGCCAAGGCTTAAATTGATCACATCTGCGCCCATTGATACTGCATGCAGAATACCTCGGGCAATTGCAGAAGTAGATGCGCCATTTTTGTGATCAGGAAATACTTTTATGGGTAGAATTTGAGCATTCCAAGCTAAGCCTGCTATACCAATCTTATTATTCACAACTGCACCCGCGATACCAGCAACGTGAGTACCGTGACCATTGACATCTCTGGGATTTGTGTCATTATTCCCAAAATCGTACCAAGTGTTTCGGGGCGTCAACTTGCTATGTAGATCAGGGTGAGTTGTATCAATGCCCGTATCGATAATCGCTAGGACTACGCCCTTGTTTCCCTTTGTTACCTCCCAGGCTTTATGAGCCTGGATTTGCGGTAGAGCCCATTGTTGATCGTAGCTAGGATCAGTTGGGGCTACGTCCAGCAGTCTGTAAATGTAATCGAACTCGACATGACTAACGGCTGGATCATTTGCTAAGTTCTGCTGTACAGTCTTCAGGTCATCTTCTGCCTGAAATTGCCAAACATATGAACCGACGTGAGGTAATGGCTCTCCAGCATCCACATTGTAAGTTGTCGCCAATAAGTTAACTGACTCTTGACTTACACTTGGCTTCATAGTAACAATGAGTCGATTGGGGACATACTCGTCCTTTTCGGGATTTGAAGTTGTCACATGGTTCGTGACAAACGGCAAAAATACTTGACTATTCGGCGATTGGGCCTTTATTGACGATGTACTTGCCGTAGCTATGATCACCAAAGTGATAGTTACAATTGCGATTCGACTTAGCTGGCTTAAGCAGTTTAGTGTGCTTCCCATTGTATTTTGTAGCTGTGTAGTAATTGTTGAAGAATGCTTATGGGGAATCTTTGACATCTTTTTTCTCCGTATAGCGTTGCAAAAAATATTAATTAAATCTAATATTAGCTGGATTGACTAGACGATTTACTACCTATGTAGGAACCTTCAAGAACACATCAGGTGTAGTGCGTCCACTAGGTTACGTGGTATTATTACTGGCCATGTTAGTCAGTAGGTCAATTGTGCTTTAGAAAATGAATTTAGGAATTTAGACATCTTTACTCTTTACATTGGAAGGCCTCCTGTCGAATATAAAATTTCATGCCTTATACAAAGAGTGCATAAAATGATCTGCTCATATATATAGATGGGCGATTGTCCAAATTGTGACAAGAAAAGTAACCAACCTCCCGTAGAACGGGAGGCATTAGGAAGGCCCCCCCGAGGGGGCCGTTACCGTCGAGAAAGCCCCGCTGGGGCTATGGTTTATTCGTTGTCAGATTCGTTTGTATCGTCTTGGTCATCGAACTCCTCATCATCGAAGTCAAATGACTGTTGACCGCTATCACGCTTCTCTTGGCCTTGGATATAGCGTCTGACTGCTTCTTCATCCAGACCGACAGTACTTACACAGTATCCCTTGGCCCAGAAGTGGAGTCCTGTCATTCGACGATGATTTAACAACTCTCGATGGATTCTTACTGCACTCTTTCCCTTTATGTATCCGATTGTATGGGATACACTGTATTTGGGTGGAATGCTAAGGAACAGATGTATATGATCCGGCATCGCATGTCCTTCTAGTAGCTCCACCCCCTTTTGTCGGCATAGTTCTCGGATTATTTTCCCGATTGCTTTCCGCAATCTTCCGTACATCACTTTCTGCCGGTATTTTGGGATGAATACTACATGATACTTGCAATCCCACTTCGCGTGAGATTGGGCTTGCCAATCGTGCATTGTTTTTCTCCTTTGCCTAGCGGGGCTTTCCCGTTTGACAATCTAACAATACACGCCGGATCGGTCGAACCTTTTCGGGTCGCTCCGCCAGAGGCGGAGGTTTTATTTCTTAATAATTCTGACTTGGATCTTTCAGCGATAATTAGGAGTTAGCATCGTATGGCAATGACTGACTTCAAATTGACATGGGGAGATAAATCTCCCCATGTCAATTACGAAAAGTTACCATGAATGAACAGATTGTGCTGCTGTGCAGAGAGAAGGTGAGTAGAGGTATTTGTGAAAAGATGAGGTACTGGAAATAGAATAAGGCTGACAACCATCAACGGATTTTATGAACGCAGGTAGTGACTCATTGTAGATTGTAAGAGATGGAGGTTATGAAATCATATGTGGCACCTTTGATTTAGTTTTGAACGCTAACGGGTAAATAGATACGATGTTGTCGTATCTCTGTATTACCACCTGATGGCGTTGTGGCAACTGTTGGATTCGGCATTGCCTTATCGGTCGATGTTGGCGTTGGTGTAGGAGGAGGTAATGGCGTAGACGTTTGTGTAGCGGGCGGTGACAGTGTATTCGTTGGCACAGGAGACGGGGACAGCGTAAATGTTGGTGTAGAAGTCGGTGATGGAATATTTGTTGGCATAGGAGACGGCGCCAACGTAAACGTTGGCGTATGAGTCGGTGATGGTGTGCTCGTTGGCATTGGGGTCGGCGATGGTGTACTCGTTGCTGAAGGCGTTGGCAATGGTGTAGACGTTGGTGTAGGAGTTGGTGAATCAATCTCCAGAGCCATCGTAAAACTTTCTGAGCGGATGCCATCGATGTTGACTGCCTGCACCGTGATCTGATGAATACCTGGAGAAAGCGTAGATGCGGGTAGCCGAAATGTACCTCCACTCCCTAATGTCCCGTCTTTGTCAGAATGCCAGAGATAATTCACGTCCGATCCATCACTGGATTGGGCTACAGCATGGAAGGTAGTTGTAATCTGTGTTGTTGAATCCGGAGCCTCTGTTTCTGTCCAAACGGCTGCATTTTGTATAGACACCTGAACGTTTGGATGTGTTGGAAGGGGAGGACGTCCATTTTCGTCTCGATCTAGGGTAATGACAAATTCTTGTTCGTTTGTACTCGAACTCGGGATAAAGCGTAGAGTTTGCGAGAATGGTTTGTCACGGTATTCTGATATTGGTCCCGTATATACTGCTGTGAAGGTGATTTCATCACCGATGGCTAATTCATTCGGGTGCAGTGGCATTGCAAATATCGGATCTACCTCAGAATTTTTTCGAATTTGTGTACGGGTAATGTATGTGCGAGATGGGGTCTGAATGGTCATTTCCACATTGGGTTCGGCTATACCCATAAGTTTCACAACGCCCCATAAGCAACCATCTTCATGGTCACCGCAATGATTGGTTATCAGGCGAGACGGTCGCAAAACTGGCGGCATCCCAGGATCATCAAGCGGAATATCAGATACGTTTAACTTTTCAATGTATTCGGAAAGAAACCCATCCCACTCGCTCTCTTGAGTAAAGGTAAAAATTTTCGATTCTATATAGTTTGCATAGTCGAAAGAATTTTGATCTTTTGGGAAGTAGATATTGACCCCATGATTATTATCGAGGTTCCAGTGATTTCCACTCACTAGGACATCGGTTCCAGAATGTACGTGATTGGTAATGATTAGACTATTCGTAGTATTAGGAGAAATATGCCTACGTACTTCCTCTGCTTCATCCCATACTGATGATAGTTCGGTGGTTATTGCAATTCTGTTGACAAGATCATAGAGATCCAAATACTCATCTTCAGGTGTAATTTCGAAGTAATCAGACGAGTCGGATCTTTGGGTTGCCTCTTGCACATTTTTAATTGTTTGGGACTTTGAAGGAACTTCACTTCTCAGGGCTATTGCTAGATTATCAATAGCAGTCTTTGTAACATCGACCCGGGAGAGATCAAATACTGAGATGGTCCTAGGTTGTTCATTTACCTTAAGATACTCCTGGTTAAAGTAATCATTCGCAATGACCACTGCGAGGTCACGAGGAGCAATCTGGGGATCATCTATGACGCGCATGGCATAGTCAAAATAGGGATAAAAAGAGTAGGTTAGGTTTTGAGACGCAATCATATAGCGAGCGTAATCTTTGATTTGGTAGGCAGTCTCAAATAGCGCCATCAGGCAAGAATCAAAGTGGATAATATCCAGTTGCTGTTTGCCCTTGTGAGTGATAGTAGAGAGTGCTTGCTTTAGCTCAGACTGTTCAAGCCGATCCCATCCTTCTCCATTTTTATATGGACTATTGCTGTTGGTCTTCCAAGCGGTACCTGCAAGGGCGCGACCGTGATTGGCGATTGAAAGGTAGTAGTGTTCAGCAGGGAAGTGAGTCTGTGCCCATTCAACAAAGTTGACCAACGTATTACCATCGCCTGTATTAGCACTTTCTTCCCGTAGCCGCCACTTATGTAAACCGACTTTATACTCGCCACCTGGACGCGTTACCCAAACGTAACTGTCGCCTTCCTCTATTCCATCAAATAGGATCGCTATATTGATATGTTCACTATCGGGCAAGCGATTCAAATTGCGCGAAATACTGTCCAAATATGAAGAGAGGTCATTATCTCCAGCCAAGTAAAGAATGTATGTCCACTTAGCAGGTGCAAGCCCTACTACTTTCGCAGGGGTTGGATTTATAGCAACAACGCCATTGCCATGTTTGCCAATTGGATCATAGCCCCAACATTGCCCGCTATCATCATTCAGTCGAGCGCAATAAGAGTAGCTAAACGGTCCAGCCGTTATTTCAACAACATTGCTAATCAGACCGGTTGTTGTTACTGGCACTAAAGTTTTTTCATTCGGAGAAAGGTCCACGCCAATCTGGTCAGATTGATTACTACCAACGCATGTAGAATAGCCTCCAGCATGTAAAGCACATGCCGAATGGGTCGAGACGGCAATCTGGTTTATGTCACCAGCCGTCCAACTATGAACAGGCGTAGGTATCCTTGCTAAGTTACTGTTGTTATTTTCATCAAGACGACCATACTCGTTGTTTTCATCATCCATGAAGCCAATATTGCCCCAGCAGTAGACCTTTGCCTCCTTCAATGCACACGTTGCCGAGCCGCCGATATCAATATCTGTCACCCCGCTGATTAGATTGGTTGGCGTAATGGGGCGGGTGCTGCTAACTATTGTTGAATTGGTTCCCAATATACCGTAGAAGCCGCTGTCGACACTGCCATCTCCATTCTGCCCCCAGCATTGGGCTGCACCCATTATGTTAATCGCGCAGGTATGTCGCCAGCCAGCAACCAGCTTTGTTATTGGGCCAGACAGCCCGACAATGTCAACGGGTGTTGCTGACTTTCCTGTAGCACCATTACCTAGCTGTCCCCAGCGGTTGTCTCCCCAGCACTGCCCCGTACCATCTTCATACAAGACACAGGTATGCCAACTCCCTGCGGAAATAGAGCGAATCGGTTTATTGTATAGACCAGCAACTGGAATAGGGACTGTACTGCTTACTGGGGTAGCGCTTCCAAGCTGATGATAACGCTGGTTAGCTCCCCAACAGAGGACTCTGTCAGTCTCCGTTAGAGCACAGGAGTGAAAATCGCCTGAAGTCACCATTTTGACCGTCTCACCTAACGCCACAATTTGCGGTACATCAACATAGAATGTGGCGGGGCCGCTCCCAACCTGACCATACGAATTTGCGCCTACACACTGAACTTGACCAGTTCCAACCAATACACAGCTATGATAAGCACCTGGTGCAATCTGGCGCATCGGTTCTGCCACATTGCTCATATTCTTTGGCGCAGGGTCAGGGCGGACGTTAGAACTGCCCCGACCCAACTGTCCATAGTAATTATCCCCCCAACAAAAGACGTCACCAGTATGTCCTTGAGCACATATATGACGATCTCCAGCCGAGATTGATGTGATGATTGAATCCTCGGGAAGTCCTGTAATCTCAATTGGCGTAGCAGACGGAAAGAATCCATTTTGACCTAACTCTCCATACATTTGGACAGCAGGTTCATTGCTGGCCCAGCCACCACCCCAGCATAAGATACGTCCATCATGAAGCCGAGCGCAGGTATTATGGTAGCCAGCAGTAATCTTCTTAGCATTGTTGATCTCAAACATCTTTTTGGGCACTGCGGCATTGAACTCTCCATTACTATAAAATTTCTCGCTCCATCCAAAGCACCAGATGCTGCCGTCAGTTTCTGCGCTAGATTTAATGACGCAAGTGTGCGACAGCCCAGTAGCAATATCTACAATGCCAGTTGCTAGTTCAGAAATTCCCGAGTATTCAGATACTTTCACCGCCGCGGCAAACTCGACAGGCACGTTTGAATCAGTTGCGGCTTGATGAAGATATACATTTCCCCAGCAGTAGAGACTGGAATCAGCGACTGCGCACATATGGTTACTATGTGTGTCAATTTTCGTGATATCCTGAAGTGGTTGACCGTCTGTGGCGTCTCGAACAAAGTCAGGTGCGATTAAGTCGCTTTCATCTTTAATAAAGGCAGGTCCGATTAAGTCGTTATTACGCCCGAGTCTGCCATTCCCATTATATCCCCAGCATTTAGCTGTCCGATCTTCTAGAATCGCACAAGAAGCCCTATCGCCAACAACGATATCAACGGCGTTTTCTATACCCGTTACACGAGCCGGTACGTCGCTAAGGAATTCATCTGTCACATGCCCTAATGCGCCATAACGATTCCCTCCCCAGCACCAGACCTCTCCTGCCTCCATTAAGGCACATGTATGATATTTACCGGCATCTACCTTTATGACTCGTGCCCCTAGAGTCACGGGGTTCGGGGTACTAACGCTACTTTGGCCATTGGGTCCAAGCTGATTATAACTGTCCTGTCCCCAGCACCACAGAGTCCCATTAACTACAGCACAGGTGTGAAAAGCACCAGCAGAAACACCACCATTATTGTGAATGTCAACAAAATCACTTTGTGGTTCATTGGGTGGCGTAGGTGTTGTAGTTGGAGGAATGTTAGATTCCCCAAATGAGACATAGACGTCTCCCACATCATTTCCACCATCCAATAGGACTGTTTTCGATTCATGAAATTTTGATTTATTGCAATCCGCTCCCTCGTGATTCACCTCCATCGTGACTGTACTACCCGAAGTCGCCCTAAGCGTACGCCAAGGTTCTATATTAAACATAAAAATTGGGCCATCATCGGTAAACTCATCGTACCATGCCGTTTTTGCCTCTATTGTTGTTCCTTCGTAAGTCATTTTGACAATAACACCCGCACAGGGAATCCCATTTATATATACATGACCATATACCCAACCTGGGAAACTGCGATCAGGTAAATAGATTATGATTTCGTCAGGACCCGGAATCGCTTTGTGTCCGCCATTCCCCATCGTCAAAAACATTGAAAAGACTAGTATCAAGTGGATCAATGATCGACATCCTCTATGCATTATTTTCTCCAGATTTGGTGTAAACTCAGCAACGCAATAGGCGAACATTTTCGTCTCACTGAAAATTAACCATTGTGATGCTGTTTGTGTGTTGAAGAGATAATCAGAAATAGGACTTCTATAATATAGAGTATGGACCCTGGATTTTGTGACAGGCATGATTTGAATTAGTTGGCCAACTCTCAGGGGACACCACGAATTCATTGGATATCGGGTTGTTTGCGGCTAGCCTGCACTTATTTTCTAATTACAGTTGGCGATCTGCGCCAAAGACCGAGGGGGCACCCCAGAAATAAGGATGTTTATAGTTGGACTCCTTTTCCGTCATCAAGGCTTGCTGCGCCTGCCGAAGTGCAGACGCCACGCTACTGCCTTGTTTCATAAAGGAGACACATTTAGACATGAGAAGGAACGCTGCCTGATCTTCAACCTCCCAATGGTTGGCAACAACTGACGTTGCGCCAGCATAGAGAAATGCCCTAACTAATCCCATCATCTCATTGCCGATTAGATAACCTCTGCCAGTCTCACACGCGTTAATAATGACTATCGGATTTTTTAGCTGGAGACTGGAGATATCGGTTACCGTTAAATATTCATTGGCTAATTGGACGAAACTAGCACTGGCATTGCCCTTTTTATATTGACCGTGAGCAGCAATATAGATCAAATCGGCTTTTTCTGCAGCGGCAGTGAAGGCTTCTTTGCGCGCGTCTTTGTCAATAAGCAATGTAGCGTTGGCAAACTGGCCGGAAATCCACGTTGCCTCTTGAATGGTGTTAGGCAACTTATCAATCTCATCATCAATGGCGGAATTACCAACAGCCAACAGCTTTACACCTACTCTGGCTTGTTCTGCAGTAGATGCCTTTGATGTAAGAATTAGCCATGCCGTTATGTTTGGAACGACGTTAATTGTGTGCGTCTGTGAAAAATACTGTTTATGTTTTTCGTTATACAAACAGGGGATCGGCATGTTACTAAGCAAGCCATCCGGAGAGATAACGATATTTTCATAGCGTTCTAGCCAAGATTCTAGAGGGGCAAAATAGCAAGTGTACCATCGGGTTAACGCTTCAGGTTGCGATTCTTCCATGCGGGAGGTCTCAACACCGCGCAGCCCCACTTCCCACTCTGTGCTACTTAAAACTTGATAAAGCGAGAAAGGTCGCTTTTCTATTAGGCCGCTTGAATCAATTAAAAATCCCCAAACCATATTGCGTACAACAGCAAAATTGATAACCAGTGTATCTGTGTCTAGGCAATCTGCAATCTGCTCGATAGTGGCGTAATTACCCCGTAATAGATCTTCATCTCTTACAGACAGTTCATGCTGATTAGCAAGGATTTCCACCAGTGCTTTTGATTTGCAGCTTTCGATTACGTTGAATGCGTCAGCATAGTCCTTAGTCTGTAAATGTAACTCAATCAATTCATGATATGCGACTAACTTGTCCTCCAGATATCCCATCCGATTCATGTCGATCTTCATATGGTTCCAGACTTGTTCGATATCCTGTATGGCCGTAGCAAATGTCTCTTTCGCCATGTGAATGTTATTTTGTGCTCGAAATGCACGCGCCAGCCATAATGTAGCTAGGTATGAGATCTCGGGATTCTGACTTGCAAAATCACTATTTTTTATCGAGCCAAAATCTTCGATTGCCGTCTGGATATCACCAGAACAAAGCTTTATCTGCGTCAACAGCAATTGCGAATAGAAATACTCGCGACTCATGCCTGATTCGTGAGTACTCTCTTGTATGTTTTGAAGGTTAAATTTTTTGACTTTTTCCCATTGGCCGACATGGATTAGCCACTCTGCTTCATACAAATCGATAAGACAAAATTCTTGCAATGCAAGTTGCTCGTCCAGTCGATTACGGCTATTGCGGGCTTCTGCAAAGGCATTTTCTATTTTTCGTGAATGGGGAGCCTTCAATATCAGCATCCATGCTTTATTCATTAAGATACGGGTAGTCAGTACCCAGAAAATTTTTTTCTCTTTGTGTGGCAACAATGCCTCTTCGGCTTTATCAAATGCATCTTGAGCGCCTTCATATTGGCCTAATTGAGTTAAGGTTATACCAGTACTGTTGTACGCTGTAACAGTTTTGAATACGGAATCCATATCATAACGATCTATATTGCTGGATACCTCCCGATATCGGGCATAAGATTTTAGGGCCTCATCAAATAACCCCATCGATTCATAAACCATGCCCATATTCAAACTTAAGTCGGCTAGCTTTTGTTGATCCTGTGGTCCACCTTGAGAAAGAATTTCACCAGAATCTTTTGCCAGCCGAATGGACTGGGGATATTTTCCTAACTGAGCAAGAACCCAAATCCATCCGAGACTCATCCAGGCTCGTTCACGTTCCATATTCTGCGAACGCAAAATTCTGTCTGCCTGTGTGAAATAGAGATTAGAACGTTTCATATCCCCATCTCCATATAGGTAATAGACATTTCCTGCTGTCCAATAGACAATTGCTGTACAGACTATGTTCTTCAGTTCTTCAGAAATAAAGAGCATCAGAAGAACACCCTCTTTGGCATTCTGATGCATTGAAATTGCAAGCTTTTGAGCGATAGCTTTCCATTCCTCAAACTGCTCTCGTGGATTTTCCAAAAGACGTTGAATGGTATGCTCATGGTAATCAATGTCAAGCAAATTGCACAGCTTCTGGACAAGATCCATTAAATAGTCGTGTTTGGCATCGTTCATTATGAATTCTCTACATTCGCGATATTCTGTAAATCAATCCCCTTGATTTTATAAACTTGAGTATCTAAAGAAAATTGAAATGTATATTTGCCTGCGGGTAATTCATCGAATGCGACAGTCCCATCTTGCCACGGCTGTTCATCCTCTATCGCTCCGGCTGGCTCAACTATTATTTGCGCAGGAGAATGTGCCACGTTTGGCTTAGTATCAGGATCAGTACCGGCTATTTTGCATATCAGGAGATATGTGTCCTCGTCTTCTGTGCTAGTGGTCAAATCAATCTGAATTTCAAAGTCACCATTAGGGGCGTCAATGCGAGTGGGCGAGACTCGGAAATCTTGCCCTCGAAAGGTCATCGCCCCACCACGAAACGCACCTGCGGCCACGAGATCAAAACCGGGAAAGATCAATTCACTGATTGTATCTGATACCTGCTTCCACAGGCCTAGTATAGATGACTCGAGGGAAGATTCTGTTTCATCTGTTGAGCTTAGAATTCCCATAATGTCGGTTTGTTCTGCCATTAATAACAATCGATATGCTTCCTCGGCTTCGGGATCATACTGGAAATGTTGCCAAAGTTGGGGAAAACGTGTTTGCAGCTCTTCATCGGACAGAGGCGTCTCTGCCGCGGCGGTCATCTGCATTAGTAGTTCATCTTCATCCAATAGAACACCCATAACATTCAACAAGAGGGAGCGGTATTGTTCTGAATGTGTATCTAACGAATATTTCATATATGATTTATCCTTTCAACTATGACAGGTATTGTTCAAGTAACGAGCTTCAGCCATCGTCTATAAGAGAGAATTTGTGAGCAAAGAGCGCGATATTCGACTGTTATAAACAAGATTCCATATCCGGGTAACCATGGTCCTCCATACACTTTCGTAATGCATTGCGAGCGCGCTCGGCCATTTTCCTCGTGTTTGCATAAGTGCGCTCGATTTGTTCGCCGACCTCCCTGAAGCCCAGTTCATCAAAGTAACGGAAGATGATTACTTGGTGCAATATCTCCTTTTCTTCCATTAGCTTACGCATACATTGCTCTAATTGCCTTAGTGCCTCTATGTGGGTTAATGGTATCCCAGGTGGCGACTCAGTATTTGGAGGGATCTCATTGCCCTCGCGTACCAACTTGCGAATCTCGTTATTTACTGCATTAGTACAGATTTGTGCACACCAAGCAGGAAAACTCTTTGGCTCCCGCAATGTCGGCAATTTGGTATAAACAATTTCGAATGCTACTTCTGATGCCGCTACCCCCAGCTCGCGAGTCTGCCCCTTCTTATATGCATAAGATACACATAAATGGACTATCATTTTTCGGACTTCCTCCCAAGCATCTGGATCGCCCTGCAACAAACGCTTAACTAGATCTTTGCTCATTTAGGTTGCTCCTTAATGAAACATGGCTACGTGAACATGATGATCTATAAATCGCTTCAGAGGACATCCTAAAGGTCTACATCTTTGGTTTTACTGTCATCAATGTCATCACATCTGGGGGTAGACGCCATGCGTGTTCATTGCCTAGTGGTACTCAAAATTTTGAATCAGTCTTTTGCAATAATGCCAGCGTATTCGTGGATTTCAAAATTTTTCGATAAATACGAATTGCTTGCATCCTGGAAAACGCTGTGAGCTCGCTCGTATTCTGTGAGTAAACAGGTCTATTATAATAGAGGCTTAAATGCCAAAATTGTGACAAGAATTGTTACAAAAATGGTGAGATCACGAAGTGAGATAGGTGGGCAAGCGGAGGTAAGGGTGAGATTGTCTGACAGGAATGAGGAAAGCACCCAACATTGAGAATGCTGTTCTGTAAAGTTGCTGTGCTTTCGCTATTTGAGATGCTCTTCGGCCAAGGCAAACGCTTATTGACGAAGATATGATTGACTGAGAATCAGAGACGTATTAGAAAGAGACATCACGTGGTTTGTTCGATAGTCTATTCACTTCCACTTCGGCAAAAATAGGCAAAAGCGTTTCATCATTGGACCAAGCGCCACAGAGTTCATCAATCTGAACACGCTTTTGGACCAACGAGAGGGGGCTTCTTTGAACTAGGTGGCCAAGCTGTCGACTTAACCATTGTTGCTCAGTTTCTGATAGGAACTGTTCAATTAACTCTAAGATTTTGGGTGCTGTGATGGTCTGAAGTTGAATGGACATCGATCCTCCCTGAAAAAACAGCCAGTAAGCATATTCCATTCAGTATATCACACTTATGAGATGGCGTAGGTACACGGAGGCATTACCTCATTACAGTGATGCTTCGTGCAGTTGTAAAACAGTTGATTCGTTTGTTGGTGGAACGCCCATTGCATGAACATTTTTTTCTATAGGACAGTTCCTCGTCTGCTCGTCAACAGCAAGCGTCCCACGACAAATTCATTTAACTCTCTTGATTCGTTGTTCATTGTATGGCTGAACGAACTACAAATTTAGACTGAAGCAAATTTTCGCTTTATCTAAGCTGTTTCGTGCGTCAATGCCAAGAGTCGGGTAGACAAGTTTTAGCGTCTACAAAACAAAACGTTCTGAATCCATCTATTCAGCAAGACAGATCACAACTTAAATCCGTTCTGTCGTAATCCGCTGTAGTAGTCAGTACACCTACCACGCACTATTGAAACAACCTCACCGCCCACCAAACCCTGTCATGGCAATCCCTTGAACAAAGAAGCGCTGGGCTGAGACAAAGAGCAGGACCATCGGGGCCACCATTATCGTTGCCGCAGCAAAGATGAGTTCAGTGCGGGCTGCATCGGAATCATTAAAGTAGGAGACGCCTAAAGCGACCGTGTATTGCTCTATCTGGTTGAGAAAAATGAGTGGATTCAAGAAATCCTGGTAGTGCTGCAACATGGCAAAGACACCCACGGTGGCTATAACTGGTGTAGCAAGGGGTAAGAGGATGCGGAAGAGAATCTGAACGCGATTGGCTCCGTCGATCCAAGCCGCCTCATCTAATTCCATAGGTAATCCACGAAAAAATTGGCGCATGAGAAAGACATAGAGCGGCGTTGCAGCAAACCAATAGGGTACAATCAAAGGCAACAGCGTATTCAGCCACCGAAGCTCACGAAAGATGACGAAACGCGGAATCAGGGTGACCACATCTGGGAGCATCATGGTAGCAATCAGCAAACCGAACCAAAAATCTCGACCAGGCCAGCTCAGGCGGGCAAAGCTGTAGGCAACCAGCGCTGATGAGACTACTGTCCCCAACACTGCTAGGACGACAACAATTGCACTGTTGAGCAAAAATCGCGCAAATGGCACCATAGTAAAGACATCGACATAGTTTTGCCAGCGGGGCCGTTCGGGTATCCACGTCACAGCAAAAACCTCGGTAGAGGCCTTAAGCGAAGAAAGGATCATCCAAGCAAAGGGCAAAAGAAAGAGGATGAACATGATCGTTAAGAATATCTGAAGCAACGTTAAGCCCAAGATATCACTAAGTTGGCGCCTGCCAGATGAACCAACCTGCACCAGTGGGTCTGAAGCCACATTTGTATTAATCGTCATAACCTACCTCCTGCTGCCCAATCCCAAGTTCCCCATTCCTAATTCTCATAATAGACCCACCGACGGGATGCATAAAACTGCACCAGCGTAAACGCAACCACGATAATGAAAAACTCCCAAGCCAATGCGGAAGCATAGCCCATCTTGCCAAAATTAAACCCTGTGCGCCAGATGTAGTAAACAGCAAAGAGGGTTGAATTTTCTGGCCCCCCTTCAGTCATAATGGCTGCGGGAACGAAACTTTGGAATGAATTCACAATGGCAATGACCATGTTATAGAAGATATACGGCGTCATAAGCGGGACAATGATCCGAATGATGCGCCGAAATCCATTGGCCCCATCGATAGACGCCGCTTCCATTAAGGCTGGTGGGATGCTCGTCAGACCTGCGATAAAGATAACCATTTGACGCCCAATATACCAGAGGGACATGATGATCATGGCTGGTTTGGCTAATTCAGTTGTAGAGAGCCACGCCCTAGGCGTTACCCCAAACCAACTCAAAATCACGTTAAAGATGCCATAGTCAATATGGAACATGCGTTGCCAAACCACGGCCCAAGCCACTAATGGCACGATGATGGGCAAATAGAATACTGCTCGGTAGAGGTTGCGTAGCAATACCTTTTGAGTGAGAGCCAGGGCCAGCGAAAAGGAGATGATCAGCTGTAAAGGAACAGCTATAATGGTATAGTACGCGCTGTTATAGAGGCTAAGGCTGGCAAAATCATCGGTGAACAATCTGGTGATGTTGGTCATTCCGGTAAAACGAGGAGCTGGATCCAATACATGCCACTTATGAAAAGCTAGATAAGCCGAATAAAACATAGGAAAGGCAAAAAAGACCAGAAAGCCAATGATAAAGGGAGCAGCAAATAGATAACCGGCCAACCATTCACTATTGAGAACTCTCTGCCATGTGGGTGTTTGTTTCGATGGTCTACCGACCGCTGTTCCTACCGCCAAAATTGATCTCCCCTTTCAACCTCAACAAACGACAGTTCTGTCTACGAACTATACTGAATAGATCACAATGCCAGCGAGGGGTTCTTCGGGTTCTTTGAATGATATTGTGATCTACCGATACTCAAAAAGGGGCAGCAGCTTGCCACCCCTTTATTGCGTGCCTAAATTCAGCTACTGGTTGGCCCAGTACTCATCCAGCAGCGCTTGGGCTGCTTCATTCACAGCGGGCATTACTTCTGCTGCAGTTGCGCTGTTGTTGGTCAGTGGATCATAGCCAATGGGCTTAACCGCTTCCGTCCAGAACTGAGTACGGGTAACGCCACCGATGACGTCTACCTCTGATGTCTGGAATGCGTTGAGGAAGGCCGCGCCATTTTCAACCCCAAATCGTTCTTGGATGGTGGGGATCCAGAAACTTTCCAGCAGCTCAGGGCTGTTCGGTAGACGCCCTGTCAACTCTGAGAAAATCTTATTGCCATCTTGTCCACCCATGTAAGCAGCAAATTGCCAAGCGGCTTCTGCTGAATCCGTAGCCATAACGGCAACCCCTTCAGACCAACCACGATGGGGGCGGGATTCATCCGCACCTTGGGGCATCATCACCACATCAAAATCGATTTCTTTGCCCTCTTCGCGCAAAGAGGGGCTGTCTAACCGACCAAAGTACCAGGCTCCTTCATACTTCATGGCTGCGTTGCCTGTGTCAATCGTATTGGCACCACCTTCCATATCTGCAATCGTTGGAGAAATGCCCATGGCGTAATAGACATCCTGGGCAAAAGTCTGGACCGTCTCAACGATGGTTGGATCGTCAAAGTTGGCGGTTGTAGGATCGACCAATTCATCAAACTCTTGCGCACCGGCAGCGCGAATCCAGTGGATATCTCGTACCCAGTTACCATTGGCCTGATAGCCAAACATCTTGTTGTCGCCTTCTGTGTTGGTAAGCGCTTCGGCCATGCTGAAGAAGTCTTCCATCGTCCAATCGTCAGTGGGGTAGTCCAAGCCAGCTTCATCAAATGGTGCCTTGGCATAGAACATGACCATGGTCGCCATTTGTAGGGGTATGAGGTAGCGACTACCGTTACGCTTGGTGCTCACCTCGATGGTGTTAGTTTCAGGGTAAATGTTGTCCAGCCCAGCATCAGCAACCCACTCATCAATCGGTGCCAGCAGATCCCGGTCCGCATAGGTTTGCCATTCCCAACCTTGGAAGGAAGCAATATGGGGCGGTGTGCCACCAGCAACCATGGTTTGAAGTTTGGTATAGAAGTTGCTACCAGGATCAGGAACGCCCGTTGCACTGACCGTTATCCCTTGACCTTGGCCATTAAAGTTATCAACAAGTGTGGACCATGCGGGATCATCAGCTACATCACCCCATGCCAGAAATTCAATAGCGGTATCTTCTGCTGCAGCACCGCCCCCCCCAGCAGGAGCGCCGGCGGGTGCCGGACAGGCGGCGAGTAGAGCCATAGATGCACCGGCTACCCCAGACAGGGCCAAAAATTTTCGGCGACTCAGTGGTTTATTTGTCATTTAATTTTCTCCTTAAATCTAAATTTGACATGGTACTATGAGGATTAAAGTGTCGTTAGTAATGACCTACAGATATCCAGATAATCGCTTTCCGGTATGATTGACGCATAGCGCCGACTTCGCGTTCAACAGTCTAAACGGATTCTAATAAAGAAATTCGTAGAATCCACTGAGGAAAATCATTTTCTGAATGACTAATGACTATAGTATCGTTTTTTTGCGTAACAACGCTTATTGCCAAGTAAACGAGCGGGTACCACTTGGGGGGCTGGTAGCGATTAATTCAAGACTCCCGTCTGCGCGTCTAGATACCTGTATCACAGAAATCTGCCAGGAATAAGCAGCAGAACTACCTTCTGGCGGCGCTTGTTCAGGAAATAGCCTGTGGCTGTTTGTTTTGGTCCATATCGGAAAGAAGAGCTGGGCAGAGCCAGCGGATGGATTGATCTGGATTACGTACCATTCATTCGGCTCTAATATGTCTACGCTAGCCCATCTTAAAAGAATTGATTCGCTACGAGATAGCGTTGCCTGATCTGGTGGCCCTAGTAACCTAGGTTGAATGTAGATTCGCGTACCCGAACCAGAATCCTCGCTTCCAGAGTCAGGTCCATCGACTTCTATGTTGTCAGGGTCTTGCCCAGCGGAAACTTGCAATACATCATCAGGCACGTTACGTACTGGGATGATTAGGCGATCTCCTGGGCGGATAATAGCATTTGCGCCTAAATTGTTAGCCCCTAAAATGTCATTGACCGTGCTGCCGAACTGGTCGGCAATCGAGATAACCGTATCGCCATCGCGAACCGCATACGTGAAATTCGAGTCGACAGATGTCTCGATTTCAGCGCCTATATCCGACTCGCGAAGAACAGGTATTTTTAATATATCACCAACCCGAATCAACTCATCACTCAGATCGTTCGCCTGTTGAATCTGCTGAACAGTAACGCCATAAAAACCTGAAATTGCTAACAGATTCTCACCCTGCCTTACCTCATGGGTTAGCATAATTTCTTTCGGGGGCGTCAATGTAGGCGTTGCGGTTGGCACAGGGGTGGCGGTGGTTGTACTTGTTGGATCTAGTACGGGTATGTTCTCTGGGAGGACAGGCTGAGCTGGCTCTACCGATACCTCCTGGGCCGGTCTCGCACCAGCTTGCCACCAGAATCCCAATACGCCAATTACGGCAAGAACAAGAAGAGCATCAAGCCACGAAACTCGTTGCTTACGTTTCGGCCGAATACGCAGATCATGGCCGCACATAAAACATGTTTCCGCATCACGTGCCACGCGGGTACCGCAGTTGGTACAGCGTCTTTCCGTCACGCCTTGGGGGGACCGTTGATACGCCATCTGTTAATTATAGCATGAAAGTTGCAGGAAGCACATCTAGAGGGGGAGTCTGTGACTCTATTTTAATGACCGAGGGCTAACGAACTCGGTCATTTGTTAGGGCTAAACGTTCAAACTCAATTCGCTCTATTGTGAAAGAATATAGACGATCAGGGTAGCAAGATCTTCATCCGACAACGTTTCCAAATAGGTTGCTGGCATCTGATTTCCCTGGTAACCGTCTACAATGTAGGTATTTGGGTCAATGATGCTCTCGTACAAATAAGCGGCAGGGCCATCCTTCTCTAAATCTATGGCTCGAAGAACTGAGCGATCGCCCAAACCAATCCAATTCGGACCAGCTAATTGCGCATTTGGATCCTCGTTAATGTGGCATCCCTGGCATGCATTCGCTAGTGCCAAGATGGGACCATTGGCTGGATCCACACTATCCATTAAAGAAGCAATCTCTTCTGGAAGCCCGGCCCGTATCTCTTCAGTGGACAATTCAGCCAAAGTAGGCGGTGCCACTTCCTCAACTTCTTCAACCGGTCCTACTAGAGGCTGAGCCGTTGCTGTTGCTTCAACCTGACCCAATCGAGGTGAAATAATGGCGGCATTAGCGTCTGGAGTACATCCGGTTAAAACAAGGGAAAGCACGAGGATAAGCAGCAGGATGACGAATGAGTTTCGCCTACTGAAGTTCATAGTAAACCTCCGAAATTTTTCGATGGGTATTTTGTTTATTGTTACTATAATTCGCCAGAAAAGCCTCGTTCCGGCTCTTGCCCAATCCGCTCTTGAAGATTCCAAAAAGAAGAGGATGGCCTTCTTCATGAGGGCAAGCTTTTTCTGATCATGGATGTAATGCGGTTAATTTGAAAGCGGACATTTTCCACTTTTTGGTCAGGAAACGAAGCTCATGTTTTCAAATAAAGCAGGGTATAATTACGATTTCTGAACCGGTTACAAAGTTTACCATACAGCCTAAGGCTGGGCAATTCAGGCGTTGTCTGAGAAATAATTCACAAAGTTTTTACCATCGTCTTCCCTACTTGCTTGGGGATCAGATAAGCTTTAGGTAAAATAGAATCTATGTCTCTACTAACAATCCAGAATCTAAGCCAATCATTCGGTGATTTTGATGTCTTTACAGGTATTTCGGGAACCATTCCTAATGAGGGAAAGGTGGGACTCGTTGGCCCAAATGGCATTGGAAAGACCACCTTTCTTCGCATCATTATGGGGCTAGAGAGCCCTGCCTCCGGAACCGTTCGTTTGGCGCGGGATACTCGAGTTGGGTATCTCCACCAAGAAGCAATGGCCGCATTTGATGGACGCGACAATTCCATCTTCCAGGAGATGCTGTCAGTCTTTAGCGAACTACGCAAACAGGAGAAGCATCTTCAATCCCTCCAAGAGGAGATGGCCGGGGGTCAGGCAGATGAGTCAATTTTTGCCGAATACAGTCGATTGCAGGAAGCTTTTGAGGCAGACGGCGGATATGAGTATGAGGTTCGGATCGGTCAGGTTCTCCAAGGGCTTGGCTTTCCCAAGGGGAGTTGGGATTCTCCACTTGCTCATCTAAGTGGGGGCCAGAAAACCCGAGCCTTATTGGCCAGATTACTCTTAGAAGGTCCTGACCTGCTGGTACTGGACGAGCCAACCAATCATCTGGATGTAGATGCCATCGAATGGTTGGAAAATACATTGCGCACGTGGGATGGAGCCATTCTGATTGTCAGCCATGATCGCTATTTTCTCGATAAGGTCGTCAACCGTATCTGGGAGATGAGTAGGGGCGGCGTTGAAGAGTATCGGGGAAATTATTCGGCCTACGTTACCCAACGCCATGAACGTTGGGAGCGTCGCC
The DNA here is from genome assembly GCA_039028975.1 of Chloroflexota bacterium. Classification (GTDB taxonomy): domain Bacteria; phylum Chloroflexota; class Anaerolineae; order Caldilineales; family Caldilineaceae; genus JAHBNG01. Next base: position 20,253 of record JBCCHB010000038.1, read on the forward strand.
AAAGCGAGTTTGAGACCGTTCAAGAAACGTTCTTAAAAGAGCTTGACTATATTAAGCGCAACATTGCCCGAGACAGCACTCGAGATCAGGCCGTAGGTCGAATGCGTCGCCTGGTACGCCAGGTAAAAGCGGCTGAAATCGGTGGCATTCAGCTCCTCATTAACAACAAATGGAGCGAGATTACCAATCAGATCAATATTCCCCAGAGCCGCTGGAACGTTATGGAGTTAGAGCAGCGCATTAAGGCACTGCCAAGTCCTGTCAGCCGCCCCCCAGAACTACATATGGATTTAGCAACCCGGGGCAGAAGTGGCGATTTGGTTTTGCGCACCAGTGAGTTGGAAATTGGCTATCCAGATACGCTGCTCTTTCGCACAGAAGCCATGACGCTACACCGCCAAGAATGTGCGGCGCTCATTGGTCCCAACGGATCGGGGAAAACCACATTTCTACGCACGGTTCTGGAAAAGCATGATCCGTTAAGTGGTGAAGTCCGTTTGGGAGCTAGTTTACAGGTCGGTTACTTTGCCCAGGCTCATGATTCCCTTAATTTGGAAAATACCGTGCTTGATGAGCTGCTTCATCATAAACATATGGATTTGGGTGAAGCCCGCAACTATCTCGCTCGCTATCTCTTTCGCAATGATGACGTCTATAAACCCGTCTCTCTACTAAGTGGTGGCGAGCGGGGCAGATTGGCGTTGGCCATTTTGGCGTTAGAAGGAGCAAATTTCTTGCTTTTAGATGAGCCAACCAACCACTTAGATATTCCGGCTCAAGAGGTGCTACAATCCGTCTTAGAGCGGTTTGATGGCACCATCCTGCTTGTCTCCCATGATCGCTACTTAATTGACCGTTTGGCTACCCAAATATGGGAGCTACGCAACAATCAACTGCAGATCTTTGAAGGCTCTTACGTTGAATTTGTCGCCGCAAAAGAGCGGATAGCGGAGAAGGCTAAAGAAACCAAAAGCGATCAACGCAGCCAATACCGGGAACAACAGCGACCCGACCGCAAAAGCCAAAATGAAGCCCGTAAACGGGCCAAACAGCTAGAAGAGATGGAAGAGAAGATACATCAGCTCGAAGCCAAATTGGTCACAATAGAAGAACAACTCCAAGTCGCGACCGATGCCCAGGATCTGAGCAAAATCCAACGGTTAGGTGAAGCATATACTCAGGTGCAAGCCCAGATCGAGGAGCAGATGGATGAATGGGCAAGCTTTGCAGAAGAGAGCTAACCGGTAACCCCATATCCTACCTGCAAAATACTGGATAGAGAGGCAACGGTTCGCTCTCTGGCCACTGAGCACGGAGGCGTCCGGTCAGTTGGGTAGCGAGCATTTGGAGAGCTGGTAGGTGTCCAAATTCGTTGCTAGCTTCGACAAACGCATCAAGGCGACTCAAAACCCGAGATCGTATGGTGGCTATTCCCCAGGCCTCATCTTCTTCCAGCAAATTTTCCACATCAAATTGAAACATATGGAGCATCAAATACCCACAGAGCATCGTTAGCTCTTTGTAAAAGCGACCTTCATCCCGTGCCGCAACGCAGGTTTTGGATAACGCAGTGCGATATGCTTCTTCCATTTTGCGCACTAAGTCACTGGGGATTCGATTGCAGCACCAACAACTCGGAAACGGTATACGTGCATATAGAATATCAATTAAGGCGTGGCCCATCCCCCCACACTCAAAGTCAATGATTCGCAATCCGCTTTCATGAAGCACGAAATTATCGGGGCAAGCATCTTGATGGATGTAAGCAGTAAAAGGGCCTGGATTAGCGACAATCTGGTTAATTCTGCGGATTTCCTCTTGGCAGTTTTGCTCGACTTCACAACCTAAAATTGTCAGGTTCTCTAAAATCTTGGTAATCGGTAGTTGCCCAAACACAGAACTAGTCGAAGGAAAGGCCATTTCAGGATCCAGTTCCTGCCGAAGCTTTGTAAACTCATTATCCATGCCAAGGGTGTCGGCATGCATTTGACCTAATCGTTGGGCAAATTGTATGAGTACAGCTGTAGCAGTGGAAGCATCACCTTCCAGCAGCGGCTCGACTAAACTTTGATGATTACTGCCCAGATCTTCCAGAATAATAAAACCCTGTACCCGATGACCGCCAAAAAAACGTGGACCATGGTTTGGGTTATTGGGCAGCTCACTAAGAAATTGAGCACCAAGCCAATCGCAATAAAAACGTTGAGTATCCCATGATTCCAGAGCATCAGGATTGTACAGTGTGGCAACCACTTGCTTAACAATCAGGTGCGTAGGTAAGGAGGTGTTGGGGGCCAGGGTGAGCCGCAAAAGCAAATTGCGCCGTTCCGGTTCGCTAATCTGTTGTACATCGGTAATTTGAATCGACTCACGGCATTGCGCAGATAATAAACGTTCTGAAGCATGAACGATGTCGAGAAAGTCAGGCAGCATAGGCTATCCTTTGGCGTTGATTCGTATACCGCCCTGATGTATCGGCCTATCATATAGACATCAAGAAAAAGATTTTCCGCCCTTACCCTTCGACACGCTCAGGGGGCGGTTGGAAAATCTTTTTCTTAAAAACTATAGATCTCGAATTTCACATATCTGGGCGGCTTCTGTTCTATTGGCTGGGATTGAAGCTATTATCCTGTTGCCTCCAACGCAATCTCTTCAACCCGCGCACATCGGCTAAAGTGCTCTGTCCCATTGCCCCGGGTGGCTCCGTTGACTTGCACCATCGGCAGCTGTCCTTCGGCTGAGCAGACATCCGTAGCAAACTTACATCGTGGGTGGAAGCGGCATCCGCTGGGCCATGCAGATGGTGGTGGCACCAACCCATCAATCACAGGTAGCCGACCTTCAGCACGCCCATGGTGGGGTAGCGTCTCTAGAAGCGCTTTGGTATAGGGATGCTTGGGCGCCTCGAAGACCTCGCGCACAGTACCTGTCTCCACCACCTCACCCGCGTACATGACGGCCACCTCATCGGCTACCTCGGCGACCACCCCCAGATCATGGGTAATAAAGACAATAGCAAGCCCCAACTGTTCCTGCAAATCCCTGAGCAAGTCGATGACTTGACCCTGTACCGTCACGTCCAAGGCGGTAGTCGGCTCATCAGCAATCAGCACGCTCGGCTCGCAAGATAGCGCACGTGCGATGCCGACGCGCTGCGCCATTCCACCCGAAAATTGATGAGGATACTCATGCATGCGCCGCTCCGGATCGGGGACCTGCACCAAACGCAGTAGCTCGGCAGCTTTTGCCCAAGCTTCGGATTTACTGACACCTTTGTGAAGCTGGATTGGCTGGATCAGCTGCTGACCCACCGTCAATGCTGGATTGAGCGAGGCGACTGGCTCTTGAAAGATCATGGCGATATCTTTGCCGCGCACTTTCTGCAGCTCATGCTCGGAAAGGTTTGTTAGGTCACGGCCATTAAGGTAAATGTGTCCCGCAGTTACCTGTCCAGGTGCAGGAACGATTCCCATTGCTGCCATCACAGACATGCTCTTCCCTGAACCTGATTCGCCTACAATCCCCAGGGTAGCCCCAGGCGGTACGGCCAGTGAGACATCGTTGAGGATCGTCACATCTGCCCCACGGGGCGAAGGAAAGCGAACCTCAATGTGAGCAAGGGCTAGGGCTGATTCGTCTGCAATGGCGGATCGCTCCGTTGACATTGCATCACCAGCTGTCTTTGATTGCAGTCGCGCAACGGTGGAGAGCTGATTGCTGCTGATGTCACGCCCCAGCGCATCCCGCAGCCCATCGCCGAGGATGTTCCATGCCAAAACAGTTAGGGCAATGGCTAAGCCTGGTGGGACAGACAGGAATGGGTTGGTTGTCAACACGGCACGAGATTCAGCCAGCATACGCCCCCAACTCGGTTCGCTGATGGGAACACCAACCCCTAAGAAGCTCAGTCCTGCCTCAATCAAAATCACAGCACCAAAGAGCAACGATGTTTGCACGATTAGTGGCGGGGCAATATTCGGCAATATGTGCTTGAAGACAATCGTACTAATGGAGAGTCCGCCAACCCTTGCTCCATCTACATAAAGTTCTTCACGTTCCGCCAGCACAACGCCCCTAGCCAGGCGCGCAAAGCGGGTGGAGAGCGTAACGCCAACTGCTATCATGGCGTTGAGTAGTCCATTGCCGAGAACAGCAATAACACCAAACGCAATCAAAATACCTGGGAGGGAAAAGACAATGTCCACTACCCACATCACGGCACGGTCAAACCGGCCACCAATAAAGCCGGCGAGCAAACCAATGGGCAGGCCAAGCACAATTGCAATGGCCACACCAAGCAGCGATGCCTGCATGGAGATCCGTGCACCGTAAACGAGACGTGAATAGGCGTCACGGCCTAGGTCATCCGTACCCAGCAGGTGTTCCTCGGGATTCATACATGTGACAACATCAGCATTAGACATAAATGAGGGTTGGCAGAATGTGCTAAAGAAGTCAGCTTGGTCCTTGCCAAATGGCATTAACTGGTCGCGGAAGATAGCAACAAAGACCAGAAATAGCAGGAACAGGGCGGAGAGAATTGCCAACCGTTCGGTACGAAAGCGTTGCCAAAACCGACCAAAATTAGAGAGTGATGTTTCTTGAGTTGTTGCTGCCATTTTTAACTAACCCGCACCTTTGGGTTCAAGAACCCATAGAGGATATCGATAAACATATTGGCAAAGACAATAAAGGCGGCAACTAGAATGACGCCTCCCTGAACAAAAATGATGTCCTGCTGCTGTACTGCGGTGGCAAGCTGCCGCCCAAGCCCCGGCAAGACAAAGACATTTTCCACAATAAAAGCTTGCCCAACTACAACGGCCAATCGGAAACCAATAACGGTAACCACAGGAATCATAGCATTTTTCAGGGCGTGGCGCGACACGATTTGCCAACGCCCTAGCCCCATCGCGCGTTGGGCGCGAATATAGGATGATTGCAACACATTGGCCATAGAACTGCGCATTTGCCGAGCGATAAGCGCAGCCGAGGGTATCCCTAATGCCAAACTGGAGAGGCCAATGCTACGAAGCCACTCTAACGGGGCTTCCACAAATGGAGTGTAACCGAGAACAGGAAAGATCTTGTAGCGCACGGCTAACAAAATGGCCAACATCAGGGCCAGCCAGAAGGAAGGTAGTGCCACCCCAACCGATGCGCCGACAGTCGAGATGCGGTCCAGCCAACTGCCGGGCTGCAAACCGGCAACTACGCCCAGAAATAGACCAAGCGAAATCCCAACCACCATTCCCCCTAGGACTATCGAGGCCGTAACAGGCCATGACTGTACCACTAAGGTAGTAACTGGCGCAGAGAAAAAGAGCGAACGGCCAAAATCACCTTGAAGCGCGTTGCCGAGCCAATCGAAATATTGCACGAAGAATGGCCGATCCAGCCCCATCTCGGCCTCCAACTCGGCGATTGCCTCGGTCGTTGCCCCTGCATCCAAAATGATGGATGCGATGCTACCCGGCATCAGGTGTACCATGCTAAACGCCAAAATGGAGATAACGAAGAGAAGGGGTATAGTGGACAAAAATCTGGATATGATTAAGCGTATCATTTATTGGTATCTTCTCAGATTTAGAGGGGAATGAAATCTAAGCCACAAAGAAACAAGAATTCAATAAAACCTAATGAAAGATCTCTCGGGTACCCGAGATGACAAGTTCAAAGTTTCGGGTTTTATTTGATCCTGATTCGTAAGGGCACTATTTGAGGATTGCGAAGCTATCGCAAGAATCAAAATCATAAATTAAAACGTTTTAACAAGTTGGCTCACTAAAAGTATCATAGGCCGTTCTATTTGTCAAAATAGCGCAAAAATAACGAACATATAGGATAAATCAAAACTATCGAGGTTCCCTCAGGACAAAGAAAATGGAACGCTGATTTTCAGCATTTTCACAATTCGCTCGTCGATTACTAAAATCCTGACTCAAATTGAGCGACTTTTCACACTCAAGCCCTCGGGCTCGCGTTTTCACCACTACGGTCTCGAGTGCCATTAAGAGAGTTATTAAGGCAAAGCCCAGCATCGATGTAAAATACTCTTGACACCGAGTCAAAAATAAATTACAATGAGTACGAAATATATTACCTATCATCGGTAAATAACCAAAGTGAGAGAATTATGTCCTATCAAGAAAGCCGAGTAATCGCTTATCTGATTAGTGCTTTGTTGGGCGCGGGGCTGTACACCTTCTATATCTTCCAGCAGATCCAGCAGGAGGGCTTCGATTCAACAATCATCTCCAGCTTTTGGGGAACCACTGTCTTAATCGTGCTCGGTGTGCAAATTGTCTTGAGCATCATTGCAAGCATCCTCGTCACCATCATTCAGGCTATCGTCATGCAGGAGGAAGAACCCGATCTAGCAGATGAGCGAGACCGCTTAATCGAATTGAAGGCAGACCGCTTCTCTTTTATCGTTTTTGGGATTGGCTTTGTGGTCGCCATGATTACGCTAGCAATGGACCTATCGCCATTGATTATGTTTAATCTTATTGTCTACTCTCTTTTTGGGGCCGGGATTACAGGCTATGTGACCCAGCTCTGCCTCTATCGGAGAGGGGTCTAAAATGAGCGGTTTAAGTGTACCAAAGGGGAAAATTTGCAATAACATTCGCACATTACGCTTTCTGCATGGCGAGATGACCCAGAAAGATCTGGCCAAAGCAGTCGGCGTGACCCGCCAAACCATTATCGCCATGGAAAAAGATAAATATTCCCCATCATTAGAATTAGCCTTTCGGATCGCACGCGTATTCGACGTGCCGTTGGAAGAGGCTTTTTCCTACGAAGATAAATAGCACAATTTTATAAAGGGCGAATCGTTGTTGGTGGGGCAAGGAATAGCCCAAACGGCTACCTATTTCACCATTACAATTTAGTGAGTTCCCTGCGCAGTTTTATACTCAGCTCCGTTTGAAAACGACCGCAGTATGGCAGAGCGTAGTGCCAGTATGAAGTCAAAGAAGAAACGATACAGGAGATTAAACATGAATCGAGACAAAATGTTAATTGATGCGAAAGAATTGCTGACCAAAATAGATGATCCCACTATCCGCATTTATGATGCCACTATACTCTTTTTCCGCAAGGAATCCGAGCTGTCGGCCTATGAAGAGTACCAACAGGGCCATATTCCCGGCGCGGCCTTTTTTGATCACCAAAAATTTTCCGATTCAAGTAATGACTACATGTATATGATGTTGCCTGAGACAGAGCTCGCTACTCAGATTGGCAACATTGGCATAAATGAGATGTCGGAGGTAATATTTTATACATTCGATATGTTGCCATCGGCAACTCGCGCTTGGTGGATACTCCACTACGCAGGTCACAACAATGTACGTGTTCTCAATGGCGGTCTTGCGGCATGGAAGGAAGCCGGTGGTGCCGTTGTACAAGGTGGACATGAATATGAGCCGACCGAATTTCAATGTAGTCTTCGACCGAATCGACTAGCCAGCAAAGATGAAGTTCAAGCTGCCATGAATGATGACAGCATCTGCACTGTCAATACATTGACCCAACAAGTCTATGACAAGGCTCACATCACCGGTTCTTCGCTGCTCCCTTGTATGGATCTTATGAACGAAATGACCTCGTTTTTACCTAACGATCAGATTATGACCCGCCTGCAAAATGAAGCCCAGCATGAGCGCATCATTACCTATTGTGGTGGAGGAATCGCGGCTACGGTCAATGCGATGGGACATCTGATGGCTGGTAATGAAAACGTTGCAGTCTATGACGGCTCTATGGATGAATGGACAGGTGAAGGGTTGCCGACGACAACCAACGGCGGTTCGTGAAACGATGGCTACATTCTGGCATAATAGAGCGGAGAGATACAATATGGACATTACCGAACACGATTCTCTATATGCTCGACAAACGATTTTTTGAGCCAAATGAGAACCTATTTGAAGATATCGGAAATTCTTGCTAAACTTAAAACGTTTTAACCGAGGCTTCGATAGCATCATGACGACTCGTATATGTCAAAAACAGCTTAAAAATGACAACCATTCATGACGTTGCGAACTTAGCGAAAGTTTCGACCGCCACGGTCTCGAATGCCTTCAATTGGCCTGATAAAGTAAAGCCCGACACCTATGAACGCGTAGTAGCTGCAGCCAAATCTCTCGACTATCAGCCCAACGTCTTTGGCAAGGGGCTATCCAGCGGCAGGACATTCAATGTGGGGTTACTCATTTCAGATATCCGGGTCCCAATTGTTGCCAACATCACCCGTGGCATTGAAGATAAACTGACCGAAGCCGGTTTTGTGCCGATTATCTCTAGTACCGACGGTGAGAGCGAAAAGACTCTTCAACGAGTTGATCAATTGCGCCGCCTGGGTGCTTGCGGTTATATCCTGGTTCCCGCCCAATACGGTGTAACGCTTAAACTTGTTGACCAGTTGGAGCAACTCGTTCAGGAAGGCATTCCCACGATTATAAGCGGTCACGATATTGAATCAACGCGCATCAGTAGTGTGACCCACATTGGGCGACAGATGGCCCGGGATCTAACCCAACATCTTATTGACTTAAACCACCGGAATATTGCTTATATTGGCTCTTACTTTTCACTTGGACGTGGTAAGCAGCGCTGGGCAGGGTTTCAAGAGGCAATGACTGACGGCAATATTCCTATTCGCAACGACTTAGTCAGCGAGGTCGAATCCCTGCCTGCGGAAAGCTTTGCGGCCATGGAAAAGCTCATGACGTTGGCCAAACCACCCACAGCCATATTTGCAATGAACGACATCATCGCCCGCGGTGTCATTGATTACATTACACAATTCCAAGTCAAGGTACCGCAAGAATTATCTATCGTCACATTTGATTACTTGGCCCTTGCACAGCGTACCACGCCACCAATTACCAGCATTGTAGCACCAGCATATGAATTGGGTGTAAAAACAGCCGAGCTATTCCTCTCTCAGCAAACAGAACGAAAACATCAAGCAGATGTGGTGCATTTGCCCTACAGATTTGAAGATCGTGGGTCCACTATGGCACACCGTGCCTGTTAACATAAATGAATAGGTCCCATCTCTGGCTCTGCCCTTCGGTTTGGTCATGGGAACAATCTCCGCTACAATAGCTACCATCGTTTCCCTCAGGTATTACTGATTCTACTCAACCCTAGTTAGAACCAAGCACCCAATGACCGACTTTCACCTCCCTGCACTAATTCACCAACATAGTGTTAACCGCCTAACCCAAATACGAACCGGAGCTGTCAAGAGGTAGATCATGACTGAGAAACGACTACGACTCGCTGTAATTGGGGCAGGCGAACATGCCACCAACGTCATTCACCCTGCATTAATATTCAACGACCGAATCGACGTAGTTGGCTGCTGCGACCGTGACACAAATCGGGCGAATCTGGCCGCCAAACGGCTCGCTGCACCCGCGTTTACTGAGGCCAGCCATATGCTCAGCACGGTCAAGGCGGATGCAGCCATTGTTGTCGCCTTTCCATGGGTGCAGGCGGAGTTAACCATCGAGTGCTTAGAGGCCGGTCTACACGTCTTTACCGAAAAACCGCTTGCGACCGAGCTAGACCAGGCTAAGCGGGTAAAGGCCGCCGCAGCCAAAGCAAAACGGCAGGTCTCAGTGGGCTTCATGATGCGCTTTAACCCCGTCTTCCAGAAGATGCAGGAGGCGATAAAGTCAGTTGGGTTTGGCGAGCCATCGCTTTTCCATTCGCGCTTTGTGGCTGGCTATCGGCCTAAGACTTCTGACCTGTTGCGGGTTGGGTCGATCCACATTTTTGATCTAGCTAGATGGCTCTTTGGGCCCTTTCGGGAAGTCTACGCAACCCACTTTGAGAAAGAAGATGGTCAGGTCTCTATCGCCGTCAACGCTACGCTTGGGGGTGGTGTACTTAGAGATGGTGCACTTGGACACGGTGCGACAGGGAAGCGGACAGTTGCTTCACTGGTCCTCAGTTCGTTGGGCCTGTGGGCTTCCAAAGGACAGCTTTATGCCGAGGTCATCGGCGACCGCAATGTCTTTAGCGTGGATAATGCCCGTGACTGGACTTGGCAGAAGCCCCCTCTGGAGACTATCCGCGAGGGCAATACCCAAACCATGAAAGAGATCCCGCGACCGGCTGAGCTAGCGATTCCCAACTACATGAACGTGAGCCGCTTTGACATGCATACCTTTTTCCTCAACGGCTACTATGGATGTATCGAAGCGTTTGTGGATAGCCTTCTGGGGAACGGTGAGGGAGCCAACGATCTGCCCATGATTGAAGATGGGATTGCGGCTCTGGAAACCGCCATTGCCATCGAGCAGAGTGTTCAAACGGGTCAGTCGGTTAGGCTATAATCAGATCGCAATCTGTTATTTCGACAATGTGTATGTAGAAATCTTGGACAGCTGACCAGAGAAAGATTTCTCGTCGTTCCTCCTCGAAATGACATCAGCGAGCATCATTGTAGTCTACTGACCAATTGAATTGAAATCATTGAGATTCATGGAACTTCAAGGGAGGAATAACAATGGCTGTACTTGAGCGAGAAGTCAACCGTACTCAGCTTGTGGCTGGCATCAGCGACTACTTCCACTCTGAGCATTGGAACAATTTTCTAAACCATCACCTGGACAACCCAAGTGAGGAGATCTGGCATTCCCACATCTACCTAAGCACTTCTATCCATCCTGATTCGCTAGTGCCAATTGTGGAAGGGTTCTTTGCGGCCCGAGGTCAGGAGTTGGTACGTTGTATCGACTACCTGACGCCCAAGCCCGAAACCGAGCTTGGTGCACTGCACAATATTCATCCCAAAGGCAAGCCCCACTTTGATCTCTTCTTCCGTTTCGATAGGAATGCTATCTTGGAACCCATGCCTGTCGAAAAGGCCGAGCAGGGACAGAATGCCCTCTCCTGGGGCAAGAGCTACATGGATGAGTTCTACGCCCAGTTCCCCTTTCAGGCAATCGGGCCGACCGAAGAAGAGCAGCTTGACAATTACTTTGCGTCCCGTCACTGGAAAGATACGCTCAACCTGATTATGGATCCCGACATTATCCATCTGCACTGTAATCTGCGCCTGGGCATTGACCCCAAGATTCTGGAAATCAAAGCGCGGGGAGCCTTTGCAGCGCAGGGTTGGACCATCGACAAGGTTGTACCCAACGTCTTCCAGGTGCAAGGGGCGTATCGGGGCAAGCTCGTCTTCCTGGGCCGTCATCCCGAACTGGTCTACGATTTGGGCTGGCTCTTTGATCCAACTGTGATCTGCGAACCATCATTCGAACCCTGGTCACGGCACGACGTACAACCCGGCTTTGACCTCTGCTTCACATCTGAGTTTAACGCGCTGATCGAGAAGAATCCGTATGTGCGATTGCAGGATGAGGAGATTGAGAAGATAGTGGCGGGATTCTGAATACGATCGCCTCGGAGTTTTGTCCAGTAATAGATTTTGCGTGTGCGAAGATGCCCATTGCACCTGTGCAGGCTAAGTGTCAATCAAGCTTATAGGTCTGTCTTCGATTCAACTAGAAAGGGACTGACTCAGCACAACAGCTATTTCCATAAACGTGATTGCATCTGCTGCACCGAAGTAACACCCTCTGGTGAGCGAGTCTGACGGAATTGAATCTGAACAGACCGTAGCCGCCGCATTTTGCTGCGGAATCTTCCAGCCTTCCTTTCCGTTTGCATGAGCCAGTTGTTCGGCTCTTTGGATGCTTTGCGTCATCTTCCGCCAATGCAATAAGCCCAAATTTCGCCTATATAGATAGACGCGTTTTTTCACGTTTTGTCAGTCAATCAACATAGTGGGCGCAATTTAGCTTGCTCCTGCGATAACACTGTCAACCATACGAGATCCTGTTCAATTGAGCATTTAAGCATGGAGAATGAATCTATGGAAACCGAACCGATTTGGGATATTGCCCATCTCGCCCACGTCGAGTTATTGACGCCCAAGCCCACTGAAAGCCTTGAATTTTTCACCCAAATTTTGGGGATGAGCGTTTCAGCCAAGCAAGGCGATTCGGTCTACCTGCGGGCCTACGATGATTATGAACACCATACCCTCAAGTTGACCGCGGCCAAGCACTCTGGATTGGCCCATTTTGCCTGGCGAGCGCGCAGCCAACAAGCATTACAGCGGCGGGCCGAAGCCATTGAGGCGGCTGGCCTGGGCAATGGCTGGACCGACGGCGATCTCGGACACGGACCAGCTTATACCTTCCAGACGCCCGACGGCCATGATGTAGAGATCTACTACGAAACTGAGTGGTATGAGGCGAGGGAAGAAGATAAGCCTGCGCTCAAAAATCAGGCGGCTCGTTTCCCTGGTCGTGGCATGAATGTGCGCAGGCTGGACCATCTAAACTTGCTGGCGGTAGATATGGTCGGGATGCGAGAATTTCACACCAATGTGCTGGGCGCTACTTTGACCGAAGTGATTACCTTTGATGATGGTTCAGACAAAGGGCTATGGTTTGCCGTCAACAACAAATCATACGACCTAGCCATCGCAGAGGACCATACCGGTATCCCAGGGCGGTTACATCATTTCACCTACGCCGTTAACAGCCGCGAGGAAGTACTGCTGGCGGCTGATATCTGCCTGGAAAATGGTGTCTTCATCGAAACTGGTCCCCATAAGCATGCGATTCAACAGACCTTCTTCCTCTATGTTTACGAACCGGGCGGCACTCGAATAGAGATTGCCAACACCACTGCCCGCTTGATTTTGGCCCCCGATTGGAAGACAATTCAATGGGGAGAAGAGGAGCGCAAGAAAGGCCAAGCGTGGGGCCTACAAACTGTAAAGAGTTTCCATACCCACGGCTCGCCGCCGTAAGGCCATTACATAAAATTAATTATCCATAAAACCGAGGAGGTAGTATTCTCTAATGCGGCTCTACTCAAATGACAGGTGTAAGAAAATGCCTCCCCCGCGTATACTTATTTTTGTAAATTGGTCTAAAATGATTCTGGAGAACCAATGGATCCCAAAAAACTTCTAGTCGTGGGTGCCCACTCTGCCGACTTCCTCTGGCGCAGTGCCGGAACCATTGCGCTGACAGTCGAACAGGGAGGTAGCGCAATGGTACTGGCTCTCAGCTACGGCGAGCGAGGCGAATCGGGCAACCTCTGGCGTGATAACCCAGAGCAAACCGTGGAGAACGTCAAGCGAATTCGTCACGAAATGGCCGAGGAGGCTGCATTCCACGTCGGTGCCGACTTTCGCTGCCTCGACTTAGGCGACTACCCGTTGGTCATCACCGATGAGGCCATGGACGAGTTGGTACGTATTATTCGTGAAGACGAGCCGGATGCGATCCTCACTCACACCGCGGTTGATCCGTTCAACCCCGACCATCCCGTTGCTTACACCAGCGTACAGCGGGCGCGGCTGCTGGCATCCGGAGCTGGGGTGGCCAGTGCATTCAAGAGCATTACCCCGCCAGAATGGTACTCGTTTGAGCCACATCAACCCGAGCTATGTGAGTTCATGCCCAACACCTTTATCGATATTACACCCGTTATGGAGAAGAAGATCAAGGCCATGAATGTCATGTCAGCACAAGGATATCTGATTGATTATTATACTGAGCTGGCCTCACGTCGCGGCAATCATGCACGCCGCATTTCGGGCAAGCAGGAAGTGAAATTTGCGGAAGCCCATCAGCGGCATGTGCCCTGGGTTGTGAGTGAATTGTAGACCGGAAATGTCAGTAGTAGATATGATGTAATGTCGTTAAATTGCACAGAATAGAAAGAACGCAGAAAATGAACGAAAACGAGAAAATTGCACGCCTTGCCGAGCTCGGAACCGCCACTGTTTACGAGGCTTCGGGCCGCCAGGGGCTGATCGACTTGCCCTTCATACAGGTTATCCCAAAAAGCCGCGTTGCTGGAAAAGCACGGACCGTCCTATGTGGTCAAGGGGACAACGTAATGGTTCACGCTTGTATAGAACAGATCCAACCAGGCGACATTGTTGTATTAGCCCAGCCAGAGTCTCAGGCATCCGCGCTTATCGGCGATCTGTTGGTGACCCAGATGATGATGGCAGGTGCGGCGGGCGTTCTATCCAATGGTGCCGTGCGCGACTACGAGGAATTGGTCGAGCTTGGGTTACCCATTTGGACTCAATTTGTTCGCGTGCGCGGCGCAACCAAGACAGAGATTGGTCAGTTAAATATACCTGTGGGCATAGGCGGTACGATTATTCACCCTGGCGACATTGTTGTCATGGATGCAGATGGTGCCATCACAGTCCGACCATCCCGCTTGGATGAAATCCTCCAAAAAGCGGAAGCCCGTGCGGCCAAAGAAGAAGAAGATCGGAAGCGTTTCAAAAACGGCGAGCGTAGTTATGATATCCGTGGCTGGCGACAGTTTGTGGAAGCACCACGTTAAAGGGCGCTCAGTATTCTGGCGGATTTCAATGGTAGGGACGGACAGTAGGTGGCTTCCGACAGTTCATCAGGCGGATGAAAGGACAATATCAGTATCAGTGGTACTCTCAATATTCCTGATGTTATTCCGGATGATTTTTTCAATGGAGTCATCCTTAACATCAATTGACAGAAATTCAGCCACTCCTTTTACTGTAGTAAACGGGTTATACAAAAGCTGACTAAATTCTACCTCATGTATTGCGTTTTTTTCTCTGGCTTCAAACTTTTGCCGGGCCTTTTCATAAGAAAATTCAGATAAGCGCTGAATCTCTTCTTCCAAGTTTTCTCTTGATACGCGATAACCTGCACGCTCTTTATTGCGAAGAAATTGCGCCCAATCGGGATGCTCTTTGTACTTCTGCATGGACTGAATGACATCGTTCAAGTCTCTCTTCATGAGAATAATCTTGATGGGAATATCGAGATTGTCAGGCCACTGCATTAATGCGAAGATAAATGCCTTGACGGCAAATCCCTGCAACTGCCTCAAGTCATCTGGCTTGACGTCAAATACGCCAACAATGGCAGGATGCTCATAATAATAGGCATTGGAGGTATCTGGGAGATGTTCCTTTAGAAACTGCTCATAGTCTGTATCAAAAAATAGAGGAATGCCAAGCTGCTGCACAATATGCATCATAAGCGATGTTCCTGACCTTTTGAATCCCGATACGACTATTATTTCCTGTGTCATGACTGTTGCTCCTTGCTTTTGAAAGTGAATTCTCTGGTTAAATGGTCTAAGTCCTACGGTTTTGAAACGGAGCTGAGTACAGGGACAATGGGTACTTGTGGCGCGATATGACCAATTGCCTGATTACCCTGTTTCTTGTTGGCAACATCATGACGATGTTGTAACAACGGCCACATGGAGTTCGCAATACCAGCCAATAGTCCAAGTTGGGGCAAAATGTAGGCGGTAGCTAACCCAAAATGGAGGAATAAAGCGCCCCCCATCGTCACAATGCTCGAACCAAGAACAAGTGCGAATGTTCTCTTGATATTGGTGTCAAGCTGTTTGCTTATGTCAAATAAATAGCATAGATGATTTAAGTTTTCATCCATCAAGATAACCTGAGCGGTGTCGATGGCTACTGTCGTAGCACCGCTCAGTGAAATTGAAACGGTTGCTTTCTTCAGCGCAATGGCGTCATTTATTCCATCCCCCACATAGCAAACCTTCTTGCCTTCGCGCTGAAGTCGCTCAATTAACTCGGCTTTACGTTCAGGCAGAGCTTCGGCAAAGTAGTGATCAATACCAATCTCTTGGGCAAGTTTTTTGGTTGGCGTTTCATGATCACCAGAGATAATATAGGTTTGTTGTATACCATGTTTTTTCAAAGCTTTCACAATCGTTTCAGCCCCCGTACGTAAGGTGGGGTGCAGTTCAATTGCGCCAACGACTTGGTCATTGATTGCGACAAACACAAGTGAATATCCCTGGTTGTGGCTGTTCGTCTGAGTCTGGAGCAAATTAGCGGGAATTGCAAGCTTCTCCATTTCCATAAAGCGACCACTACCAACATAGATACATCGGCTATCTACTTCCACTTTTATTCCAAAGCCGACAGCGTATTCAGCTTCATCAATTTCGGGAATATTTATTGCTTTCCGATCCGCTTCCTTTAAAATCGCTTTAGCGATAGGATGGGTCTGTTTAATTTCGGCTGTAGCGGCATGAGAGAGCACCTCATCTTCGCTATAGCCATCACAGGTATATATAAATCCAACGTATGGCTCTTCCCGTGTTAATGTCCCCGTTTTATCAAAAACGACGGTGTCCACTTGATTTAACAACTCAAACGTACGCCCATCCTTAACAAGAATCCCCTTTTTTGAAACCAGATTCAGAATATTCAGGATCGCCACAGATGAGACAATTGTCCCTTTGTACTTAAAATGGCCAGCAAGAATACCTATAGCCTGAGTAGAACCTAAAATAGGTAGACATAACCCGCTAAGAATCAGTGTCGGTGTAATTGTACGGTTCGACATGGTTTCAACTTTCAGTTGCATATCTAATTTGATATCGGCAGTCTGGTTGTAAATATGCGCAATCTGTGCGGCAGTAGTTTCTTCACCGGTCTTTTCAACACGGACACAAATGCGGCCAGCCAACACAACGGTTAAGGCTAGAACTTGGTCCCCAATCTCCTTTTCGACTGGCTGGGATTCTCCGGTCAGGACGTGTTGATCAATTGAGGCGGCTCCCTCTGTAATGAAACCGTCAACTGGGACTACACCACCAGCATCCACAACAACAATATCACCACTCTTTAGGTTTTCGAACGGGATTTCTATCTCGAGTCCATCGGTAAGAACCCAAACAGAACGGGGTCGTTGCCGAAATACATCGATGAGGCTTTTTTTAGAATCCGATTTGATTACTGTTAAGAGTTTGCGGTTGAAGGCGTAGTTTAGGATACCCCAGGCAGCAAAGAAGAAATTCCCCGTGGCAATCAACATCACTCGCGTGATGGTGCTTAGCATATCGACATCGACTTTACGTTCTTTCATCAATACATTAAGGCTATCTACGAACGCATATCGGCTAATGTATAGGACACCAAGCAAACTGCACCAACTAAGGAGAGGATAGCCTAACGCACCCACGCCAGCAAGGCTCATGGAAACAACCGAAAGAGCTAAGATTTGGGTGGCCGTTTTGCCTGCATCATTATCTTCTTGTTCCTGGTTATGAGATGAGATCTGTTGTATTTGCTCGCGACGCACATTAGCTACTAGAGTTGTAATTGCCCACTTTGCCGACCGGGTTTCATATTTCTTCGGTATTAAATAGCTGATAAGAGGCCGTTGTTTTGAACATCTTTTTGTGATCATATCTACATACCCACGAACATTTTGAGTCAGCATGTCTTTACCTTAATTTTAGTAAGCCAGAATACGTACGAACGAAATATCAGTAGTTTTATAAGGATCAAGATGTACCATGGAGGATGAAGAAAAAGTCCTGCTAATCCACCTAAATCCGTCTCCTATTTTCAGGGGCAGATTGCAATCGTTCAATGAGTAAATACGAGCGCGCGGCATTTGGCACGCTGTTGGCACCCCGCACTGCGAATGACCGATTAGAGGGGCAACGGGCTACAGATCTTCTATACGCTCAAGTATAGCAGTCTAGCGTGGATCAAACGTGGATCAAACGTGGAGCGAATGTAGCATTTACATCAAGGATCTTATCAGATTCCAAGGATCTACCATCACTAGCTTGCGATTTCTCAGCCTAAAATCGACGCTGGAAAGTATAAAATCCCAGGAATCCATTAAGAGCGCACATCAAATTCTGGGCCTTTTTGGGTGATCTACATCGAGGCTCATGCTGCAGGCTGTGCTTGTTCAGTTGCTGGCATAGTTTTGACTAACTCATCCAGCAAGCGAGTATGGTCAGTCCGCTCATGCCACAACAGAGTAAGTAAACCAAGCTCGACAAGTTTGCAGACAATTCCAATTGGGCTGAACCAACTCGCGACATCTTTTACTATGTAGAAACCAGCAAATGTCACCACTGTATAAGCAATCAAAATATCTCGCGTATGGTTTCGATAAGCGTCGAGCGCAGGAACAAAGTAGTGCGGAATCAGAAGTACTACGGATCCAATGCCATTCAATATCATAAGAGGGCGCGCTAATGCAATGTGGACTATGGCTGTGGTGGCAGTCAGTGTAACAATCGCTGTCGTTCTATCAAGATCTACACCGGCAATATGGTAATTTGTCGATAAGGAGATATCCCTATGGGACTCGTCTTCGCTCGCTGTTTCTACATCTGAACCTGGCGTATTTTGTAGAACGGTGTACAATGGTTTCCGCTTAACACCTCGCGCTCTATCATACCATTGTAAGCCCACGTACACGGCGCCACCACCTAACGTAATTGCTGCAAGAGATATCATATATACCTTCCACTCGAACCTGCTTGGACTATATAGTCTTTTAGAAAGAGATTTTCATCAACAGATTGTAAGGATTGAGTCGCTCCTACCGAGCTGACGACTGATTAGCCGAAAGCTTTTGTAAATAAACTTCGTCGAGCTTATTATAAGAGTTGATGGTCTTATGGAAAAATTCGCACTTGAGAGAACAGGCTCTACCTAATTGGCCACGATCGCGTTCTTCATCATTCTAGCCGTTTTGGCCTCCTCTAAGATGGTGTTAAGATCCACATCTCCCCACACATACAAAATCATCATAGGAGGAACATATTATGCGATTCGCCGTTATACTACACGAAGACAGACACATGGCCCGAAACTACCACGGCGAAGGGCTGGATTTGCTGAATAAGCATGGCCAAGTTGATTTGGTCACTATGAAGAGAGGCCAGGAAGAGGCCGCGTTGGAGCCATATATCGAGTACCTTAAACAAGCCGATGCGGGTGTGATCGGCTCCTGGTATCGACCGCCCATGCAGCCTGAACACTGGCAACAGGTCCAGCAACTTCAGGTCTTTTCAGGCTGCTTTGATAACCGCTTTGCGGGGTGGGTCGATTTTGACTTTCTGGACGAACACAACATTACCCTCATTGACACATCTCGCAGCATGACCCCATCTGTGGCCGAGTTTGCTCTGGCCATGACCTTGAACCTGATCCGCCATATCCCCGAGTCGCTCTACCTAGTGCGCGAAGGTGATTGGATGAAGCACTTCTGGGAGAATCCTGGGTTTGTCTATGGAGATCTGACCGGTCGGCGCGTGGGATTGGCGGGTCTAGGCAGCATTAACCGCCGTTATGCCGAACTGATCGTAGGCTTCAATTGCGATATCCGGGCTTATGATCCATTTCTCTCTGATGAGGTTTTGGCTCAATACGGTGCCAAGCGTGCAGAAACCCTGGTTGAGTTGGCTGAGCATTCCGAGGTCTTTGTGGTCGGTCTGCCACCGCTGCCAACAACACTGGAAATTATCAATCGTGAAGTGATTTCGGCTCTGCCCAAGGGTTCCCTATTTGTCTTGCCCACGCGCATGGCTGTAGTTGAGCAAGAACCCTTGTGGGAGCGAATCCAGGCCAACGAAATCGCTGCGGCCCTTGATGTCTTTGCGCCAGAGCCGCCGCCATCCGACGCTTGGTTTCGTCGTCATCCCCACGTGCAGGCAACCTCCCACATCGCCGGCGGGACCGACTTTTGTCACCGGCGCTGCTTCACCGTCTCCTGTCGAGATGCCATCGCTGTTCTGAATGGGGGAACGTCTGAATTCCAATCCACCAAACGGGATTACCTGATTTACGAAGGATTGTTGGACTCTGAGTCTGCCTAAAGAGCTTCTAACTGGGCCTTACTCAGCGAGGTCGTCGCCTCTAGCCGCACCTCAGCCAAGTCGGCTTCGCTGATGTTAAACGATTCACCTAACATAGCCTCTACCTGCCGAACCAAGGCGATAGCATCCAACTTATACTCCTTCATGAGGTACTGCTTGCTTGCGCCGTGAGCGTAGGTGTCCTGTAGGCCCATGCGCACGAGAGGCTTGCCACCGATACCGTTGGTGGCCATCATCTCGGCTACGTTGGTCCCCAAACCACCCATGACGGTGTGATTTTCCATAGTGATGATGGCCTTCTTAGTCTGGGACAGAGCTTCCAGCACGGTTGGATCGTCAAAGGGTTTGTGGGTGGTGATGTGCATATGCTGGATGGAGACGCCTTTGGCTTGCAGCACTTGGGTGGCGCGCATGGCTTCCTCTGTGCAGATCCCCGATGATAGCAGCAGCAGATCATCGCCTTGAGTCAACACGCGAGCCTGATTGAGAGTCATCCGATCGTTGGCGTCAAAGAGCCGCGGCAGTTCACCCCTCAACATGCGCACATAGACGGGGCCATTGACCGCTTGGGCCACATCCAACACTGATTCCACGTCGGTGGCGTCGCCCACTTCCAGCAGCGTCATGTTGGGGACGCCACGCAGGGTGGAGATGTCGTCGATGGCTTGGTGGGTCACGCCGCCGGGGGTGGTGATTCCGGGCAAGAAGCCAAAGAGCCGCACCCGCAGGTTGGGATAAGCCACCGACATATGGAGCTGATCATAGGGGCGGCGGTACATAAAGACGCTAAAAGTGTGGACAAAGGGGGTAAAGCCTTCCCGCGCCAGACCACCCGCCCAGGAGATTAGGTTCTGCTCGGCCATGCCCAGCGAAAAGGTGCGCCCTGGGAATTCGTCCCGAAAGAGATCGACTTCGGTAGAGCCTGTGAGGTCCGCGGTGAGAACCACTACCTCTGGTTTGTCTGCGGCCCAAGCCACAATGTTATTGGCGTGGACGCGGTTGATTAGTTCCATCGGGCTGCCCCCCTTGTTTCATATTGCTGCTCCATCTCTTGTAGCACAACTTTGAATTGCTCCAACTCGTCGCTGCTATGGGGACGAACGTAGTGCAGCTTCGGCTTGCGTGCATCCAGCATTGGCATTCCCTTGGCTGGATCCGTATAGGCGAGTATGAAGAGGGGTTTGCCATCGTTAGCAGGTGCGGATGCTGCCGCCAGCGCGGCCACATCATGCCCATCTACCGAAATTACGCGGGCACCAAATGCCTCCAGCCGGTCCTGGATCGGTTCGATATTCATAATGTCCTTAGTCCAGCCATCGCACTGCTGCCCATTGACATCAACATAGACCACGATATTGTCCAGTTTGTGATGGGCCAGCGCCTGGACCGCCTCCCACGTTTGACCTTCCTCCAACTCGCCGTCGGACATGAAGACAAAAACGCGACCAGTATGTCTCTTAAGCCGTCGCCCCATGGCGATGCCTCCGGCTTGGCTCACCGCTTGTCCAAAAGAGCCGGTCGTTAGCTCGAAACCAGGCGAATGTTCGGCCCCGATCATTTCGACAGTGCTGCCATTGGTGTTGAATTGATCCAGCCCCTCCTGCGCCATGCGCCCCGTCTCGACCAGCACAGCATAAATCGCCACAGCATAGTGAGCCGGCGAAATGAGCAGCCGATCGAGTTCTGCTTCTTGTGGCCCGTTGTAAGCTGCGCCTGTTACGTAGCCGATATTATCGGGGCCAGGGACGCCTGGGAAGGGCGGTGGAATCATAGGGGCTTGGCTTGATCCCAACTTCATGACATGGGTATAGAGAACGGCTAGCGTCTCTGCCGATGAGAGGGCTTGACTTAGGTAGCAGCCGTTGCGGTCGATGGTGAGGGCCAAAACTCGCTTGCGGATGCCGTGGGCGACGCGGCGGGCTTCGTCTTGCCACCCGTTGCTTCCATTGGCGGATGGCGTGGGTGAGGGGTTTTGGGTCATGGGTTGGTTTTGTCCTTTCGGAATCACGTATCGCCTAATCATTATATCAATATATCTCTATCAGGAGTTCTCCCTATCAGGGGTTCTCACTATCAGTGGTGGCCCTCCAGCAGAGAATTGCATCAGCTACTCTTCTACCAGACGCAGTAACTGATTCGCGCCATCATCATCTATCACGAGCGTGTTGATATAGTTCCCTCGAATGGCTCCAAGAATCGTGGCGGATTTCATGGCCGAGGCACTAACACCAATGGACCACTCCGCCCGCTGAAGATACCCAAAGGGGATGGCCACAACGCGCCGGTTGTAGCGCTCAATCTCGTTGCCGTTGATATCAATCATCTTGGCTAGCAGATGGCCAACCGCGCCCTGCTCCAAATACTGCTCCCGCTCAAGCGCGGTCAAATAGCCGGTACGCTGGAGGCTGGATTTATCATCAGCCAGCGCACCAACGCTGAGTAGGCAGATATCTGCATGGGCCATCTGCTCCAACGTTTGGCGAATTTGGGGCTGCTGCATCAATTGGTCGCGCAGATCACTATTCTCTACCACCGCGGGTGCATGGACGTACCGATAGCGGCCATTGACCTTCTCGGCCATCCGTCTCGCCAAATCTGGGCCATCGATCTGCGGATTACCTTGGCCCAGACTGCCCAGCATCTGGATCACTTCCACGCCGCTGGTTGTCGTCTCGGACAATGCATCAACCATATGATAAAGGGTACGCCCCCAGGAGATACCAATAGTGCAATCGTTATCCAGAATACTGAGCAATAGCTCTGCCGCGGCCTCGCCTACATTGCGCAAGGTCGTTTTGTACTCCGCGCTGCTGTCTACAACCACGGCATCGCGTAGATTAAAATGTTGACGAAGCCTTTCGGAGAGCTTCGGATGCTTTGCCACCGGACGGTTAATGGTAATCTCCACCACGCCATTCTCACGGGCATCGGCCAGCAGCCGCGAAACGCTTGTGCGTGAGGTACCTAAGATTTTGGCGACTTCTTGCTGGCTCAGGTTTCGTTCATAGTAAAGTTCGGCAGCGCGGATAATTTGAGACGTTTTCATACTCATAAGATTGACTCATCCATATTCAGTGTAAAACAGCAGGGCAGGCTAAGTCAAACAGCTTGGTCAATTGTTCGTAAGTATGGGCAATTGCCCAGAATGGATTTGACAATACAAAAAACGACTGCTACACTCTTTCTGAAGAACAATTTACCTCCCCTGCGGAATCTTGTTCGTTTCCCTTCCCCCATTCTCTATACCGCATCGGAATACTATCCCAATCCGCTGTAGTAACCAGGACCAAACGCATAATCTTAACAACTAAGGATACTTCAATGCCCAAGGTAAGAACGGTTCTTGGCGATATCGATGCCGCTGACCTCGGCTTTACCATGGCCCATGAGCATATTTTGACCAATCCACAGGGGTCAGGCTCCAAGGCCGAACAAGGCCACCATCTGGACAGCATCCCAAAAGCCATCCAGATGCTCGACGAATTCAAGGCCATCGGCGGCGGCTGCATTGTCGAGACGACGCCCGAATCGTGGGGACGCAACACGCCCGGCATGGTCGAAGCCTCCCAAAAGAGTGGCGTTCACGTGATTGCTTGTACGGGCTACATCTGCCAAGAGCATGGCATGGAACCGGAGGTCACCGATTGGTCGATTGACTATATTGCTGAGCGCATGATCAACGACGTGACCCAGGGCATGGACGGCACTGACGTGAAGGCTGGATGGGTCAAGGCTGGCACGGCTTATTTGCATATTACGGCCAACGAAGAGAAGGTGCTACGGGCTGCGGCGCGGGCCGCGACCGAGACGGGTGTCTGCCTCCACACCCACACCACGAGCGGCACCATGGGCATCGAACAGACCGAAATTGTGGAGGATGAAGGCTTCGACATGGAGCGTATGATCATCGCCCACGCGGATCGGCTGCCCGATCTCTGGTATCACCGCAAGATGTTGGAAAAGGGTGTCTATCTGATCTATGACGGCCCAGGCAAGGCAAAATACTATCCCGACAGTATGCGCGTGGATCTGCTGCGGCAACTGGTGGAAGATGGCTATGCGGACAAGCTGATGCTCTCTAACGACATGGGGCGCAGAACTCACCACACGGTTTACGGCTACGGTCCCGGCTTCAACTGGATCAAGCAGCGCTTTTTGCCCCGCTTGCTGGAGGAAGGCTTTAGCCAGAAGACGCTGGATAAGTTCATGATCGAGAATCCGGCGCGGATCTATGCGATGGTGAAGTAGCAGATCTGTGGAGATCAAATTTGTAGCGGTCGATCTGCCAGATATTACTGATAGGCTAATCGATCACTTGTCTGCTTTGCCTAGCCCCGTGGACAGCTTTTTTGAAGACCATGTCGAGGATTCGAATCAGTATTGGATTCACATCGATGGCGTCAATGCGGGTCACGTATCGATTCATGGTGGCAATTTGGTCACGCAGTTTTGTCTGCACGATGCGTTCAAACGGTACGGGCAGTTGGTCTTTCAACATGTCAAAAAGATGGAAAGTGTGCGGCAAGCGTTTGTGCCGACCTGCGATGAATTTTTCCTCTCTCATGCATTGGATGAACAGCGCAGCTTTGCGTGCCAAGCGTACTTCTTCCAGCACACAAACGGCAGTGATTCAAGTTTCGACACGGCGGACCTCACTTTTCGCCAAGCGCAAGCGGACGACATCGATTTGATTCGCCAAGTATCGGGTGACTTTGTCGAACCCGTTGAAGAACACGTCCAGAATGGCGAATTGTTCATCACATCCAAAGGCGATGAGTGTGCTGGGCTCGGCGTGATGATTCACAATAAGTTTTGTTTGGGCTATGCAGCCATCGGCATGTTTACCGTGGAATCATTTCGCAATACCGGCGTTGGGACGGCGACGATCCGATTCTTGATCCAAGAGTGCAAACGGCAGCAAACAAAACCAACTGCTGGTTGCTGGTACTATAATCATTTTTCGAAGAAGACGCTTGAGAAAGCGGGAATGTATTCTCAGGCTCGGTTGCTGAAGATTGGTTTTTAAGGAATCAAAATGTCATCCGCTGATATTGCTCAACAACTTGCTCTTTGGGCAGATAAACTACGAGACGTTTCTTCATCAGGCTTACGTTTTTCGAGCAACATTTATGATAAAGAAAATTATCAGGCAGCACAAAATGTTGCTATGGAAATGTTGGCTCTGGCAAGTGGCGTAACGGTTGATGAAATTGAGCCTTTGCGCACACCACATTTTTCGAGACCAACGCCTTTGTCTGTTGGCGATGCGGCTGTCATTGATACGCAAGGACGCATTCTGTTAATTCAACGAGCTGACAATGCCATGTGGGCAATGCCAGGCGGCATGTTTGAGGTTGGTGAATCACCAGCCGAGGGTGCTGTCCGAGAAACGTTTGAAGAAACAGGCGTTCATTGCAGAGCAAAATCGTTTATTGGTGTCTTTGATTCGCGTTTGATGGCTGGAAAGTCTCGCTTTCACCTTTATCATTTCACATTTCTTTGTGAACCTATCCCTGAAAAGCCTGAGGAGCCTGCTCCTTTTGCCCATGAGACCTTGGGGGTTGGTTGGTTTACCGAAGACGGTTTACCTACCTCCATTGATCCAGGCCATGTAACGCGAATTCCGAAAGCATTTGACATGTGGCGCAATGGCGGACCAGCTTTTTTTGACAATCCGGCAAATGTCACCGAATAAGCCCAAGCTCCAACTCGCCCTCGACAACCGCGATCTGCAATCAGCGTTATCGGCTGTCCAATCAGCCCATTCCGCCATCGACGTAATCGAAGTCGGCACCGTACTCTGCGTGGCGGAAGGGATGAACGCAGTCCGCACCATGCGCACGCTTTACCCCAGCCACACAATTCTGGCCGACGTGCGCATCATCCGCGCGGGCGGCGCGATTGCGGACATGGTCTTCGACGCCGGGGCCAACTGGGTCAGCGTGATGGGCGAGGCCCCGCTGGATACGATAAAAGCTGCGCTGCAAAAGGCGCAGGAATATGGCGGCGAGGTACAGATCGAAATGGGCGAAGGCTGGACCATGGATCACGCCCGTCAGTGGGCGCAGATGAGCATCGAGCAGGTGATCTTCCACCGCTCTCACGAAGCGGATCAAGAGGTTGACGAGATGTGGAACGAGCGCGACTTTGACCAGATCCGTGAACTGACCGAAATGGGCCTGAAGGTGACGGTGACGGGCGGCATTACACCAGCGGACGTGCCGCTCTTTAAGGGGATTCCGATCTATATTTTCATTGCGGGACGAGCCATCCGCAATGCCGATGATCCACTGACTGCGGCGCAGGAATTTCAGGAAATCATCCGTCAAGCTTACGATAGCTGAAGCTATTTTTAGTACGATAAGATTTACACTAAACTGATACGGATAAAAACCGATGACCTTATCAGCTTTTTATCCGTATCAGTTTAGAATAGAAATTTAACCATATGCCGAGACCACGCTTTGATCTAACAACTTTTGGAGAAGGTGGTTTACGATTGAGTGTACCCGTTGGTGAGCGGCTGGAGGTTGCGGCCAAACTGGATGTAAATCTAGCAGGAGCCGAGGCCAATGTTGCCTGTGCGCTCTCTCGGTTGGGGCACAACTGTGGTTGGATCAGCGGACTGCCCAATTCGGCACTCGGACGTCGGGTCGCCAACGAGTATCGTCAGCACGGGCTGGACATGAGCGCGGTCGTCTGGTCCGACAGTGGACGGTTGAGCACCTACTTTGTGGAATACGCCACCGCGCCCCGGCCCATCCAAGTATTCTTTGACCGCAAGGATTCGTGCTTTACTAAACTATCTCCCGACCAAATTGACTGGGATTACCTGCTCGACACGCGGCTAATCCACCTAACTGGGATCACTGTCCCGCTATCGCCTAGTTGCACCCAAATTGTGACTGAAGCCATAAAGCGGGCGAAGTCTGCCAATGTCCCGATCAGCTTTGACGTTAACTACCGCTCCCTACTTTGGAAAAGCGTCAATGCAGCCCAGATTTTGCAGCCACTTATTAGGGGAATCGAGCTGCTCTTTTGCAGCCACCGCGACGCAGTTGAACTGTTCGGTTGCATGGGCGAATGTGAAGAGAGTCTGACCAAGCTAGCGGAACAAACTGGCGCAAAACAGGTAGTCATGTCCAGCGGAGAAGACGGACTCTACGGCTGGCGCGACGGCAAAATTCTCTTCGAGCCAGCCCAGCCCGTCGTGATGGTAGATCGGCTGGGTGCGGGCGATGGTATGGCTGCTGGCGTTATTCATGGCTGGCTAGATGGCGACTTTGCCAAGGGAGTAAAGTATAGTGCCGCCATGGCCGCGCTGGCCCTCAGTCAACAGGGTGAGCAGGTGATGACAACTGTTGCGGAATTGGATTCTTTGCTAGCTGAGGGTAGATTGATGCTATCTCGGTAAGTATACACAATCCATTGCCTGCGCTATACAAGTTATTCGAGAAAGACGCCTTCTGAATATATGGCAAACAAAAGCAAGCTCCCCAACATCCTATTTATACAAGTAGACCAGTTGCCGCCATCTGCCTTATCCTTTCACGGGAATCGGGTGACCAAAACGCCACACCTCGATCAACTAGCAAAGGAGAGCGCGATTTTTGATGCTGCATATTGCAACTATCCGCTTTGCGGTCCTTCGCGCTCGTCCATGATGACCGGTCAATTGGCGTCCCGCATCGGTGCCTATGATAATGGGACCGATTTTCCAACATCGATCCCAACCATGGCTCATTATTTGCGAGCACTTGGTTACAGGAGCGCGCTGTCGGGCAAAATGCACTTTGTCGGTCCTGACCAGCTACACGGCTTTGAAGAACGCCTGACCGCAGAAATTTACCCAACTGACTTTAAGTGGACACCCAATTGGCAGAAAAACGCGACCGAGTTTCACGCTCCAGATACGCGCTTCACGTCCAACATTGGGGTTGCCAAGTGGACGGGTCAGATGGATCATGATGAGGAAGTGGTCTTTCGCTCTGTCAATAAGATCTACGATTGGGCGCGTGATCCAGATGAACGCCCCTTCTTCTTGCTTACCTCGTTAACGCACCCACACGATCCTTATATTTGCACGCAGGAATATTGGGATCGCTATGATGAATCTGAAATCGATCTGCCCAAAATTAGCTTAACAAACGAGCAACAAGATCCGCATAGTCAGCGCGTGCGATCTATCTACGGGCTGGATCGGGTGGAGATGGACGAGTCACGTCTGCGCACGTTGCGGCACGGCTATTTTGGCAACGTCAGCTATATTGACGACAAGGTGGGTCAGTTGCTGGATGCGCTCGAACTCACGGGGCTGGCAGAAAACACCATCGTTCTCTTTACATCCGATCATGGTGAAATGCTTGGCGAACGTAACTTGATTCAGAAGAAGACCTTTTTTGAAGATGCAACGCGCGTTCCTCTCTTAATCAAAATGCCGAATGGGCAGTCAGCGGGGCAGCGCCATGATGAACATGTCTCGCTGGTCGATCTGTTGCCGACGCTGGTCGATTTTGCCGATCAGGATGGTGAAGTTGACCGACTCTCGCCACTGGATGGAGAGAGCCTTGTCCCACTGTTATCGAATGGTTCTTTGGCGCGCGAAAACGTGGTCTATAGCGAGAACCTTTCCGAGTCTGTGACCGCGCCGCTGTTGATGGTGCGCCGCGACCAGTGGAAGCTGATCTGGTGTCCGACTGACCCCACGATTCTATACAATTTGGCGCAAGATCCAGACGAGCTTGAGAATTTGGCTGGCAACTCGGATTATACCGATGTTGAAGCTGCGCTGATCGATGAACTGCATCAACAGTGGGATGTCGATGCGCTCCACCAGCAGGTATTGCAAAGCCAGCGGCAAAGACAATTGATCGCAGCGGCTCTGGATCAGGGTCAATACCAAGATTGGCAAGGCGATTTGCCGCGTTCCGGTCAATTGGGATACATGAAAAGAAAGCAGTTCTATCACGACTGGAACGACGCGGGAAAGCTGTAAAAGCTTGTATAACAATGAGATGCCGATTGAAACTCGGCATTTATCGAGGTGATTTGTGTGAAGATAGGCTATATCGGGCTTGGCAATATGGGCCAGCCCATGGCGATTAATTTGGTCAGCGCAGGATATGACCTGACCGTTTACGATCTGCGGGCAGAACGATTGGAGCCAGCCGTTGCTGTTGGTGCAACCGCAGCCGAAAGTGGGGAAGCCGTGGCGGCAGTTGCCGACATCTTATTTACATCCTTTCCCGAGCCACGGCACTCAAAAGCGGCCATGCCAGCCTTGATCGACGCAATGCGGTCGGAAACGATTTGGGTTGATCTCACAACAAACGATAAAGAGCTTGTACTCGAACTCGCAGCGCGGGCAAAAGCAAGAGGCGTCGACACATTAGAAAGCCCCGTCACTGGTGCTGTGGATGGCGCGCGGCTTGGCAAGCTGACGCTATTTGTGGGCGGCGATCCAGATGTGATTGAGCGAACGCGAGCACCGATTGAGGTGTTGGGGAAATTAATTGCCTGTGGCCCCATCGGCAACGGGAACGTGGTTAAACTGATCACGAATCAGATCTGGTTTGTGAATGCGGCCGTCACGGGCGAGGCACTGGCGTTGGGCAAGAAAAATGGCGTCGATCTACTGGCGCTTTGGGATGCGCTGAAAAACTCGGTGGGTGACACCTTTGTCGTCCGCCACGATGTCCCCTCCATTTTTGACGGCCATTACGATCCATCATTTTCCTTGGCCCTCTGCTGCAAAGACCTGCGGCTCTTAACCGAACTCGGCGAGAGCAGCGGCACGCAGATGGATATGACAAAGGCTGCGCAAGAAAAATTTGAGCTAGCGAGACAAACCTACGGCGACGACGCACCGGAGTTAATGGTCGCCAAGCTCGTTGAGGAAGCAAGCGATGTCTCTCTCCAAGTATCGGGTGATTGGCAGAAGCATTGGGAAGCCTGATGACCCAACCAAACGTCCTACTCATTGTAACCGATCACTGGAGCGCGCAACTGCTCGGCTGCGCGAGCCACCCGTCGATCCAAACGCCAGTGCTGGATCGCGTCGCCAAGAACGGCGTGCGCTTCACCAACGCGTACGCGGCCCATCCGGTCTGCTTGCCGTCGCGCCGCTCGTTGATGACGGGAACCACGGTCCGCACCCACGGCGACCGCACCTTCAAGCCGCTGATGGAGATGCCGGACGTGCCAACTTTGGCTGGCACCTTCCGCCCTGGGGCCAATCGTTCGCTCTCTGCTACCCGCGGCAGTCAATGGCCTGTGCCGCCGATTACGGATAAGGCATTTTTCGACTTTTTCAATGAAGCACTGGAAGGGCTGAATTGACAAATTCAAGCGTTCAGTAGATCGTAGTTGTATCAGCATTTATCCGTATCAGTTTAGAATTTTGTGTAATGGGTAGGCTGATTGTAGACACCACAGATGTTAGACATGTTGTTAGGCTGTTCAGCGCAGGCTAACGGCATGCGCTACGTCTCGACTGTTCACGGACAGCCTACCTACTATACAGTTTAGGAATTTGTCTCAGTTAAACCCAGAAAACCTCTCTTTATTCAACCGTTCTACACTTAGAGAAAATCATGAGGAGAAAATCATGACAAAACCGAATCTGTTTACAGTACGCTGGCTGATTAGTGCGCTCGTGATCATGAGCTTTGTGCTATCGGCCTGTGCGGCACCAGCCGGAGACGCTGGTTCGGGTGGCAATACCGCCGCATCTGAGTCAAGCGACTCTGGCGATTCTGGCGGCGAAGCCATGGCCGACGTCGATATGGAAGAGCTACCCTATGGTCTGATGTCGGGCAAGCCTTACGACGGCACCGAGCTGACCTTCCTGATCTGCTGCCCCGCGGCGGCGCAGTTTGCCGTTTGGGCCGACAGCGCGGCTGAATTCACCGAGTTGACCGGCATCAGCGTCAACTTCACTAACGATCCGTTAGGTGGTCTACGCGAAAAGATTGTCACCGAAAGCTTGGGCAACCCTGGCAGTTGGGACGTGACTATCTATTTTGACACCTGGGGTCCGTCGTTGGCTGGCTTCCTCGACCCCATCGATTCGTTCATGGATGTAGACGTCAGTGACTACCCACCTGCAACCATTGACATCGCCACATTAGACGACACTCTCTACGGTGTTCCTGTGCGCTCGCACGTGATGATGTTCTACTATCGGCAGGATGTGCTAGACGAGTTGGGCATTGCACCACCAACCACCTTTGAGGAAGTGACCGCAGCAGCAGAAGCTATCAGTGCAGCCGACAACGGCATGGAAGGCATTACCATGAACTGGGCCAAGCAGGGTGGCGGCATCAGCCTCATTCCGTGGACCAACGTACTGCGTGCTGGCGGTGCCGATATGTTCGACGCCGACTTCCGCCCGACCTTCAACAGCGACGCGGCGATTGCCGCGACCGAGTGGTACGCAAACCTGCTGAACTATGCACCCGCTGCAGCACCAACCTACAACGAAGGCGATGCACGTACGTCATACGCCAGCGGTGAAGCCGCGATGGTCTTTGCGTGGTCTTGGGCCTATGAAATCTTCCAGAAGCCAGATGCCTCAATTGAAGAGGTGATTGCCAACACGGGGTATACGGCCAACTTCCCAGATGGTGGTGGTGGATCTGCTCCAGTTGCAATGGCGTGGCCAACTGGCATCTCAACCAGCTCCAAGAACAAAGAAGCTGCTGTTGAGTGGATCAAGTGGATGACCAATCCCGATATGGATCTGCAAGCCATCTCCGTGAAGGATGATCCATCACGCGCCACTGTCGTTGCTAACCGCCTTTCGTCACTCTCCAGTGAAGCGGCCAATGCACCCGAAGCCAACAACGGCTTCAGCCAGGCTATGCACGATGCCTACTCTAGCGCAACCGCTCTACCCGTCTATCTGGAATTCCCCGAAGTCAGTGAAATTCTGGAGAGCGCGCTCTCTGAGATCGCAGCCGGCGCCGACGTGGCCGAGACCCTCAATGCGGCTGCCGAAGAAGTAGACCAAATCATGCAGGATTCTGGACGGTATTAAGATGACAGGGTGATTGAGATGAATCAGATGATGAAGATGAGTTAGGGTATCCCTTCATCTCAATCATCCCCTCGTCTCAATCATCTCCATCATCCCTTCATCCTTTCAAAAGATGCGCACTTCCAACGTCAAGTACCTATTTCTGTTACCCGGAATGCTAGTCATTCTGGTGACCGCCATACTGCCAGTCCTGTCGGTGATTAATTTGAGCTTTCAGGAGTGGGAGGTTGCGCGTTCGCCGTTTGGCCCGACGGGCTATGTCGGGCTTGAGAATTATGCCGAGGCGCTGACTGATGACAATTTCTGGAACTCGGTGGGCGTCACGGTTGCCTATGTGATTATCAGCGTCTTCTTCTCGGTCGCGATTGGCATCTTCATTGCGATCATGGTGCAGCGCGTGACGGTTTTGAGTACCGTTGTCAAATCGATCCTGATTTTCCCCTTTGCTATTTCACTTACCCTGCGCGGCTATTCTTTCCGCTTTATGCTGCTCGAAGGCCAAGGCGTGCTGGATACCATCATTGACACGATCTTCCCGCCGTTCGCTGATATCCTGTGGCTGGCTCATCCTTACTGGGCGCTTTTCTGGGTCGCTGTGCCGACTTTCTGGGCGTGGGGTCCGCTGGCTGGGTTGATGTTGCTAGGTGCGCTCAATAACATCTCTAGCGAGATTTTCGAGGCTGCCAGTCTCGATGGGGCGAGCCGCTGGCGCACCTTCTGGAACATTACGCTGCCGTTGCTGCGCCCCATGATCTTTGTGCTGGTGCTGCTCATCACCCTCTTCTCGATCCGCATGTTTGACTTGGTCCTGACTATGACTTTCGGTGGGCCAGGCAATGCGACCGAGACGCTCAACTTCTTTATCTATCGTATCGGCTTCCGTATCTTTAATATGGGGTATGCGGCCGCGCTGGCGATTATTTTGACGGTGATCTTGATTGTGCTCTCTTACTTATACTCGCGAGTGTTGATTGATGAGTAGCCAAATCACTTCAACCAGAAAGTTTTAATATGACGAAATGTAACGTCATGACACGTGGCCTTCCCAGATATCTTCAATTGGGTTGATAAGTTCATCTGGATGGACAAGTAACTGTGAACGAACAGGCATTTTGTCCCGCCAATTCGTTTTTTGAGTGGGTACGATTCGACCAACTTCTTCATTGTTGCGTTGAATAATGATCACTTCGCCAGCCGATAGTTTATCCAAATACTCAAAGAGGTTGCTGCACAATTTTGTTGCAGAGACCGTTAGCATTTAATCTTCCTCCAACTGTATGTACGTAGAGAAGGGACCGTGTACATGTGTGACGCTAGAAATATAAATCCGTCAGCCATCCACGATGTTTCAGAATAGAGTACAGCGAAACCCATGTCCACCCAAATTTCAGATCTTCAAGTGTTCAAAGTTGGCAATAGCCCCGAGGATGTACTACCCAATCCAGATGGCTCGCTCTACACCGGCTTAGCCGATGGCCGCATCTTGCGCATTGCTGAGGATGGATCGACGACGCAAGTGGCTGACACGGGCGGTCGTCCACTGGGGCTAGAGTGGCACCCCGATGGACGGATCATTGTTTGCGACGCGCGCCTTGGCCTGCTTATTGTTGCTCCTGAAAGTGGGCGCATTGAGACGCTTGTAGCCTATGGAGACGCGTCGTTGTCTATTTGCAACAACCCAGCCATTGCAACTGACGGGCGCATCTTCTTTAGTGATTCGAGCCAGAGGAATTTGGAGGGTGACGCGCGTCGGGACCTCATTGACGCAATTCCAACTGGGCGGCTGCTGTGCCGTCACCCCGATGGGCGGGTTGAGGTGCTGATGGATGAGCTGCTCTTTGCCAACGGTGTGGTTGTGGCCCCGGATCAATCGTTTGTGCTGATTGCGGAGACGGGAAAGGCGTGCATTCACCGGTACTGGCTTGAGGGAGAGAAGGCGGGTCAGCGGGATATCTTCGCAGCCGATCTGGTGGGTCTGCCGGATAATTTGACGGTGGGGTCGGATGGTCTGCTATGGGTCGCGCTGGCTTCACCGAATAGCCCACTACTCGCGCGAATACATGCCATGCCAAAATGGTTGCGCTTCGTAGTTGCTCGTCTGCCACAGTGGATAGAGCCAGAGCAAGACCTTTGCTGTCAATTAGCAGCGTTCGATTTCGATGGTAATCTCATCCACGACTTTGAGGGCGATGTAGAGCAGTATCATTTTGTAACGGGCGTGCGGGAGTTGGATGGGGTAGTTTACATGGGGACGTTTGAGGGCAATTCGGTCGCGCGCTTTGAGCTAACCTGAGCAAGCCAATGGTTACCTTAACATTGGAGAGTAACTACCAGCGGGACGGTTTGGTAAGTACCTTGCCATTTGGTAACGTAATCCGAGCAACGCCCTTTTCGTCCATGTTAACTACTCACCCATGAGTGAGTACCCTGGTCGGCCTAATCTTAAAGATCACGTGAACCCGTTGACCAAATGTCTCTTGCGGAACAATGTGACCATAGTAGCTGGGTTTGCCCGTGTAGAGTTGGGTGATGCGATTGAGCTCTTCGATGGCCCTATCAGTGAAATGACTTTCGACAACGCCGCGGATCTCCAGGTAGCGACCTGCATTCTGCGGATCTAACGCCATCAGGCTGACATTTGGGTTGTGGGCCATATTCTTGTTCTTCTGTCCACCTTCACTAGATGAGAACAGAATATGTGCGCCATCAAAGCGACACCAAATAATGGTTGTGTGGGGGGTCCCGTTTGGCATCACGGTAGCTAGCGTGACAAGAATAGGACCTTCAATCAAATCGCGATGGGTTTCAGGAATAACAGTAGACATAGTTTCTCCTCGCTAATAAATTTGTCCAATATCAAATATGACCACCACAAGCTATTCTAACGCATCAACACCCAATCGCCTCCTTGACCGCATCGGCTATCTGATATCCATGCTGGGTATCCTCGTTTTTGTTGGGTTCCCAATTTTTTGGATTACGATTTCTGCCTTCAAGCTAGAGAAGGATGTGAAGAAACCGTCGGTCATCTTTGAGCCGACCTTCCAGAACTTTCAGATTATCTTCTCGGATCTCTTTGAGTTTGATCGGCTTATCGTCAACAGCTTGATTATCTGCGTGTGGGTTGTGGTTGTCACAATTCCCCTGGCTATGATGGGGGCCTATGCACTTTCCCGCTTCCGCATCCCTTTCAAGCGCGCGCTGCTGGTGCTGATCCTTGCCACTCAGTTCTTCCCACCCGTTGTGCTGGTTCTCCCCTACTTCAACCTCTTCCGCCAGTTTTCACTGCTGGACACCTACACCGCGCTGGTCATCGTTAACCTAACCCGCACGGTTCCTTTCTCGGTGTGGCTGCTCTATGGCTTTGTAGATACCCTACCGCTGGAAATCGAGCAGGCCGGTCTGGTGGATGGCTGCACAGAATGGGGCATCCTGCGCCACATCACCCTGCCGCTGACCATGCCTGGCGTCATCACAGCCGCTATCTTTTCTTTCCTGCTGGCATGGAATGAATTTCTCTACGCGCTGCTCCTCACATCCAAGGAGACTCGCACTGTCATCGTTGGCTTAGTCAATGTAGTAGGCGAGCGAGACGTGCCGTGGGAGCAGATGTCAGCAGCAGGCATTCTGGTCATGGTGCCGATGTTGATTATGTCGTTTGCGATTCGGCGCTATTTTGTGGAGGGGTTGACGATGGGGGCGGTGAAGTAATAGAAGGATTGACAAGAGCCACCTAAATGTCCATCAGACTAGCTTTCGCCGTTCCATACCGATTCTGATAACGGTCGTAATTGGCAGCAACCTCTTCAGGCGGTAGGATATCAGGTGTGCCGATTTGTAGTGCCAACCAGACCGTCTTGGCAATGTCTTCAACCATGACCGCCGCCTTTAATGCCTTGTTGACATTCTTGCCAATGGTAAAGACGCCATGGTTCTTCATCAAGATTGCCATAGAAGGACCTATGGATCTCAGAATCTCCTCACCGATCTCTTTGCCGCCAATCGACGCGTAGCCGCCGCAGGGAATTTCGCAGCCAAACTCGTCGGCGATTGCCGTGAGATAGACGGGAATGGAACGATTGACAGCGGCAAATGCTGTGGCGTAGTTGGAATGAGTATGCACGATGCCGTTCACATCCTCTCGACCGCGATAGACCCACACGTGAGAAGCGGTGTCTGACGATGGCCCTAAATCACCTTCAATAAGATTGCACTCAAGATCGACCACGACCATATTTTCGGGCGTCAATTCGTCGAACAACTTGCCGCTCGGTTTAATGACCACAAGCCCCGTGTCGGGATCGCGCCCGCTCACGTTACCGCTGGTCCAGGTAACGAGTCCGTGAGAAGGTAGGGCCATGTTGGCATCGCAGACTTCTTTGCGTAGTTCTGGTAGTAGCATGGTTGAAATTCGTTCCTTCGAAGAATGAGTCGCAAATAACTTTCTCGTTTTACTCAGGTGTAGCTCTGCAAATGACCAAGTTACTTAATTCTCGTACCTCAATAGGTTTCCTTATCGTGTGATTCCTGCACTCGTTGATTCTAAAAGCATAGTAACCTCTTCCCGGTTTGTCACTACCTGATCGCCATGTTGACTCAACGCCAGTGCTGCGGTTAGCGCGCCAGTTCGTAGACCTAATGGGAAGTCCTCTTGGAGCCAACCATCGATTACACCGGCTACCATGCCATCACCCGCGCCAATACGATCGATGATGACGACATCGCGGGCGGGTTCGGTGTAGAAGCGATGTCGGTCCCAGCCAATGATGCCATCGTCTGCCATGGAAGTGATAATGTAGCTAGCCTTAGTCCGTTGACCGAGTTGCTCGACGATCCCCTGAGGCGTGCCGTCGATCCCGAAGACGATTTTGGCATCCCCGCGGCCAAAAAAGAGCAGGTCCACTTTTTCCAGCAGCGGACCAACGGTAGCCGCAGCCTCTTGGGGACTCCACAGGTGAGAGCGGTAGTTCATGTCGAAGCTAACGGCAACATCCGCTTGTTCGGCTCGCTCAACGGCCTCGGTCATGATAGAAAGAATGGAGGACGAAAGTGGCGCGGTCAAGCCGGAGAGGTGGAGCAGTCGGGTATCCAGCAGGTAATCCCAATCAATTTGCTCGGGCCGCATGTTGGTAAAGCAGGTGTCGGCCCGATCATAGTAGACCTGGGTGGAGCGGGGCGGTTCGGCATACTCCACATAGTAGGTGGCCAGCCGATGACTGTCGGACCAGGCTACTGCCGACAGATCCAGGCCCGACTGATAGAAGCGGTTGTAGACTCGACGCCCCATTGGCGTTTTGGGCAGGCTGCTCACCCAGCCACAGGACCAGCCTAGGCGCGCAAGTAGCCCGGTTACGTTGGCTTCGGTCCCGGCCACGTGGAGGTCAAGCTGCTCGGCTTCTTCCAGGCGGATGCCAGCAGGAACCGAGTATCGTAACTGCCCTTCACCGATAGTGGTGACATCGAATCTCGGCATTATGCGATCTCCAACAGGCTCAATGAAAATTCTGCTAATGATCCCAGAACGATATCGGCTTGGGCAACCAGCTCATCAGCAGGTGGGAAGCGCTCATCCGGCACAGCAATGACCATCATGCCTGCGGCTTTGCCCGAGAGAATGCCGAAACCAGAATCTTCCAGACAGGCGCACTTTTTTGGGTCGATGCCCATGCGTTCTGCTGTCGCCAGATAGACATCGGGAGCAGGCTTGCCCTTGCCGATCTCGTCGGCGGATAGAATAACTTGGAAGCAGCCGTCAAAGCCAGAATAGCCTGTGACGATGTCAATAAGCTGACGAGGCGATCCAGAAGCCAACCCTGTTGGGTATTTGGCCGCAACACTTTGGACCAGCTCTACCGCCCCGGGAAAGAAGGGGATCTTTTCGTTGTACATGGACACCATCTGATCGATGACCAGCTTCTGCATCTCCTTTGGGGGCATGGTTGCCCCAAAGTGCTCGATCATGTAGGTGGTCCACTCAGCGGTGCTAACACCCATCACGTTGTGGTGATCTTTAGTGGTCCACGGTTTGCCGTATTGGGCGGCTAGGGCGGCTCGTGCTCTATCCCAAACGGGTTCTGAATCCACCAGCAAGCCGTCCATATCAAAGATGACGCCTTCAATTTTTCGCTTGTTATCTACCATGTTAGTTGGCATGATCTATCAATCCTCCCTCAACCATTTTGTTCATCACCCATCCCCGTGCATTGCGTACAATTTCTAGGGAGTCGGGTGAATCGTCGTTCCACATTTCCAATAATATGGGGCCAGTAAAGCCCATATTGGCCAATGTGGCAAATGCATCGACAAAAGGAGTAACACCTTTGCCAAAGGGAACCCGGCGCGGCTCGCCGGGGATGGTATCTTTAACGTGAACACCTACGTAGTGACCATGCCCCAGCTTTAGTTCGGTACAGACATCCAGCTCATGTTCAGCCAAGTTGCCGATATCGGGATAAATTTGAAAGTAAGGCGAGTTGAACGCCTCAACAAACTCCATCGCTTTGCTCACAGAGATGACGTCATCGCCATCCACATTTTCCAGAGCCAAAACGACTCCGGCCTTACTCGCTATTTCCAGACCACGACCAAGGCCAGCACGATACCGTGCAAAACAGCCATCCACATGGGGCTCGTAGTAGACATAATATCCTGCTAGCTGAATCACCCGCACACCAATGTCCACAGCAAAGTCAATAGCTTTGCGCATTATGGCATCTGCCTCGGCAACCGTAGCAGGATCCGCGCTGCCGAAGGGGAATTTGCGATGCGCGCTGAGGCAAAGGGTGGTCAGAGGAATGCCTGATTGGGCGATAGCGTCACGTAGGTTGGCTCGCTCGTAGGCAGACCAATCTAGTCGGGCACGACGCTCTTCGCTCTCATCAATGGAGATTTCCACAAAGTCAAAGCCGACCGATTTGGCAATGTTCAGCCGTTCGTACCAGTCTACTTTAAAGGGAAGAGCTTTTTCGTAAATACCGATGGGTAATGATTTCATATTGTTGTTTTGGTCAAATGCTCTGTTTCAACGAACGAGACCATTGAATTTGATACGAGTCCTATACTATACTTATGCCAGCAAAAGATATCATTCACGACGCGGTTTGCAATGCTCTGAATAAAGATGGTTGGAAGATCACTCATGAGCATATGAAGAGCGCGACCACTATTTTCTGCATCGCATCGGTTGGGATGGTATAAAAAGGGTTTGGAACACGACGCTGTATGTGCGTATCAAAGATGGAAAGTTCTGGATTGAAATCGACTGGACTGAAGAGGGAATTGCTACCGATTTGCTGGAAGCAGGCGTCCCCAATCAAGATATTGTCCTGGCTTTTCATCACCCCAGTATTCGCAAACATACGGAATTCGCGGTGGCTTAACTAATCTTGTCGCGACGACCAACCCGTCCTATGACTCATCAAACGTCTCCACTATTGCTTGCTGAAATTCCCGCGCCGCCGCGGCTGGATCAACGGCCTGTACCAAGGCGCGTCCGGCGATAAATATATCAACCGGCACATCTTTGAAGAGGCCAATATCCTTGGCCTTGACACCACCCGTAACCGTGACTTTGTATCCCATATCATGCAGCCGACGGATGGTTTCAAAATCGCTATCATTCCATGTGAGCTGACCTTGCGCCTCCAGATCGCGGCTGCGCTTGACGATGATCTGCTCTACACCAAGATCGGCCCACAGTTCAACCTTGTCCCATGTCCAGCCGTCGCTCAGCTCGATCTGCACGTCACCACCGCGAGATTTGGCTTCTTGTAGCACTACCTCGAAAGAGCTCGACGCGGCACCGCTGACTACGCTGACCCAATCTGCACCTGCGTCAAAGGCCAACTTAGAGATGACGCTGCCTGCTTCTGCAATGCGCACGTCAGCCAGAATCGTCTTCTCTGGATACAGGCTGCGAATAATCCGCACCGCGTGCATCCCCTCGGACAAACAAAGAATGGTGCCGACCTCGATGATGTCTATGTGATCAACTGCTTTTTGGAGAGGCCCTAACGTTGAAGGCAAATCGAACGTATCCAGAGCAATTTGTAATTTAGGTTTCATGGTTTTTGGTTACTAGGGATTAGGGGCTGGCTGCTGGTGCACTGACGTACTGATTACTGACAAACCGATTACCGATGTACCGATTACCCCTTCACCGCTCCAGCCGTCATGCCGGAGATAATTTGGCGGGCAGCAAAGAAGGTGAGCAACAGGGGGGGCAATACAATCAGTGTTCCCATAGCCATGATTAGCCCCCACAAGACACCTTCTTCACTAGTAAAGAGGCTAGTCTTGACCGGCAGTGTATAGGTGCGTCTTCCGGTAAGAATCAGGGCTAGAATGAATTCGTTCCAGGCGATGCGGAAGGTGAAGATGGCAGCCACCGCGTAGCCTCCTGCCAGCAATGGAGAGATAATTCGGCGGAAAACTTGGAAGGGGGTCGCCCCATCCACGATAGCTGCTTCCTCCAGATCAATGGGAATCTGGTTGATGAAGCCGACGAGCAGCCAGACGATAAAGGGCAGGTTGAGGGCCGAGTAGAAGAGGATCAGCCCCAGACGCCCGTCAAGTAGACCGTCGGAGAAGATGTTGCAGAGTGCGTCCATCAGATCGCCGTCTGCCGTACACAGCGTGGTCCCGCCAATCCATTCCAAGTAACGGGAGTGCCAGGATGGCCCTTCCGCCGATTGCTGATACCAGATGTTCTCCCAACGACCCCAAAGCGCGAAGATGGGCACCGTCAAAACGGCGGGTGGAACCATACGAACAAGCAGCGTAGTGTTGGCCATCAGCCCGCGCCCGGGGAATCTCATGCGCGAGATGGCGTAGGCCGCCCAGCTAGAAATGTAAAGCGTAATAATCGTCGTCGCCAGCCCCACATAGATGGAACTGATCAGATGGCGCAGGAAATTCTCCTGCTCGATGATCTTCTCGTAGTTGGCCAGCGTTGGCGTAAAGAACCAGAGCGGCTCTTTGGACATGATCATTACCTGCCGCTTGAGCGACGTCAGGATCATCATGTAGCCGGGGAAGAGAATGATCAGGGCCAGAATGATCAGAAGGGCATAGTGGGCCACCGTGGACCATTTGATCCGGCGCGCAGGTTGTTGGGTTGCCGTAGCCGCTGCCATATCTACTGCTCCTCCTGGCTCATGGGGTTGTTATAAATCAGAATCAAAATACTCAAGATCAAGGTAATCGATATCAGCAGCATGGAAATTGTGGAGGCATAGCCCAGATCTCGCGATTCGAATGCTGTCTTGTAGATTTTGAGCGAGAGCACTTCGGTCGACGCCGCGGGACCGCCAAAGGTCATGATGAAGAGCACTTCCAAAGCCCGCAATACATCGATAACGCGCATGAGCAGCGTTACAACTATCAAGGGCAGTATCATGGGCAGCTTGACGCGCATGGTCATCTGCCACCAGTTGGCCCCATCGATGTAGGCGGCTTTGATCACATCGTCGGGCAGAGCTTGTAAGCCAGCCAAAATAATGATAAAGATGAAGGGTGTCCACTGCCAAACGTCCACGCCGATAACGGTGGGCAATGACGTGCTTGTGTCTGCCAGATACCCCATGCGCACGAAGCCAAGCTGTTGCAAAAAGGGAAACGCCTCGCCGATCTGCTCGATATAGTAGGTAAAAACGCCCGTACGTCCGTCCAACATATAGCGCCAGATCAAGCCAACGATCAGCGGAGACATCATCAGCGGCAGGATAAAGATGGTGCGGAAAAAGGCTGCGCCGCGGATCGGTTTCTCCAGCGCCAAGGCCAGGCCGATGCCCACAACCATCTCAATGAGGGTGGTCCAAAAAGTGTACTGTAACGTAACCCGAACCGACTTCCAGATGGATGGGTCGTCCCACAACATGCGAACGTAGTTATCCCAGCCGACATTTTTCGCGTCATCCCAAGCCGTCCCCATATCCCAGTCGAAGAAGCTCATGTAGAGCGCGTTGCCAACTGGAATAATCAGACCGACGATCAAGACAACCGCAGCCGGCAGGATGAAGAGGTAGGGGATAAGGTTTTGGGGTGATAGGCGACTTTGCATAATTGGTTCAAATAATTAATTTACGAATTGCTGAATTGTTGAATTGTTAACGTCGGTATTGCCAACCCGACCGTTAACAATTCAACAATTCTCTTATTCAGGGATTAATTATTAGGCTTTTTCCTCTAGCGGGCTGTCCATCCATAGTAGCCAGAGCGAGCCATGAGGGCCTGAATCTCTTCTTTCGCTTCGGCGAGTGCGTCTTCGGCGCTCATTTCACCGTTGAGGTAAGAACCGAGCTTCTGTCCCATAATCTGAGCGTTGACCTCGCCCCACTCTGGGATAAGCGGACGCCAGTTCTCGTTGGCGCATTCCATCTGTTCCAGAATGACTGGATACTCTGGGAAGCGTTCCTGTAGTTCGGGATCCTGCATGGTAGACATGCGAACAGGATCGCCACCCGCTTCAACCATTAAGCGGTCGC
The DNA here is from genome assembly GCA_039028975.1 of Chloroflexota bacterium. Taxonomy (GTDB): domain Bacteria; phylum Chloroflexota; class Anaerolineae; order Caldilineales; family Caldilineaceae; genus JAHBNG01. Next base: position 62,517 of record JBCCHB010000038.1, read on the forward strand.
CAGCCTTGCTCGTCATGTATTGCAGGAAGAGGAAGGCAGCCTCTTTCTTAGATGAGTTCTTGGCGATGCCCATGGCGAAACCACCCGTCTCGGAACCACAGGTGCCGTCGGGACCGACCGGATGCAGTGCGTAGCCGACCTGGTCCGGCGTCAGCAGCGACTGATCTGGGTCGCGGCTCATGGCGGCTACCTTCAGTGCGTCGAGATAAATAGCCGAGTCACCCTGGAGGAAGGCGTTGGCTTGGTCGCCAAAGCCCCAGTTGAGTACGCCCGGAGGAGAGTTGGCAACGATGGCACCTAGCGCCTCGGTGGCAGCCAGTGCTTCTGGCGTATCCAGCGGAACGCCCCACGCATCGTTAAAGATGTCGGCACCGTATGGGCTGGCGTGGAGTAACCAAGCGTGGGTCGAGTTACCGCCGGTCTGACCGCGAGAGGTCATGCCGTACATATCTTCTTCGTTCTCGGTGATGAAGGCGGCGGTTTCCAGCAGTTCGTCGTAGTTGGTGGGGACGTCTAGACCGTGCTTCTCGAAGATATCCTTGCGGTAGATCATAATGCTGGTCTCGGCACCAAACGGTACACCATACAGACCCTGACCTGCACCGGAGAGATAGCCACGGCGACCACCTGCAATCGAACCGGAATTGAGGTAGGCCGGAATCAGGTCGTATGGATCATAGCTCCGATCGACCAGGTCCGCACGGGTAAACATCTGGCCCAAATCTTGCAGATAGCCCTTGTTGACAAAGTCGGTTTTGTTGAAGATAACCCAGGCTACTACATCGTATTCCCCTTGACCTTCGGGCTTGGTCAGCTCCAGGATCTGCTTGTCGCGCATGGCCTGGTATTCGATGTAGTCGGTCTCAACCTTGATGCCCGTCTCAGCCGTGAACTGCTCAACCACTGGGCGGGCCTTGTTGAAGTGAGAGAGGGATGGCCAGCTCACGACGATGGTCTCGCCTGCGTAGGGCGCATAGCGTTCTTCGTCAGAGGCGTAGTAGCCAGAGCGGTCCATTAACTCTTCGATTTGGCCTTTGGCCGTAGACAGCGCTTCTTCGGCGCTAACTTCACCATTGAGGTAAGAACCCAACTGTTGACCCATAATCTGGGCGTTGATCTCGCCCCATTCTGGGATGAGCGGACGCCAGTTCTCGTTGGCACATTCCATCTGCTCCAGAATAACGGGATACTCTGGGAAGCGCTCTTGCAGCTCTGGATCCTGCATGGTAGAGAGGCGCACCGGATCGCCACCGGCCTCGACCATGGCGCGGTCGCCCGCCTTGCTGGTCATGTACTGGAGGAAGAGGAAGGCACCATCTTTGTTCTTGGCGTTGGAGGCAATACCCATGGCAAAACCGCCGGTCTCCGAGCCACAGGTGCCGTCCGGGCCAGTTGGATGCAGCGCAAAGCCAACCTGATCGGCGGTTAGCAGCGACTGATCTGGGTCGCGGCTCTGGGCAGCAACCTTAAGTGCATCCAGATAGATGGCCGAATCACCCTGGAGGAATGCATTGGCCTGATCGCCAAAGCCCCAGTTAAGCACGCCAGGAGGCGAGTTGGCAACGATGGCACCCAGTGCTTCGGTGGCAGCCAACGCTTCGGGCGTGTCCAGCGTGACGTTCCACTGATCGTCGAAGATGTCGGCACCGTACGGGCTAGCGTGAAGCAGCCAAGCATGGGTCGAGTTACCGCCGGTCTGACCGCGAGAGGTCATGCCGTACATGTCGTCTTCGTTCTCGGTGATGAAAGCGGCTGTTTCTAGCAGTTCATCATAATTGGTTGGCACATCCAGACCGTGCTTCTCGAAGATATCCTTACGGTAGATCATGATGCTGGTCTCAGCACCGAATGGCACACCGTACATAGCCGCGGTCGGACCAGAGAGGTAGCCGCGACGACCGCCAGCCATCGAGCCAGAGTTGACGTAGGCTGTGATCAGATCTTCTCGATCATAGGTCGGGTCGGCCAGATTTGCCTTGGTGAAATAGCGGCTCAGATCTTCCAGATAGCCCTTGTTGACGTAGTCGGTCTTGTTGAAGATAACCCAAGCAACCACATCATATTCACCTTGGCCTTCTGGCTTGGTTAGCTCCAAGATCTGCTTGTCGCGCATGGCCTGATACTCGATGTAATCCGCCTCTACGTTAATGCCAGTAGCTTCGGAGAATTCTTCTACAACCGAGCGGGCTTTGTTGAATGTAGAGAGAGAGGGCCAGCTAACGACAACCGTCGTTCCTTTGAGGCCATTGGCTTCGGCAACAGCCGCATAGGTAGCCAGCGTAGACGGGGTACCCGCCAACTCTGCCGTGGCATCCATATCGATCTGGACATCTTCACTGCTCTGCTCTTCTTGCTGTTGTTCTTCAACTTGAGGTTCTTCTTCATCCCCGCCGCCACAGGCAGCCAGAACTACAAGAGAAAGAGAGAGCAATAAGGCCAATAGCCCAGCCCTCGTTAGGTATCTTGACATGGTAATCTCCTTGAATTGATGATTTTATAGACTCACTTACAAGAGCGTCTTGAAGGGTAAATCGGGTTCGATGGCAAAGGCGTCGTCAAAGCCTCGGGGATGCATATAAACCATCTTGCCCTTATCCGTGGGGAACGTATACTTGCCACCAACCTGCCAAATAAACGGCTCAAACTGATACTGTAACCGATGACGCCGCATTTCCCAAAGAACCATGATCTCGTTGGGATCGGCCATAAAGTTGGACCAGATGTCATGGTGAACGGGAATAACGATTTCAGTGTTCAGGCATTCAGCCATCTTGAGCAGATCGACAGAGGTCATCTTGTCAGTCATGCCGCGGGGATTCTCGCCAAAGGAACCAAGCGCGACGTGGATATCATGATCGTTGCCATGCTTGGCAAACCAGTTGGAGTAGTGCGAGTCTCCGCTGTGGTAGAGAGTACCACCCGGTGTCTTGATCAGATAATTGACCGAGCGCTCGTCCATCTCGTGGGGCATCTTATCCTTTAGGATAACACCCTCTGGCGCGGTCACCAAAACCGTACGATCGAAGGAATCCAGGGCCAGCAATTCGGTGTCTTTAATCTGCACAGTATCGCCAGGCTTGACCACGATGCAGCGCTCCTCTGGAACACCCCAGCCAGTCCAAATGTCAACACAGGTTTGGGGACCAATAAAGGGAACCGACTCATCACAATTCTTTATGACTGCGGCTGCTACATTGGGGTCGATGTGGTCGCTATGCTCGTGGGTGGCGACCACGGCATCGATCTCGCGAATGGCAAATGGATCAAGCACGCAAACAACATTACGCAGGTTAGGCTGTAGCTTCTCCACACCGATCATGCGCTGGTGCTGATGTTGATTGCGCATCCACGGGTTGGATTGTGTCCGTTTGCCGCTCTTGACCCACAGGTCGATACAGATATTGGCGTTGCCCTCTGACTTGACCCAAATGCCGGTACAGCCCAGCCACCACATGGTAAAGGTGCCGGGTGCAACTTCTTCTTGCTCAATCTCCTCGTTGAGCCATGTTCCCCATTCAGGAAAGCTGCTCAGAATCCACGATTCACGGGTAATTTCGTTTACTTGACTCATATCAAAGTGAAGCCTCTAAATGTATATAGAAGATTAGTGTGTAAACTTTATTTTTGGGGTTCTTTATATTTGCGCACAGGTTTCAGGCTTTGTGCTGAGGGGAAGTAACACAAGAATATCAACTGAATGATGCTTTGTCAATCATATTCTCCCAATGTTGCACACATGTGCATTTCTATTTGTTAAAATTGGCAAGAACTTGTCCAAATGGTATGATGCTTGAGAAAATGTTACTATTGTGCAATTATGTTCACAATGAGTTCTGTTCGATGTGGTTCAGGTTATTAATCATATGTCCAAAAACAATCAACTCCTTGTTCAAACAGCACAGCTCTATTACGAACAGCAGCTAACCCAAGCTGATATCGGTCGACGTCTTAACGTGTCACGCTCAACCATTTCCCGGTTGCTCCAGGAGGCTCGAGATACTGGGGTGGTTCGGATTATTATCAACTATCCTTGGAAGCGTAACGCTGCCTTAGAAGCAGCCTTGGCGGAAAAATTTCCGCTCAAAGATGTTCGAGTGCTCTCCGAAGAGGAGCAGTCTGGGGATGACGCGTTTGAGGGTATTGGCGCATTGGCCGCGCTCTACCTGGATGACTTTGTAGAGCCTGGCATGACAATGGGTGTCTCTTATGGACGGTCTATCGCTGCTGCGATTGAGCATTTACAACCGACCGCGGCTGTTGACATGACCATCATCCAGATACTGGGTGCACTCAATTCGGGGAATCCATTGATCGAGGGTCCCGATTTGGTGCGCGAAATGGCGAATCGATACGAGGCAAGCTACCGTTACCTCTACACCCCCATGATTGTGGAAAATGTTCGTACCCGGGATCTGCTTCTGCAAGAACCTTCGGTACGTGACACATTAGAGGCAGGCAGGCAGGCCGATGCCGTCATCATTGGGATCGGTGCCCATTCTGCCGAATCATCGGGATTGATTTGGACAGGGTATCTGAACCAGAAAGATCTGGCTTATTTAGAGAGCCGAGGTGCGGTCGGCCACATGTGCGCGCAGCACTTTGATGCCACTGGGAACGTGCTAGATGTGGACTTTAATCAACGCGTGATCAGCATTGGTATTCAGGCATTGCGCAATATTGAGACGGTGATTGCCGTGGCGGGTGGTAGAGAAAAAGCAGGCGCTATTTTAGGGGCATTGAAGGGGAATTACTTGGATGTACTGATCACAGATGAAGCTTCTGCGCAGGAGGTGGTTCGACTGAGCAATTAAGAATATAAAACATCTTTTCAACCTCTTTATAAGATTCAGCAAAACGTACAGGCTTGAACGAGCAGACCTGTACGTTTTTTCTACCCAGCAACTTCATCGCAATACTCTGCTCAACTATTGAACTATACATTCAACTATTGAACCAATTTTGCACCATAAGATATCTGTGGTATTATCGTAAATATTGAACAAACAGTTCATTATTTGAACTAAGTTCTCTATATTGCTTCCTCCCCCGGCGATTTACAATAATCCACTCGATTTATCCATTTCAGAATTAACGCCCACGCTGCAGGATGATTATCAGGCAGCGACATTAGCATCTACCGCCAATTGGTTGGCATGGTAGCTAAACGGGGGACATGACACAAATGACAGAATTGAGACCCATTGTTTCAATGAAAAACATCACCAAGCGCTTTGGCGGCGTAACAGCGCTTGAAGATGTCGACCTAGAAGTCTATAGTGGGGAGGTTTTGGCCATTGTTGGTGACAATGGCGCGGGGAAATCAACCCTCATCAAAATCCTGACCGGAGTCTACCAACCCACCAGCGGATCGATTGAGATGGATGATCAGCCCCTGATCATGAATAGCCACTCGGATGCCATCGAGCGCGGGATCGATGCTGTCTACCAGACGCTTGCTTTAGCCGACCACCTGGATCCTGCAGCCAATATGTTCCTTGGCTCCGAGCTGACGAAATCCTTCCTGGGGTTTTCTTATCTGGACAATAAAAAGATGCGGTTGGAGACCGAGCGCGTGCTATTTGAGCGCTTTGGGGTCAAGCTAGAGAGTATGGATGTGGCTACCGATAGCCTCTCTGGCGGCCAACGGCAGGCAGTTGCCATTGCCCGAGCAGTCTATCATGCGGATTTGCGCGTGCTCGTCATGGATGAGCCGACGGCTGCCCTAGGTCCTCAAGAAACAGCCCGCACGCTCAAGCTGATCGAGGCACTAAAGGAACAGGGCTTGGCGATTATTTTGATCTCTCATTCGCTAGATGACGTCTTTGCCGTCTCTGATCGTATCCAAGTGATGCGGCGTGGACGCCGAGTCGGCGTTGTACATACAGCAGACTCGTCTCAGCAGGAAGTGCTTGGCCTCATCATCGGTGCATTAGAAGCAGCTAGTCAGTAATCAGCCAATGTCATTTAGTTTAGCCGTTCCGCCTGCAACGCACGGCAGAGTCCTAAGTGGATATTTGATGATTCAGGACGTCGTGCATCGCAGTCTTTGCGAATTTAATGGCATTATTTGCAGCACCAAAGTATCTGACAAGTACAGTTCTCAATTTGATTCCAAGATAGTACGTCGAACATAGGTATATCAGGACGGAAATCATGTCTGTATCTACAGTAGAAAACGTAATAGAGAGTCCTTCTACACCAATTGCTAAAGGTCTTGCCGCGCGGCTCGAACCCTATATGGGGATTGTCGGGCCGTTTGTGATGATTCTATCGTTGATGGCATTTATGGGCATTGCCGAGCCAGCACGATACTACCGCCTTTCCAATATGGAAATTATCCTGCTGGAAGCGGCCCTCTACCTGCCTATGGCTATGGCAATGACCTTCGTGATTACCCAACGCGGGATTGATTTGTCCATTGGCTCAGTGGCAGCCTTATCGGGAATCATTATGGCGTTTATGATCAAGAGTTATGGATTCCCAGCCTGGGTGGGTGTGCTCATTGCGGTGACGATAGGTAGCCTGCTTGGCTTGATCAATGGTTTGGTCATTACCCGCTTCCGCGTGCCAGACCTAATTGGCACCTTAGCCATGGATTTGGTCTACCGCGGCTTTGCATTGGTGCTGGCAAAGGGGCTAGTCCTTGCCCGTTTTCCTGAACTAATCACAGAAATCGGGCGCGGGCGCGTCTCCGGCTTCCTGCCCATTCCCGTGACTATTGGCATCATTGCCATCCTGATTGGCTACTTTGTGCTTAAGCGCACTCGATTTGGCCGATATACCATAGCGATCGGCTCAAACCCCGAAGCTGCCGAGATGACGGGCGTGGCGGTTGATCGATACCGCATCTATGCCTATATCCTCATGGGGGCTATGGCTGGCTTGGCGGGCGTTATGGTTACAGGCAAGCTCAACGCGATCCAAGCCACATCCGCACCGTACTTTAACCTTCACGTTATTGCCGCCGTTGTTGTGGGCGGAACCTCTCTCTTTGGTGGGCGTGCATCAATGCTTGGCTCATTCTCTGGCGTTTTGTTGCTCTCTATGATGATCAATGCACTGGTTATCCTACGAATTGAGTTTTTCTGGCAGTCGGTTGCCTCAGGTGTGGTCATTATCCTTTCCGTGGCCTTGTATACATGGCTCCAGAAAAGAGATCGAGACGGTGCTAAAGGGCTAGTGGCCGCTCTCCGTTCACCAGAGAATACTAGGCTTCTTAAGTTGGCGGGTTCAATTTTGGTATTGTTGTTCGTTCTGACTATTGTGGGTTTTCTGCTGGCAGGGAATGCCGTGCCAAGTGGCTAGGCAACACCTGTAGCTATACATTTTATGATTCTGTTTCCCCTAATCTATATCCAAGGAGGATATTCTGACAATGAAGCTACGACAAAACCGTTCCCATTTGTATAGTCTATTCGTACTTGTCATGCTCTTTTCGCTAATTTTTGGTGCCTGTGCTCCGGTACAGGACACTGGGGGCATTGGAGAGGCCGCCGTCGAAGAATCAGCCGAAATGGCTGCTGAATCCGAAGGTTTGAGTCTACCACTCATGGCCTTGGAGGATGACGGCGACCGCGACCACTGGCTGATTGAGCAAGTCAATGTGCCTGGTGCACTCGAAGCATTGCAGGAAGCAACAGGTTCCGAGGCAGTTCCATATTCAGGTAGCCAAGATGCGCCAATCCAAATCGCCCTGATCTACCCCTCGGCTGATGTTTCGGACTTTTGGGCTAGAAACTATCTTGCTCTAACAAAACGACTAGATCAACTTGGGATTCAGTATGAAACAACAGAGTTTGCCTCACGCCAGATTGAACACGAGTTGCAATCTACCTATGCTACCCAAGTAGCGCAAGACGCTGATCTATATGACTACGTCATCTTCGGCCCCTCAGAATTGGCAACCCAGGCTGATAATATTGATAAGCTTGCTGGCACGCCAGATTTCGTCACGTATGTATGGGCCTTCCATACGCCTCTCCAATATCTGGAAAACCAACCCGCGGTTTGGTTTGATTTCTCATCAGCTTATGGCGCTCAGGTGATTTGTGACTACATGCTCGAACGCTTGGGCAGTGACGTAACATTCGCGGCCAACCGCGGAATTCCGGGCATTACTGACAACCAACGATCTGGCGACTTCATCGATTGTGTAACAGAAAAGGGCAACTGGGCGCTGGCCTACGAACACTATGGTGAATACCAACGTGAAGGCGGCTTTGACGGCACCAACTTGATTTTGCAAGGCTACCCAGAAGCGACTGTAATCCACAACGCGAATACCGCCATGTCCATGGGTTCAGTTGAGGCACAGGTCGCCGCAGGCGTTGAGAAAGAGATCTTCTCCACAGGGTGGGGTGGGACTGGTTTGGAGTTGGAAGCGATCCGCGCCGGCCAACTTGACGCAACTCCCATGCGCATGGGTGACGATGTGGGTGCTGCAACTGCAGAAGCCATTAAGGCTGATTTAGAGGGCCGTTCCGATGAGCTGCCGCTGGTCTTTCTCGGTCGCATCACGGTCGCTCATGATGAGTTGAGCCTAGAAGAGATCGATGCCCTAGAGCAGGAAGCCTTTAGATTCTCTGGCGTTGACGCGCTAGACCGATAGTAAGATAGCTGGTCAGTTGGTCAGCGTCAGTAGTTAGAATATCGATGGTCAGTGACAGAGCAGTCAACCAATCGATTCATCCACCAATCGACTCTGCCGAGGCGTGGAATGGTTACGTAACAACTGCCCACCTAGCTCACCTGATCACGTCGAATTTGATGGCGGTCCGAATAACGTGTATGATCCAGATAATGGCTAACGTGATGCATACAGGGCTATCTGGGATAAATAGAATCTTGTTTACCTAAACAGATATACTTTATCCTGGCTGTGGGATAAGCAACAAGTCTCGTTAATTACCTGTCAGTGGCCTAAGCCACCAATGCTAGTCCGTGCTTCATTGCTGACCGGACGGCCACGATGCCTTGCTCTTTCGGGGCACTCGAAGACCATTATTCGAGTGCCCTATTTTTGCTTTTTTCACACACCAATTTGGAGAAATCATGATCATTGATACAATTGAGAATGCAGATAAGTACATTGGCCTGAGCAATCGATTTGCGGCTGGGATTCAGCATTTGCAGAGTGGTGCGTGGAAAGAGCTTCCGGTGGGTATCCATCAGCTACATGGCGATGGGGTGGTGCTACAGGTACAAGCCTATGATTCGTTTCCTCAATCCGCGGTTAATTGGGAAGCTCATCATAACTACTGCGATATTCAATATGTAGTTGATGGTGAAGAGAGGATGGGATATGGCAAGCTCTCCGATTTCACTATCAGTGTGCCGTATGACGACCAGAATGATGTATACTTCCTCGAGGAGAAAGGCCAGTCATCTGGTCAATTTACACGGGTTCCGGCTGGCTCATTTACGATCTTTATGCCCCAGGATGTCCATATGCCTAGGGTGGCCATTGATGATCAGCCCAGCCCAATCAAGAAGCTAGTGTATAAGATAAAGATCTAGTGACAATTATGGAAAAAGTTCGCTGGGGCATTATTGGTGTTGGAGACGTAACCGAAGTAAAGAGTGGACCGGGTTTTCAAAAGGCACAAAACTCAGAATTGGTGGCCGTTATGCGCCGCAATGGTGAGTTGGCTCAAGACTATGCCCAAAGGCACAATGTTCCCCGCTGGTATGATGACGCAGACGCGCTCATCAATGATCCAGAAGTAGATGCGGTCTATATCGCCACACCTCCCCATGTCCACAAAGAATACGCGCTTAGGGCGGCGGCTGCGGGTAAACCAGTTTACAGCGAGAAGCCTATGGCGCTAACGCTGGCCGAGTGCCAAGAGATGATTGCGGTTTGCGAAGAAGCGGAAGTGCCGCTATGGGTGGCATACTATCGGCGCTCGCTAGCTAAGTATATCAAAGTAAAAGAATTGCTGGACGCAGGCGCCATCGGAGAAATTAGCGTGGCGGTAACCCAACTTCATGTCCTGCCAACGAATGTCAGCGCAGATGCTGTGCCGTGGCGTTTTCGCCCTGAGATTGGTGGGGGCGGCCGCTTTGCCGATATGGGCTCGCATACGCTGGATATTCTCGATTACTTCTTGGGGCCAATATTCAATGTGGCGGGGAATGCCATCAATACCAATCCCGTCTATCCAGCCGAAGATAATGTGACTGCTACCTACCAGTTTCAAAATGGGGCGGTAGGTAGCGGCGTATGGAGCTTTACCAGCCCGGTTCAATTGGATGAGACCATCCTCTACGGCTCCAAGGGAACCATTCGCTTTTCGAGCTTTGATGATACGCCAATGACGATGATCCGCGGTGAGAAGGCCGAATCATTTGATCTACCCTTTCCCCAACATGTACAACAGCCATTTATTCAGACGATTGTTGATGAGCTAACGGGCCGGGGGACTTGTCCAAGTCATGGCAAAAGTGCGGCACGCACAACGGCTGTCATAGACCAGATTTTAGAAGGTTATCGAAGTGGCGACTAGCGAATGACTCTCCGGTACGCGAAAATTCGTCTATAAGAATGAGGCTCTTGGGATGCAATTTTGACCATGGTCAATTGAGTCCTCTTGTCCCAAAGTCGCAGGTAAAAATATGAGTGAAGGAAATGCTGGGAACCATTCCCAGACGGTTATTAAAGCCCTCGATGTACTGAATTCCTTGGCAGGAGCTGGGCGTCCGCTCTCTGCATCTGAGGTTGCTAAATTATGCAGCATTACTAGGCCAACGGCCTACCGATTGCTTTCAACGCTGGCCTCCCGAAATTACGTGCGTTCCGATTCAGATTACAATTACACATTGGGGGCAGGTCTACTCGCACTAGGTTCCGCTGCATTAGATTCGCTAGACTTACGCTCGCTTGCCCAAAGTCATTTGGAAAAGCTTAGCCAAAAGACCACTGAATCTGTCTATTTGGCTACGATGTATGGCAATGAATTGATTGTGGTCGATCACCGCACTGGGAAGCAACCTCTGGTCCGTCGCCAATCCCTGCAAATGCGACCTAACATCGGCAATCGGGTCAGCTTACATTCATCTGGAATGGGAAAGGCACTGCTCTCGGGACTAACTAAAGATGAGCGACTGGCTATCCTCAACACCTTGAATCTAACCCCCGTTACTGATCATACGATCACAGATCGAGAGACCCTAAAGCAGAATCTGGATGAGGCTGCCCAACGCGGATATGCCATTGACGATCTGGAAGGTGATCCCGGCGTCCGTTGTGTTGGTGCGCCGATTTATGATTATCAGCAACGTCCCTTTGCGGCGATGAGTGTGGCTGGACCGTCTCACCGCATGACGCTAGAACGGATTAGTGAGATTGCCCAAGATCTGCTGGAAGTGACGCGGGCCTTATCCCGAGAGATGGGCTATTCGGGATAGGGATTTGTTGCGCGATTATGCATTCTCTCCTGCATTGGCAAAGAAGAGAACAACCAACTGCAGAGCCACAAAACCCATAGCAATATACGTAACAAAGACATTCACACCAGTTTGAGCGCCTGCAATGGAATCGCCAATTTGCCCTGTAAAGAGGACGGCCATGGCAATTAACAGCGGCACGCGTTGACGGGTCAGCATACCGAGCAATAAGCTCATGATCATTGCATTGTTTTTGCCACCCCAACTGGTGAGGATAAAGCCATGCTCTGGAATGGGAATCCCCATGCTATCGTACCAAAAGGTGGGGTTGGCAAAGGCAAGATAGCTTAACATGAGGTAGATGAGAAGCAAGAAGAGAGATGGGAAAAGTGCCCACAGGGGTACTTGGTTGTTCCGGAAGAAAGTGGTCAATAGAACCTCCTCAATGGTTGCGATGTTATTGTTTAGGAACGGGAATTAAATAACTCGGTCATTTGGTAGGGCTAAACCCAATTGAAACGCGCAAGTTATTGACGACTCATTCCTAATTCAAAAACACATATCGGCTATTTTACATTGCGGTACAAGAACTATAGATGGCTAGAAAAGTTCTGTCCTTCTTCCTGCGAATTTACTAGAGTAGATTCGAAGAGAATCGGGACAAGACTTTTCTGGCGAAGTACATCGTACCACCAGCGAAACCGAATTTGAAGACCATTCTTATCGGAAAAATGTACAAAAGTATGGTGAAAGACAGTTTACCATTCGGCTTGTGCTCGTTGGTAAACATTCTCAAGATGCAAACGTAACGCCTTTTCTGCTGCATTCCTGTCGCGCGCCATTAATGCGTGTGCAATGGCCAAATGTTCGGGTAGAGCCTTCTCAAAGGAATCGGGCTGACGGGCATTCATTGTTCCCTGTGCCCAGATGCTTAGGTTATGCAAATCCTGCATGTATTCGATGAGTTTGGGGTTGCCACAGTACTGGACGATTACGTCGTGAACCAGGTGATCGTGGGTTATTAAGTAATCGCGATCATTGTTTTCGCGCAGGCGTCGTTCGGATTCTTGGTAGGTTTCTACCATCGATTGCATCTGCTCATCAGGAATCTGAGTGGTTGCCGTTTTGACAGCCAAACATTCCAAAGCGATGCGCAGATCAAAGACGTGTTGAAAGTCCTGCTGGTTGATGGTAGCAACGTAAACACCACGGCGAGGTTTGACTGTTAACATACCTGCCTTTTCGAGCCTGCGCATGGCATCGCGAATGGGTGTATTGCTTACCTCCCACTCTTCTGCTAATGCTTCTACAGAGATCTTCTCACCTGGCGCAAAACGACCTTTTAGAATCTCCTCTTTTAGTGCGTTTTCGATTTGTTCGCTTAACGACGCCTTCTGTAAAACCATGTAATCCTCAAAATCGACTTATCGCTGATGTGAAGGGGGTGAGACAGAGTAACCAACCACACATGAGCGACCAATTGTATGAACGAAACAGCATGGAAGCCGGGAGCACCCTCATCCCTTTGCCATGATGTTAGAAGCCGTACAGCTTCTTAGATAGAGGCATTGACGCCTCAGAATATGTGATTATACTTCACTTCGACAAAGCAGGTAACCTATGATAAGCTTGCCCTATCAAATCGATCCCCAGATTCATCAAACGCATTTCACCTACATCAGAAATTTAGGCATGACGCCGGGCGGTGGAGCGCACCTATCTGTACAGCCTCTGGTTTGAAACCAAGCTGCGGGTGCTCTCGTCCCGTTGTTTTTGGTTCCAATTCAAAGTGGAGAATGATTGATGAATAATAGAAGAACAAGTTGGCACTCGATTGTATTTGGGATTGTTCCTCATCCTGAAACATCCTCGATTTTAATGCTGCCAGATGCGAATAGCTCAGGTTGGACATTGCCCGCAGTCGAGCTTGACAGGCGAATGGGATTCTCAGCCGTTTGGCCCGTCACTCATGCAATGACTGAATTGTTAGGTACTTCTGTCACGGCGCTACGCTGTGTCACTCAGAATGTCGATGAAGATAATCACACCTATCATGGTACCTTCATTCTTGAAAATGATGGTTCGATGGCAATCTCCCTACTAGACGGATGTTGGATCAATCAGGATACACTCGCAGAACTGACAATTTCGGATAAGATTGACCGCTCCCTTCTTCAACAATATTTGGATGAAACGAAGGGTGACATCCCGCAGAATCGGCGTGCTTGGCAACAACCAGATTGGTATAGCACGGCGCATAAATGGATTCGGTCCTCACTGGAGGCAAAAGGTTACACGCTCGTTGGCTCGATTGAACAGTTCGATAGTTGGGGCCTCACTTGCCTAATGACGGTCGCGACTGATCGCGGAACCATATTCTTCAAAACCGCCCCAGGCCTTCCACTTTTTGCTCATGAACCGAATGTGATGATGGGATTAGCAACGCTTTTCCCTGGACAGATTCCGAAGCCTGTTGCTGTTGAACCGACACTACGTTGGATGTTACTCGCTGGTTTTGGCAGTACACTTGACTCTCTACCCGAAGAAGAAGTGAATGCTGTTCGAGGTGAAATCATGCGGCGGTTTGGTGAACTTCAGATTGAAGCCATCCCTTACATCGAGAAGCTACTCGGTTTCGGCTGCTTGGACAGGCGGCTTGCACACCTCATCCCTCATGCCAAGGAAATTCTTTCTGATAAGCAGTTCATGCTCTGCTTTGAGGCAGAGGAAGCCCAACGGCTACGCGCCCGATTGCCACTACTGCAAAAGCTTTGTAAACAGCTAACGGACTTCAACATTCCTGAAACGCTCATTCATGGTGACCTAGGTACGGGAAATGTCGCAGGTGATGTCAAACACCCTCTCTTTTTCGACTGGACTGAGGCAGCCATCAGTCACCCCTTCTTTGACATATTTGATATGTTCTTTGCTGATGATTTGGCAAAGCGAGCCAACATACGCAAGAGTTATCTATCAGTTTGGGAGACTTACGAGCCACAACATCGTTTGTTGGAAGCATGGTCGATTGCGCGTCCGCTTTGTGCGCTTTACCACCTCATCAGCTACCACAATATCTACAGCAACCTCGAGAACCCATATCAAGAGGCGATGCTATACTTCGTCCGTCTCTGGAGCAAACGAGTTCTGGAGTACACCTCAGATCTCGCTTGAGTCTAGGTGCTTTGCGTTTAGGACTGCTCGCACAAAAGTCGATTCCGATGCACATCCGCTAGGCACAGCGTTTTCGTTTTTGATAGTATCGACACTATATTCCTTCATAAACGATGGCTAATAGTCCAACCACTATAAGAGAATTTTATCGTCCCACAGCCTATCTATCCTTGCTCACTTTAGCCAGCCCTGACTGCCACTCTCGCTCCCTTAAACCAGCGTAGAGCATGTAGTAGCCGTTCACCGTCTCAAAGACTTGCGGCGTTAGGAGTCCATCACAATCCCACTCATTCGAATCGGCGGATGGCGTGAAGATGGGGTTATGAGGATTCGGCTCGAAGGTGATAAAGTCACGGGTGCGAATATGACCAATCTGCCAATGCTCCTTATATACGCCAGTAGGGCTACCGTCGGAGCCGCCATAAAGGATGTGGAAGTATTGTGGTCCCTTGAAGATTTCGGCCTCGCGCACGCCATGGCTGTCCCAGGCTTGACCGCTCCCCCTAAAGATGGGATTGGCTGGATTTTTTGTTACGTTGGCGGGATCGTTGGTTGGGGCAGTAGCGTGACAGAGAACAGGAGGACCCGTTGATTCTCCGGTGTACAGAATGTGAATCGTCTCATCATCTACAACAACCGAAGGATGGGACGAGCCTTTCTCCTCGAATGGAAATTCGACCGGAATGACTGGTTCATTCGTCACGCGCGTCCACTGGCCCAAATCGCCATCGCTGACTAAGAGACCCGTTTGTTTAGGAGGTCGCTTTCGCCGACCCAGATAATAGGCGTAGAAATTACCGTCAGCAGGGTTCAAAAAAGGAAATGGGTATTCGACGGTGAAATCGTCAAACCCATCCTGTTCAGACGGTAACAGAATCGGATTCCGAGAATCGTGCGTCACAGCGGCAGGATCGCTGGCGGGCGCGGTACTGTGCATCAACATCCAGTAGTTGTCTTCACGTCGTCTAGCCCACAAGTAATGGATTGTATCGCCAACAACAACGGCGTGAGCTGCGGCTGCCCATTCAGGCGGCTCGCAGTAAAATATAGGATTGATGTTTGGAATCCGTTCGAAACCTGCAAACAAATCGAATGGTAGGGCCTCTTTAGTTTGTGATGAGTTGCTCATAGAAACTTTCGTAATCTTGCTTGACTGCGCGAGAATGGTCACTAGGTCAATGTGAAAATTGCTAACAGCCAAAGGGTTTGCGCTATGGCCCCATTTCCGCCGTCGCCATGATAGTCCCCGCCAATGGCAACTCTGGCACTCGCTCTGGCAAATTGTCGCCGATTTCGGTCAGCCACGCCATCAATTTGTGGCGCAATTCAGCTTCAATTGCTTCGTACGCTACTTGCCCCCGCAAATTCTCCAATTCATACCGATCTGACGCTAAGTCGTACAGTTCATCCCGCTCCTGTGGATTCCATACGTACTTGTATCGCTCACTGCGGATGGCGCGCACAGCAAAGCTCATGCCGTTATAGAGGTTGTAGACACCATACGCAATTTGTGACCAATCATGGGGACGTGTGAACTTGCCAACCAATGGCATCAGATCTCGCCCAGCATGGGGCAGCTCGGCGGTTGACTCGGCTCCAATCAATCCAAAGAGCGTTTCACCAATATCAATGAGCGATACGAAGGCATCTTGGGTGGCTGATAGGGCATTCGGTGATCGGATAATCAGCGGGATACGCCAAACTTCTTCATAGAAATAGGCGCCCTTGTCAAAGCGATTGTGCGCGCCTTCCATATCGCCGTGATCAGAAGTAAAAACCACCGTCGTGGATTCACTCAAGCCCAGCCACTCCAATGTATCCAGAACACGACCAATCGCTTCATCCACTAGCATGATGTGGGCGTGAGAGTAGGCGATAACCGTGCGCCACTCCTCTTCATCTAGCACAGATGTGTCCATACAAGGCCACCACGGCATAGCGTGAAAGGTGGGCCTACCCTCACAATCATCGTTGAGGCTTGCGGGAAGCTCAACGCTGGGCCTAAGCTGCTCGGCGATTCTTGCGTATTCTGAAGGCAAGAAATGTGGGAAATGGGGTGGTGCAGAAGAGACGGTCAGGAAGAAGGGATTGTCTCGCTTCCTCGAAGCCCACTCTTCCAAAAACTGGACACCGCTGTTCATTACGGGAAAGGGCTGCTTCTCTTCTTTTGCCATCGCTATTTCTCCCCAAAACGGACTACGCCCTTGTGTAAGCATCTCGTTACCTTGTTGCTCGTAGCGCTCCATGGCGAGTTGGTATGAGAAATCGCTCGTTTTGGGATCAAAGGGGTGACGGTTTATCTCCACGTCAGGATCAAAGCGGTGCGCGCCACGTACTTCTGGGCTGATAGGCCCCAAATGCCACTTCCCAAAGTAGCCGACATGATAGCCCTGGCGCACTGCTTCGTCGATCCATGTCTGCTCGGTCAGCGGCATGGAGATCTGCTGCGAATACCCGACTGCGTAATTGTCAAGCACACCCGTTTGGTGGGGCCAACGTGCCGTTAGCAAGGTTCCGCGGGCAGGCGTGCATAGTGGGCATGTGGTAAAGGCATTGGTGAAGACCGTACCTTCAGCTGCCAACCGATCGATGTTGGGGGTAGGGATGTCGGCTCCGCAAAAGCTGAAGGCCCACGCTGGCCACTGATCGGTTAGGATAAAGAGGATATTCGACATTTCCATGACCGATTACTTAAAGCCTGTATAGACTACGCCTTGAATAAATATCTTTTGCGCAAAAAAGAAGACGAGAATAAGGGGTAGCATGACAACGAGAGACGAGGCCATGAGATAGTGCCACTCTGTGCCGTAGTTGCCCTGAAAGAAACGCAACCCTAATGCCAGCGTGAACTTTTCTTTGTCAAAGAGGTAGATCAGGGGCTGGAAGAAATCATTCCAGTGAAATTGAAAGGAAAAGATAGCAACCGCAGCCAAAGCTGGCTTGGAAAGCGGCAGCACGATCCGCCAGAAGACACCCAAGCGCGAACAACCGTCAATGGCCGCCGCGTCATCCAGATCAAAGGGGATGGTCATATAGAATTGCCGTAATAAGAAGATGAAAAAGGGTATGCCAAACCATGAGGGGATAATGAGCGGCCCAAATGTGTTAATCAGGTCGAAAAAGCGAAAAATAACAAAGACCGGAATGAGCGTCACTTGCCGCGGCAGCATCATGGTGGCTAACACGATGATAAAGAGCACGTTCCGCCCCTTCCAACGCAAGCGGGCAAACGAATAGCCCACAACGGCCGAAGAGATCAGCTCACCCAGCACGGCCAGCAGCGTGATCACCACGGTGTTGATAAAAAATGTGCCAAAGGGCAGCAGCGTCAGCGCCTCGGGATAGTTGTTCCACAAAACAGGATCGGGAATCCACTCTGGTGGAAAGCGAAAAACAGCTGACCGATTCTTCAGCGAGGTTGAGATCATCCAGGCCAATGGTCCCAAGGTGATGCACGCGCCGACGAGTAGGATTGCATAAATGAGTGTATATTTAAGGATACTTTGGAGTCTGTAGCCGACCACGGGGCGGACATCTGTCATGAACGACCTCCCGTTTCTGCCTCATAATAGACCCAGGTTGAGGCTGTACGAAAGACGAGCAGAGTCAACAACAAAATGCACAGAAAAAGCACCCAGGCCAGAGCCGAAGCATACCCCATATTGAAGAACTGAAAGGCCTGCCGATAGAGGTAGAGCATATAAAAGAGTGAGGCATTGGCTGGCCCGCCATTTGTCATGATAAATGCCTGAGTGAAGATCTGCATTGCTTGAATGATCCCCATCACAAGCTGAAAAAAGATGACCGGACTCAGCATCGGCAGCGTGATGTTGAGGATCCGGTGGATCCAGTTGGCGCCATCAATCTCGGCCGCTTCGTACAGGTCTGTGGGAATCGCCTGTAGACCAGCCAAATAGATGACCATGCTCCCACCAACGCCCCACAGGCTCATCACAACAAATGAAGGCAGCACCCAGGTTCGATCAGCCAACCAGGCTGGGCCTTGAATGCCAACCCACGAGAGCGCCAAATTAAGCAGGCCAAACTCAGCGGAAAAGATCCAGCGCCACAGCAGTGCGACAGCCACACCCGCAAGAATTGCGGGCAAGTAATAAATCGTGCGCAAAACAGCAAGCCCGCGAATATTGGTGTTGAGCAGCATAGCGAGTGAAACGCCGAAGAGTAGATGTAGCGGGAGAGACATTAGGGCGTAAAGCGCCGTGATTCTTAGGGCATGGAGCGGTAGCTCATCCTCCCAGATCATCGTTTGGAAATTCGCCAGCCCTACCCACTTCGGCGAAGAAAGCAGATCCCAATCGGTGCCTGCAAGCCATAAGGAGGCAATCATGGGGCCAGCCGTAAAGATGATAAATCCGATAATCCACGGCGATGCCATTGCCCAACCAAGTAGGCTTTCACTGTTTCTATAGGTGAATTTGAAATTCGTCATGTGTACTCAAAAGTCACGAGAGAAATTGCGGATCGCGATTGCCTCGCGTCCGCATCGTCGCCCGATATTCCAGGCTACCTGGTTGGGAACCAAATCGAGTATCGGCGGATGTGTTATGGATAACGTAGCAGGTGCGGTCGCGGTCGGTCTGATTCAGCCCAGACCGATGCAACAGCCTGCCATCAAAAAAGAGCGCGCTGCCCGCACGCAGGGGAACAGAAATCTCTGCCATATCCCGCGCCTCTAATACCTCGCGAAATTCTTGCTGATTATACTCACCTGCTGGCTCTACATGATCATAGAGCTTACCGGTGTGGCTTTCCGGCACGATCCAAAGACAACCATTCTCCTCATCCGCGTCATCCAACGCCAGCCAGATTGCACAAGATTGGGCGATTTCGCTGCTCTTGCTGAAATACCACATATCCTGATGATATGGAAAGGCGAGACCAATCTCACGCGATTTGAAGATGGTCAGCCCATTGAAGGTGATGACGTTCGGCCCCAAAATCGAGGCCAACAACTGGGTTAGTTTGGGGTCGGAACAGATTGCACGAAACTGCTCGCTGATGGTATGGGGACGCCAAAAACTGTGTAACGCCTGTGCTCCCTGATATTTGTTCGGCTCGGCCCTGGCTTTGGCATTCCACTTGATATTTTCCTCGGGTGTCTTTGGATCGAGGCACATGTCAATGGCATGCTGCTTGAGTGATTGCATCGCTTCAGCGTCATAGATATCTTCGACGATCACATACCCTTGACTCTGGAAATGAGCGAGTTCGCTTGGCGAGAGACCGCTATTTTGGTAACTCATATGTCTTTTCCCGTTCTGTGGAGGCAAAAATGTAGTCGGTGGTCAGTAAGTCGGTGGTCAGTAAAGGGCCTACCGACTACCGATTACCGATTACCGACTACCGATTACCGACAACTAAGACCGCCACTGCCCTTCTTGGATGAGCGGATTCACCTTCTGACAGATGTTCGAGGCGACAACCTGGGCGTCACGTTCTTCCCCGATCATGAGAAGATCGAGTTCGGCCTGGATAATTTGGTCGATTTCGCCCCAGTTGGTCAGTACAGGGTCTGGCGCCACAAAGTTCCTCACAGCATCAACCATCACCTGCTTGTTCTCTGGTGGCAGCGTATCCGCCAGGAAGTACTCTTCCTGGGCCGAAAGCCGCGTCCCCTGCAAGCCGCCATCTTTAATGATCTTTTCCATGGCGGGTCCATTGAAATACTTAAGCAGATTCCAAGCACATTCAGGCGATTCAGTTGTCTTGGGGACCACCAAGGGGAAATAGTAGACATAGTTGGAACGTCCACCAGGCCCGGTTGGATAGTGGCCTAGCGCTACAGTGAAGTCAGTGTCGCGGAAGTTATTAAATGCCCAGCTACCATTGTTGAGCATGGCCAGCCGTCCGGTTAAGAGCAATTCCGTTGTGCCCATATCGGCCATCACCTCTGGTTTGGGGGCAAAGCCATACTCCCAGCGTAGATCAGAATAGAACTGTAGTGCCTCGACGGCCTCTGGCTGATCGAGCGTACATTCGGTGGGGAAGAATGGATCATCCACAACTTGCCCGCCAAAAATCCGAACCCACGTCTGCCAAACAACGTTCCAGCCAGTTACATCATAGGCAAACTGAGTCGTCTTGCCATTTGCATCCGTCTTGGTCAACTTTTCACAGGAGTTGAAGAAGTCATCCACTGTCCAGGCAGGATCGTCCCACTGTGCGGTTGGCATCATGGCACCCGCTTCGTCGAACATATCCTTATTGTAGAAGATGGCAATCGACGCGACGTTATCGGGCAAACCATAGATGCCCCCTTCATGGGTGTAAGCCTCAATGGCCAGATCGGGGAACTCGCTCAAGTCATACCCGTCTTGCTCAATAAAGGGTTTGAGATCGAGTAGCAGGTCTTTGGAGAGGAATTCGGGCAGGTCAGCCGTGCGGATAATAAACATATCCGGTGGTTGGCCAGCCCCAAGCTGTGTAAATAACTTATCGGCATAACCACCATTCCAACCGCCAGGTACTGAAGTAAAGTTGAGCTTGCACTCTGGGTGGGCTTCACTAAATGGCATTAATGCCTCTTCACGAATGCCAATGAGAGGTGGTCCATCCCAAAACATTGTTGTAATCTCTGTCTGACTACCAGTAGCTGCACCACCCGCAGCTTGATCGGCAGCAGGGGAAGCAGGCACACATGCAGCTAATGTGACACTCGTGCCAGCAATGGCTGACCACTGTAAAAAATCACGCCGACTCAAGGTTTTCGACTCTGTCATGAGGTTCCTCCTTAAAACAGTGAACGGTGAACTGTACATCAATAAACTTAAAATTGGGTTATGTGATTCTACGAAAGTTCTCGAGAACTGGGATTAGAAGATTTCGCCGATTAAAGAGAAGAATCTGTGGAATCTTTAAAATCTTTTTTCTAAATACTTTTTCGGTTTCACTTAACAAAAGGGGAGACGTATTCGTAGTGAATACTGTCAGTATATAATTATATCATACATCACACCACGGTACATGTGGATTGAAAAACGTGATATATTACACTTTATGAAGCCTTTATTGACAGGCAGTTTACCAAATTATTTGAATGCCCTTGACTCTAAAACGGCTTGCTATTGCTGCTTAAATCAAGCCAGTCACGCTCAGCAGGCGCAAGCGTTAGATCACCAGCTTTGGCTGATGATGCGACTTCCGCCGGCGTCTCTGCGCCATTCAGCGCGATAACTGGAAATTCCTGACTGATCACATACGCTAGGGCAATTTCAAACATGTTCATGTTCCTTTCCTGACCAAACGCTTCGGCACGCCTCTTACGCTCAAAGTTTGCGTCAGAATAGAAAACACGGACCAAATCTTCATCGCTTTTATCGCTTGCGTCACCACGAGCAAAAAAACCACGGCCCAAGGCAGACCAAGCCACCAGCAAGAAGTTATTTTTTTCAAACCATTTTTTGTCCTCTTCACCGGTCGTCACAGTCTCGGGCCAGTATGGCTCATTCGCTTTTGCTAGAGAGAAATTAGGACTAGAACTCATCATTTCGGCTTTACCGTTGGTACGGGCATACTCAATTGCTTCCTGAATACGCTCAGTTGACCAGTTTGATGCGCCATATGCTTTGATGCGGCCTTTCCTCACTTCTTCATCCAAGGCATCTACTAGTGGTCCGACTGGATGAGCTAGATTATCCCGATGAAACATCCAAATATCTAGGTAATCAGTTTTCAAACGTTCCAGAGAACCATCGATAGCATGATGCACTGACTCAGGATCAATTTTTGCACCGCCAGGATGAAGGGGAGCACAGTACCCAGTGATTAATCCTTTCGAAGCCAAGACGATCTTTTCGCGCATTCCCGGCCTAGCCACTAGCCAATCCCCAATCACCATTTCAGAATAACCATATTCTTCTACGGCACCATACACTTCAGCTGTATCAATATAGGTTCCACCATTCTCAACAAAAGCATCCAGCAACGAAAAGTCACGTTCTTGCGTATCAGGATGCAGGATCATGGTGCCCATACCGATAACAGATAAAGGTTTATTGATTTCTTTGATTTCTATATATTTCATTACTATGGTTCTCCAATAGGGTGGAAGAGTTGAATAGTGGAATGGCAGTTGGATTCGACACGTTTACTTTTCTATATTTCAACTTTTCCACCTTGTACCCTTAGCTTGCTTGCCCAATGCCAGACCGTGAAAGTGCGTCAATCGAAACCGCTAGCAGCAAAATTGCACCAGAAACCATCAATTTATCCGCCGCAGTGCTTGTACTGTGGCATCCAACCCAGATACTGGCACTGTACCGGCCATACCTTGCTCCGCCAAAGAAGCAATGGCTGCTGACGCATTGCCATCATTTGATGATACAACACCTTGAACATTGTTGTTTAATTCGGTTAGGGCCTGATCCATTGAGCGACGTGCAATGGCCGGATCCCAACCTTGCGTCCAATTTTCATACCCCAAAATACGCTCACCTGAATCAAAGTACGATTGAAGGACTGTCAATTGACCATTGTGAATAACCGCAGCGTTCGGATCGGTTGGAGACCCTTTTAACAAGACTAAGGTGTCGCCGTCCTCTGTATTGTCAATAATGTGCTGAGCCTGCGAAGCGCCCATTGCACCTAAGTCTGCCTGCACCCAGAAACTGGTGTTTTCAGAGTGGATCATACGGTCATAAGCAATTGTTGGAACGCCAGCTTCTGCGGCTGTATCAGCAATAACCGCTGAAGATTCACCATCAATTGGTACAACAACGAGTACTTTGGCACCACGGGTTAGTGCTTGCTCGGCTTGGCGCTGTTGCGTGGCTGTATCATTATTGGCATTGAAAACTTCAACCGTTGTCTCCGGTGAAAGTTCGGCCATTGCTTCCTGAAAGAAGAAAGCATCCTGGCTTTCCCAACGCGGATTTACATTTTCTGGTAAAAGCATGACAACTAAATCGCCATCACTGCTTTCATCCATGGCACTATTCCCAAAGGCACTATTCTTTTCATTTTCTTCTCCTTTAGATATTGGTTTTCTAAATTGCTGGGGAATATTGGGCGAGACAAATGAATGATAAAGCACATTGAGAATATCTGCAAATTGTAAAGTGTGATATATTACGCTTTACACATAATGCATCTAAACCATGCAAATTACTACTCTTATGCGCACTTATGGTTTACTTTCGATAGCGGTTTCGATAAACTCAGCCCAAGCCGCTTATTTGGTATAAGTGATATAGCGCAATGCTATCTGCTTAATTGACGGTGTGCGTAAGCCCTGAAATGATGGAGAGAAAGAGATAACCATGCAAATCACATCAATCGAAATCAATCAGTTTGAATGCCCCCTGGAGCGCCCCTTTGGCTGGTCCCAAGGATGGACCAAAACGCGCGCGACGGGTATCGTTAAAATCACAACCAACGCTGGGATTGTCGGCTGGGGAGAAGGAGCCAGTGCTCCAGCCGCGGCCATTATTCATGACATCTTTAGCCCATGGTTGATTGGTAGCGATCCGCTCAATCGACTGGGTATCTGGCAGAAGATGTATCATGACCTGTACAACGCTAACCTGGCTGGTGGCTTTGGTGGCAACGCAATTAGCGCCATCGATATCGCTCTATGGGACATTGCGGGAAAAGCCGCGGGGCTCTCTATCTCTGACATGCTAGGCGGGCAGGTTCGAGACAAAGTAGCCGTCTATGCTACCGGTCTCTACTATACTGAAGGTGAGTTTCCTATTCGCCTGCTCGATGAAGCCCGTGGTTATGTGGACGCAGGCTTCAAGGGGATGAAGACCAAGGTTGGTGGTTTAGCCCTGGCTGAGGATATCAAACGAGTTGCGGCCCTGCGGGAGGCCATTGGCCCTGATATTTACCTAGCTGTCGATGCTAATCAAGCGTACAACGCAACCACCGCAATTCGCCTCGGCCAGCAAATTGCAGAGTATGACATTCTCTGGTTTGAGGAACCGGTAGGGGCCAAAGATCTGGCTGGGTATGCCCGGGTGCAGTCTGCACTACCTATGGCCATAGCTGGTGGTGAGGGGTTGCGTACCCGTTACGAATTCAAAGATTTCTTTGCCCAGGGCATAATGGATATTGCCCAGCCAGATGTGATCAACGTGGGCGGCGTCACCGAATTACGTAACGTGGCCATGATGGCCAACGCTTTTGGGGTGCAGGTTAACCCCCACGTTTGGGGATCACCCATCATGATCGCAGCCACACTACATGTGGCAGCCACCATTCCGCCATGCCCTCCGGCAGGCGTACCAGAACCGTATCAGCAAGAGCCGGTAATGGAATTCGACCGCACCCCCAGCGAAATCAGGGAGACGCTGTCGCATCGACCCTTTGAGCAAGAAGATGGTTTTATTGAGGTACCACCAGGTCCAGGGCTAGGTGTAGAGGTTGATGAAGCAGTGGTGGAGCGGCTGTCTGTTAGCCGAGTGATCATGCAGAAATGATGGCTGAGGTCTCTACTAAAGGTCTGAAGATACATTTTTCAGACACAAACCACTTGTGAGGATGGCTGGTAAGTTGAGTACGGTGATTGCCGCCGTAGGTGATAGCGAGACAACGCTTTTCACCGTTTGGCATCACCAGCTACAAAGTACCCAAATTCTCTGGATCTCCCTTCCACCTAGAAAAGAAGCCTAAGACCTCTGACAAAGAAGCCAGAGAGCTCTAGTGCGGCGGCACCAAGACAAAGTTTCCCACGTGTGTCTTCTCCATAAATTCCTGCTGTGCCGCTGCGATCTCTTTCAGTGCAAATGTTTTGGCTACCAAAGGTTGGATTTCCCCCCTTTCGATATAGCCAATCAGATTTGGAAAGACGGGTTCATCCCATGCCGTGCAACCGACTAGGGTTAGATCTTTCAGATAAAAATCGCGCATATCAAGATTGACCAGCGGCCCTGCAATCGCTCCGGAGGAGGCATAGCGTCCCCCTCGGGCAAGAACTTTGAAGAGGGCCGGAAATCCTTCGCCAGCCACATTATCGATCACAACATCGACACTTCTTTCGTCGAGTTCTGTAAGCAGTTCAGCATCACGTGGGATGATGCGGTCGATGCCTAAATGTTGCATGGCCGCTATTTTTGATTGTCCGATGACTGCCGTCACGTGTGCGCCACGACGTTTGGCAAGTTGCACAACGGCTGACCCAACCCCTCCCGAAGCACCCATGACGAGGACACGCTCATCATAGTGGACATTCGCGCGGTGAAGCATATTCTCGGCGGTTCCATACGCACACGGAATCGTTGCCAATTCAACGTCACGCCACTCGCATTCAACCGCAAAAACTTCCTGTGCGGGAACGACAACATACTGGGCAAACGCGCCGTCAAAGTCAGAGGCCATCCAAATGTTTTCCAGGGAATCAAAGCCATTTAGGCGCATACAGGCGCGTACCAACACTCGCTCGCCAATTGGCGGACTGCTCACATCATCCCCGTGGGCCACAATTTCGCCACAGCAGTCAGTACCTTGAATAAAAGGGAAGGGCGTCTTCTCATTCCAGCCGCCATCTTCCACATCGCTCTTCTCACTTGTATTCTCGTCGATTTTTTCTTCATCTGCCGAAAGCGTTTCTGTCCCGCTGGTAACGGATGATGAATACCAGCCAAGCCGCGTATTGACTTCCGTGTTGTTGACGCCTGCTGCTAATACCTTGAGCAAGACCTCACCCCGCTTGGGAGTAGGAATAGGCACGTCACGATAATCGAGCTTTTCGTATCCACCATTGCCAGTCGTAACGACTGCTTTCATGGTTGGTTGTCCAGGATTCAGGTCAAATCGATTCGGATCACTTTGCAGCAAATAATTCAGTTCAAGCATGCTCATTTCCTGTTTCACTCACGACTTTGTGTATGCTAATCATTTCAGCCACTCCAATCCCGGATAATCAAACCCATATCGCTGTACCCGAAAGAGATTCCCAGGGCCCAGAAATCTAAAATCAGCCACTACTTCTCCATCTAGTGTTACTTCGATAAAGCGCTTGTTATGCCCCTGCGAAATGACGGTATTAGCGTTGGGCGTGCGGTCGCAGCCACTCATGAAGGGAGCAAGATCTCTTGGGGTGGGTCAGCTTTAACCGTCACCGTCTTTATCGAGCTGGCGCAGGATCTGCGGTGCAGCCTCAATCTCGGCTGGGGAAAGCCTGCCATCACCATCCTGATCCAATGCATTGAAGAGGAACTCGACGCTGGCCGACATACCCCGAAGAATCCCAACAGCTTCTTCTTGGGTTAGCGTGTCAAAGTTGATGGTTTCTGGGGTATTCATAGATTTCTACTCGTCATTTCGGCCACCTTTACACCGTTATCACTACATTTCCCTTTTTGTGTCCTTGATCTACATATCGGTGCGCTTCGACAATTTGCGCCAATGAGTACTGTCTATCAATGACTGGCTTAAGCTTGCCCGCCTCAATAATCTCTTTTAGCAAGAGCAGGTATTCAACTTTGTGGCCGCCATCCGAGGCAGTGTGAACGTTCAGATAGGTGCCCGCCTGTTTACGCACCCTTTTTACTTGCGAAGTAGAAAGCTTGCCCACTGCATCAAAAATTACGTCATACGTCTCGTTACTTTGGGTAAAATCCTCGCAGGTGTAGTCAATGGCCTTGATGGCACCCAGAGATTTCACCAAGTCCAGGTTGGCTGTGCTGCACACCCCAGTCACTTGTGCCCCAAAGTGGTTCTTTGCGAGTTGCACAGCGTTCGTACCCACTGCCCCAGAAGCGCCGTAAATCAGGACGTGCTGTCCAGGTTGTATGGCTCCTTTCGTGAGACAGTGCAAGGCAGTCATTCCTGCACCGGGGATGGCGGCGGCTTGCTCGTAGGTGAGGTTGGCCGGTTTGTGCGCCAGCACGCCACTTTCGGGCAGGCATTTATATTCGGCGTAACCACCAAAGTTGACTGCGAAGGTAGATGCAAAAACTGCCGTGCCGGGCTTGAAGCGGGTCACCTTCCTACCTACGGCTTCGATTTCCCCGGCCAGTTCCATGCCTAGGCTCTGCCGCCGCGGTTTGCGAATGCCCAGGTAGAGCCGCGCCAGAATCCGCTGCCAGCCCGGAATAGGCATATTCAGGCTACGCATGATGGTATCACCAATGGTGACCGTGGTCGCATGCACTTTGACTAACACCTCATTCGCGAGCGGGTCGGGTTTGGGGATATCTTTAAGCTGCAAAACTTCGGGTGGTCCGTACTTTGTGTATACGATGGCTTTCATAATTAAACGCTTTAGCATCAACCATATGGTAATTATCAAGGACAAGGATGACCTTGTCCGGCACGTTTGTGATTTCATCAATCAGGGTGGCTAGTATCCATTCGACAGGAGGTAGAGGAGGGGATTGTAACGCAACCGACATTCCTGCGGCGACAGTCGGCACAACTGTCTGCAATGCTTCCACCAGGTACGCCAGGGTTAGTTCGTTATCGCCTTCGTTCAGCGGCAGCCAAGCAAAGTGATCATTGATTCACTTTGTCAGTTGTGCGTAACACATTCATTAACGAGCGTCGTCTTGCCAAGGCCCGCCAGCGCATAGATGAGGATTAGTTTGTGTCCGAGTTCTAGGCCCTGATTTACCCTTTCGATTAGGTGGGTTGGGGGATGAAGGTTCAGTCGTAGCGGCAGGGCATACAGTTTCGTGTGCAAGAAGGCTTCAAGCATCTATCTATATACCCTGATCAAATTAATAACGGTAAGGCTTGCCAGCCTTTTCCATAACATCGCTGTACTGCTTGAGAATCCCTACAACCTTTGCCTTTGTTTCAGACTCGGCTGCAATCTCATCCCAGAATACACGTGCAGCAGCCTCGACTTGAGCCCACTCTTCATCTGGGATGGTTGTTAACTCCATCTTTGTTCCAGTAACGCGCAGGTCAGCTTCACCGCCCCAATACCACCACTGACGATAGTAGTGAGAACTATCCATTGTCAGCTTTAGGAGCTCTTGGAGATGAGGGGGTAGTTCATTGTATTTATCCATATTAGCAAAGAATGAGCCAGCCCATGCACCTGAAATATTATTCGTTAGGAAGTAATTGGTCGCATCCGCCCAGCCAACGGTGTAATCTTCTGTAATTCCGGACCAAGCAATGCCGTCCAGTTCCCCGGTTTGAAGCGCAACCGTCACATCTTCCCAAGGCAACGTCACGGGAACAACACCGAACTGCTCCATAAAACGTCCAGCGGTCGGAAAGGTAAAGACCCGCTTACCTTCCAGATCTCCCAGGCTACGAATTGGTTCTTTGGTGGCAAAGTGACAGGGATCCCATGCCCCAGCGGAAAGCCATTTAACGCCAACATTGGCGTATTCCGCTTCCCAAATTTCGTTTAAGCCGTACTGATTAAAGAGAACCGGAACGTCCAAAGAGTATCGGCTGGCAAATGGGAAATATCCGCCAAATACGGTCACCTCGGTTGGTGATGCCATGGAGTCATCGTCAGACTGAACCGCATCGATCGTTCCTTCCTGCATGGCCCGAAATAACTCACCTGTTGGAACCAACTGGTCAGCAAAAAACAACTCGATTTCCATTTGATCGCCAGCAATTTTATTAAAGCTATCAATTGCTGGCTTGATCACATGCTCTGCTAACGCTGGTCCTGCATAGGTCTGCATGCGCCATGTGATCTTCTCCATCTGGGCTGCTGGAGCATCTGAGCTTTCTTCTGATGATGGTGCTTCGAGGGTACATGCGGATGCGATACCCGCTACACCCATGGCACCTGCTGCCGTTAGAAATTTTCGTCTACTTGTTGTCATGTACAATTCTCCCTTTTTGTGGACTCTTGTCTATATTTATCTGCCGTAAACTTGCTCCGGCAACCAAAGTGCAATGCTTGGGAACGCAGTTACGATCAGTAGCGCAACAATCATGATGAGTACAAATGGTATGATGGATGTATAAATATCTTTTAGCGTTACCCCTTCAGGTGCCATGGCCCGCATGAGAAATAGATTGTAGCCAAAGGGCGGTGTCATGTACGCGATCTGGCACGTAATGGTGTAGAGAATACCGTACCATATCAAATTAAAGCCAAGCGCAGCAACAAGTGGCACGTAGAGGGGCGCAACAATCACGAGCATTGCCGTGTCATCCAAAAACGTGCCGAGCACAATGTAAGAAAGCTGCATCAATATGAGGATTTGCCACGGCCCCAGATTTAGATCGCCAACAAAGAATCCTTCTATGGTCTTGATGGCGCCCAAACCATCAAAGACAGCACCAAAACAGAGCGCGGCCACAATAATCCACATAAACATACAGGTAATGCCGAGCGTTCTTCTGGTGGACACTTCAAGGACTCTCCAGGTCAGCTTACCTTGGATAGCGGCCGCTGCTACGGCGGCCAATGCGCCAATGGCAGAACTTTCTACCAGACTTGTCCAGCCTTGCACAAAAGGCACTATCATGACGGCAAAGATAAAGAGGGGCATCAAACCAGCTAGTAGCAAGCGATATTTTTCTGCTCTCGATACGGTTCGCTCTTCTAAGGGTAATGGGGGCGCAAGTTCCGGTTGGAATCTGCAGCGCACAATGACGTAAATGATAAATAACGCAGCCATGAGAAGTCCTGGTCCCACACCCGCCAGCCACAAATCACCAATCGGTTGGCGGGCAATCATGGCGTAAAGCACAAGCACAACGGATGGCGGCACCAAAATACCCAGTGATGAACCAGCTTGAATGACGCCTGTCACCATCCGCTTATCATATTTACGGGCAAGCAATTCAGGCATTGCGATGGTTGCACCAATGGCCATACCTGCAACGGACAAACCGTTCATTGCCGAAATGAGAACCATGAGTACAATGGTTCCTATGGCAAGTCCCCCACTGAGAGAGCCCATCCAAACATGAAGCATTCGATACAGATCATTGGCTATTTTGGATTCCGAAAGAATGTAGCCCATGAAAATAAACATGGGCAGCGTAAGCAGCGGATACCACTTCATTGCTTTCATGACCGCAGAAAAGGCTAGGTTCCCGCCACCATCCCCCCAAAGTAGGAGCGATGCCGCAACGGCGACAAAACCGATTGCTGCAAAGACTCTTTGCCCGGTCATGAGCGCCAACATCATTGACGCAAACATGAAGATTGCAATTAACTCATAGGACATTGTCTACGATTCTCACTCTTCCTGACCGTAAATTTCGGCCAGCGTTTTGATTTCAACGCCCCTGAGCGTGGCGATATGCCGAAACCAGGACGCAATGGCTTGCAGCAGCATGAGCGTCACGGCAACACATATGATGATTTTTATAGGTGCCATGGGTGGTGCCCAGGCTGTAGCACTTGTTTCGTTGTATCTCAATGCGTATTGGGTACTCTTGAGGCCCCCATTGAGAAGAACGGCGAGATAGAAGATCAACGCAAAGATGGTCACGCTGTCCACAGCCGCCTTGGTCTTTGTTGACCAATTCCCATAAAAGAGATCCATCCTGACATCGGAACCCATCTGCATTGCGTAAGGACCGCCTAGGACAAAATAACCAATCATCAGAAATTGGGCGACTTCCAGCGTCCAAAGTGATGGTGTTAAAAAAGCTTTGGAAAAAGAGGACCAGAGTAGGACCCCCATCATAACAAAGAGGAGCATCATGGCGAAGCGACCAACGTAATAGTTGATCCAGTCAATTGCTTTTACGAAATTAATCAACGGTTTAGGCATTATCTATGGATGTTCAGATATACGTCATTTATAAAAGATGAATTTGCGTGTTGTTTGTCAATCCATTGCAAGACAGATTCATCTGGGATGGTTTCATTTATTCAGATAAGACATTCGTATCGATCAGAATCATGCCCAAGAATCCAGAAAATTTGGTGCTGGACATGGCAAAGAGCGCACTGGTAGCTCTAGCTATACGCCGCCAACTTCTGTCATGATTTGAACGATTATCGCAGTATAGTTATTCCAAGTGTAGTTTGAAATTGCCTATTTTCAAAATCATTACAACAAGCACTTTATCAGTTAATGAAAAGAGGGACGAAGAATGCTCTCCACCCCTCTTTTCATTAAAGCTTTAACTCATTCATCTTTGCAAAGAAGCCTAAGCTAGTTCGATGACCAACTCTGAATCAGCGTGTCATAATCAACTGTCTCAGGCGTGCCTTTTTCGTCCTCTAATTGAGGAACTGGGGCACCGGGTTGATCGAACCAGACTTGAGGATCTTGCTCTTCGTTCAGCTTAGGTGAACATTCGGCCAAGCCAACGCGTTCCAGACGGCCCAAAATTTCGTCCTGGGCCGCGGCCAGATTGTCCATAGCCTCCTGGGCCGTGACTTCACCGGTAACCGCTGGAGCCACATTCTGCCACCAGAGCTGGGCCAGCTTTGGATAATCGGGAACGTTGGTGCCAGTGGGCGTCCATTGGACACGAGCAGGTGACCGATAGAACTCGACCAAGCCACCATAGTTGGCCGCATTCTCAGTGAAAAATTCGCTGTTAATGTCCGAATCGCGGATGAATGTCAAGCCGACGATGGATTTCTTAAGCGAGGTTGATTTGGCAACCGTAAACTGAGCGTAAAGCCATGCCGCGGCCCGACGTTCGGCTGGCGTGCTGTTGAGCAGCGTCCACGAACCTGCATCCTGATAGCCAAGCTTCATGCCATCGATCCAATATGAGCCATGGGGGCTGGGAGCCATGCGCCATTTAGGCGTACCATCTTCGTTCACCACAGCAAGATCGGGCTTGGTCATGTCCGCGGTGAACGCAGTGTACCAGAATATCTGTTGGGCAATCGAACCCTGAGCTGGAACCGGACCTGCTTCGGAGAAAGTCATGCCTGCGGCTTCGGGTGGTGCGTAGTCTTTCAGCCAATCCACATACTTCTGCAAAGCATAGACCGCTGCCGGACCGTTGGTATCACCACCGCGACTGACAGAAGAGCCGACCGGCACGCAGTCCTCAACACGGATACCCCACTCATCTACGGGCAGGCCGTTAGGAATACCAGGGTCACCATTCCCCGCCATCGAGAGCCATGCATCGGTAAAGCGCCAACCCAGAGACGGGTCTTTCTTGCCATAGTCCATGTGACCGTAGACCTTCTCGCCGTCGATGGTGCCGTCGCCGTTGACCTCGTTGCTGAAAAAGTTGGCGATGTCTTCGTAAGCGCTCCAGTTGACCGGAACACCTAGCTCGTAGCCGTAGATTTCTTCAAACTGGGCTTTGATATCTTCGTCGGTGAACCAATCATAGCGGAACCAGTACAGGTTTGCGAACTGCTGGTCGGGAAGCTGATACATCTTGCCATCTGGTGCCGTTGTAAAGCTTTTGCCGATAAAGTCATCCACATCCAACGTAGGCAGGGTAACGTCCGCACCCTCGCCAGCCATATAGTCGGACAATGGTACGATGAAACCATAGCGGAAGTGGGTTCCGATGAGATCCGAGTCATTCACATAGGCATCGTAAATATTCTGACCTGACTGGAACTGAGTCTGAAGCTTCTCAATCACGTCGCCCTCCTGGATGAGGTCGTGGGTGATTTTGATACCGGTGATTTCGCTAAAGGCTTGGGCCATCACCTGGGCTTCATACTCATGGGTGGTAATGGTCTCGGAGACGACGTTGATCTCCATGCCGCGATAAGGGGCAGCAGCCTGGATAAACCACTCCATTTCGGCTATCTGCTCTTCGCGACTGAGTGTGCTGGGCTGGAACTCCTCGTCGATCCATTTCTCTGCTGCCGCCATCAGTTCAGATTCGTCCATTTCCACGGCCTCGACCGAAGCACTTTCAGAACCGCCAGCCTCTTCTTCGCCAGAACTATCAGCGGGAGCTGCAGCACCACAGGCTGATAACACCATGCTAAGCACGATGAGCCAGCTTGTGGTCAGCAACCACATCTGGCGACTTCGCAACTTTTTCATTGGATTTTCTCCTTAGAGGCTGAATATTCAAATACCCTCGGGTCGTCGCTAGTCGAGTAAACGGGCAATGTATATCTTGCTTCCACCAGAGGTAGAATATTCAAATGCCCTCTTAGAATTAGCGATCTCCAATCGGGAACTGGCAAGCAGCCAATTCCACTTTTGGACATCTCAAAAAAGCATTTATGGATATGATCTTGGTGTGCCCTTGAACTGGGCTGCTTATGAAGATATCGCAGCATTCTTTACCGGTCGCCAAATCGACGGACGAACCGTCTATGGGCATCTCGATTTTGGCAAGAAATCTCCTTCTTTGGGGTGGCGATTCACCGATGCGTGGCTTTCTATCGCAGGCGTAGGCGACATCGGACTGCCCAATGGTGTACCCGTAGACGAATGGGGAATACGGGTCGAAAACCGGATTCCGATCGGTGCATCTGTTGCGCGCGGGGGCGCAGCGAACGGCCCAGCAGCGGTCTATGCATTATCAAAATATATCGAATGGTTGAAGACCTACGCCCCGCCTGAAGCCATCAACTGGCGCTGGGTAGATGCAGGGCCACAATCGGCGCGCGGCGACGTGGCGCAACGCATCTTTCAATACGTAACGTGGCTGTCCGATGATGCGTTTCACCAAATTGGTAGCCCAGTGGTGGATGCAGAGGGGAAGCCGCTCTGGCGAGTTGCGCCGACTCCTCATGGACGATACTGGGAACCTGGTATGAAGGTTGGCTATCAAGACGCGGGTAGCTGGACCATCCCGCGCAACGTGCGAGGACAACGTAGGGCAATGGCATGGCTGTGGGCTCAATTCGCTGTCTCCAAAACGGTATCGCTGGAAAAATTCTTGGTGGGCGGGACTCCGGTTCGCACCTCTACGGTTTTCTCGGATTACGTCACTCAGCATCAAGACGAATGGGGTGGACTCATCGAATTCTATCAATCTGAGAGCCGTAAAGAGTGGACCGATACGGGTCACAACGTTCCTGATTATCCCACCCTTTCTGCACTCTGGTGGCCGAATATTGCCCGCGCCATTGACGGAGAGGTGACGCCTCAACAGGCCATGGATGCCATCGCCCAATCCATGGATATCGCTTTAAGTCAGATGCGGATGGCCAAGTACTCACCGCAGGTGAGCCAAAATCGAGGTGCGTCGTACTGGCTTGCCCAGCCAGGATCGCCGAAGGCCATTCGTTCTCGTCCAGAGCCGCAGACCATTGCGTATGATGAACTTCTTCAACAGTGGGTTGATGGGGGCGAAAACCAACGATGAATCTATCTAATCGATTTGCTGGTATTGGCATCGGCACAAAAATACTCCTGGTCGTTATTCTCTTTTTTGTCCTATTTTCGTTGGGATTGGCCACGCTGATCGGTGCAACCTCTTTCAATAATCTCACTCAGGTAAAACGTGCTGAGTTGGAACGCACCTCGCAGATTCTGGCTACTCAAATCGCACAAATGGAGCGCAACGCGGCGTTAGCAGCTCGCCGTTTTGAAGAAAGTGAGCCGATTGTCTCAGAGCTACAGTTGCTTACGTCACTAGTGCATCGTCAAGTCTTAATGTTCGGGTTTAAGAGGCACGCCCCGTGCCGGTTGCCGCACGTGGGCGTGCGAACTGGACAAATTACCGACCCGAATTCTTAGTATTGACGATGCACTAGGGCCATATTATGCGGACCCCGGCTCGTATTTCGAGGCTGATTTTATGGCGACAGGCGGCGAGATCGAAGACGCAGATAAGGTCTACCTCTTTCAGGCCCAGCTAAAGCTAATTCAACTGCTCTTACCAACCCAACAGATCAACAACTTCTCTTCTATTCGTTTCTATCAGCTTTCCCCATTTGATGTTGTTCCAGATGCCCAACCTGCACTAGCACTTGACGTTGGCCAGGAGACAATCATCATCAGTCAGTTTGGGCGCAAGGGGCGAACTGGCAGGTCACGTCTCTTTTCTATACCTGCCGAAGAGTTCGCACCGCCAGCCCCTAACTATTTTGGCATCAGCTCTGCTTATTCCTTTCCTGCGGATGATTTCTATCGGGAAAACAATTTTCGGCCCCTGGAAAACTTGGAAAATGAACGGCCTAGTTACGCAGGGTTGGAACAGATAGAAGGCTCTTGGCGTACTATTCGAGAACCCCAATCCGAAATAGTGGTACAAGAGCAAGTGCCAGTATTGCAGACATGGTACCCCGTCCACGTGACGGTGGCCCATCCCGAAACCTGGGAAGAGGCTTTGGTTCCAGTCGGTATTGTGCAGATTATCCAGCGGCTAGACCAGCGTACCGTTGGGCTCCTAGCCGAGCAGTTTGGGCTAGACATAGGATTAGCGCGCAGCAATGAACTATTGATAACCAGTCTCGATCGGACTGGCGCGCTCGGACCTGGGAGTACAGATACAGGACAGGATGTTGCCAGCGCCGCCGAGCTACCGGCTATTGGCAACCCCGCCATTTTGCTCGACACAGGGAACGAGACGTTAATCCTGAATGAGAATGCCTTTAATTATGCCTGGGAATCAGTCCACTTTAAGGGCACTGGGGCTAACAACGGGGCTAACAATAATGGGGCTAACGACAACGGGGGAACGCGAGCCAATCTGCAGGCTGTCGTCTTTAGTCCAGTTTCCGAACTGGCTGGATTAACTGGCACACTGCGTCGGCAGATTGTTCAGCTAGCTATCGTCACCGTGCTGTTGGCGGGTGTCCTTATTTACTTGAGCCTGCTCTACTTGCTGAATAAGCCACTTGGGGCATTGATGGACGGCGTCCAGCGCATTTCGCGCGGCGATCTAAATCACGCTGTCACAACTGGGTCGGCGGATGAAGTAGGGCAGCTTGCGGTTGCCTTTAACGGCATGGCCAGCCAGTTAAGAGAGCTTATCGCTTCGCTGGAACAACGCGTGGCGGATCGCACCCGAGAACTAACTGAAGCCAATGATGCGGCGGAGAAAGCACGTCAAAGAGCCGAGCGAGCGAATCAAGCCAAGAGCGAATTCCTTTCTCATATGAGCCACGAACTGCGCACACCTCTGAACGGCATTTTGGGATATACCCAAATTCTGCGGAAGCAACACACTCAGATGATGCACAGCCGGGAATTGGACATCAGCAGCGCAAATAGAGGTGTCGCGAACGGAGTTAACATAAACAACAATGACGCAGAGCGCAGAAGCTTAAGTTACGCGCTTGATCGGCAAATCCACGGTCTAAACATTATTCAGCAGAGTGGGCAGCATCTGCTAACACTCATCAATGACATTTTGGATATGGCCAAAATTGAGGCTCAGAAAATGGAGCTTGTTCCATCAGATATCGAACTCTCAGATTTTTTGGAGAGCCTGGTCAACATCTTCCGTTTCCGCGCTGAGCAAAAGGGCTTGCGTTTTTTCTACGAACCACCAGGTAATCTACCACACACAATCCATGTTGATGAAAAGCGTCTGCGCCAGATTATCATTAACCTACTCAGCAATGCGATTCGATATACGAACCAGGGTGAAGTGGTCTTTCGGGTCAACTTTGCTCAGATTGATCAGACAGAGATTGGCCCACGACACATTCGTGTATCTGGGTCTGAGTTAATAAATGGACCTGAGCAGCTACCTGAAACCCGAGCCAATCTAGACCAAACCGTTATGCTTCAGTTTGAGATTGAAGATACGGGCGTGGGTATGACCCAACAAGAAATCAGCGAGATCTTCTCACCTTTTGAGCAGTCTGGTGATCTTGCTCAGCGAGACAAAGGCACTGGGCTTGGGCTAGCCATCAGCCAAAATCTGGCTCGAATGATGGGGAGCCGCATCCAGGTCCAGAGTAGCTTGGGGGATGGCAGTACGTTCTGGTTTGAACTTACAGTTCGCGGAAACTTGGGAGAAAAGCCCCAGCCCACGAAATTAGAGAAGACCATTTGCGGCTATCGAGGTCCGCAGCACACCATTTTGACTGTAGATGATAACCAGCATAACCGTAGTCTGATCCGAGACTTGCTGGAGCCACTTGGCTTCCGTACCATAGAGGCCCGTAACGGTACAGAAGCCATAGGTTTAGCCTCCGAATTTGCTCCCGATCTGGTTCTGATGGACCTGCGTATGGCCGGTGTCAATGGACTGGATGCGACTCGTCTCATGCGAAGCCAGATGGACGATACACAGTCAGCGAATGGCCAGCCCATGATCATCATTGCTGCATCCGCTAGCGCCTTTGAATCGGATCGAGCTGATAGTTTACAAGCGGGATGCGACGGTTTCCTGACCAAGCCTGTGCAAACCGCCGAGCTATTTGAACTATTAAAAGACCATCTGCGAATCGAATGGATCTACGAAGATGAAGTAAGCAATGAACTCAGCGATGGGGTGGAGGATTGTGTTATAGACAGAGGTAGCAACAAGGTAGCTACGGACAATACTCAAGATACATCCGATTTTATACGCCCTTCGACCGAAGAGCTGGCGGAGCTATTGGCCTTGGCCCAAAGCGGTATGATGCGCGGCATACGAGAGAAGGCAGCCGCTCTTGCCGAGCAGAATCCTCGCCATAAACGCTTTGCAGACGAGTTAATTATGCTGGCGAGGAATTTCAGAGAGAAGGAGCTATTGGCACTGCTCCAAGAACGTGTCACAACGCAATGATATTGGAATCGTTCTGAGAAGGAGCTTCTTCATTCCCTATTCTCCGAGAATACTTCACTCATTGCTTGATAGTTCCGAAAATACGGTATACTTCGCCAGAAAAGTCTTGTCCCGACTCTTGCCCCATCTATTCTGAGACTTCCCGATAAGGGAGGACAGAACTTTTCTGGCCATCTATACCGCGTAAATACCTTAAACATTGCCGCAACATCTTTACTCTTTTATATCTCCTGACGTCTTTCTAGAGGTGCTGCACCAAAGGAACCAAAGTCAACCACTATGGACTGAAAGTCCATAGCTTGGGGTGCTGAAGCACCCACCCGTGGGTTGAACCACGGGCTGTAAGCTGAGGGACTGAAAGTCCATAGTTTTTACTATGCATACGCTTGAAGCGCACTGAAAGTCCCTCGATACAATAAAGCAAACTTCTCATGGGGACCGAATCGGCCACGCATGGACTACGCAGTTTCCGACAAAAAAATGCCAAAGTCAAGCTCACCCGGCGAATGTCCGTAACCAGTTAAAATGAAAGCTGCTTCGCTGCGATGTTGAATACTGTGCGCAGCGACGTGCATGATCGTTTGCCACACGATGAATCTGTTTTCATCGCCATAGCTCCGATTGAGGCTCTCATCAGTCAGACTGTCCACATAGCCGAACCATGCCGCTTTCTCCATCTCCCAGCGAGCCCTTAATGCGGCCACATCTGGGAAATCGGACTCGTCAAGAATGATATCTTCCATTGCTTGCAAACTGGTGCGCCAGCCATACTCTGTATCCAGCATATGGACCAGAATTCCGCGTAGGCTTCCCCAACCAGGGTCAGGTGTAACTGCGCGCGTAAATTGATCTAGTGAAATGTCTTCACATGTAGTGAGAATACGTTCGTTTGCCCAGTAATTGAAACGGATAAGGGTAGAGATGCTGTTGATGTTCATAGCCCTATCTCATACTTTCCTCTACGTATGCGCGCACCTCAGATGTACCGAATCTGGCTCTCTACTTCAGCGGCGGAGATTTCAAAGCCAGTTCATGCGATACTCATACTCAGCTCCATTTGAAAACGAGAGTTTGGTCTCTCCGGTAGAGCATCAGAAAACTCCTGTTTTAAAAACGACCGCAGTATAACTTATCACGCACCACGCAAGCCTATTCATTGTGGAGGGTGATATCACCAGCGTAATAAGTGCCAGGGTAGATGAAGCGTACTGCAACACCAGAAACGCGCCCTGGATCGTAGGCAACTGGAACGGCACCCCAGCCAAGATGAAGAATGTACCCTTTTTCAGCCGAGATTTTGGCAATCTCAGCATAGAGCGGCTCAGCCTCGTCCACGTTGTACTAGCTGCGCTAGTCAAGCAGAGTGATATCTCCAATGTAGTATGTACCGGGATAAATAAAGCGAACCTCAACACCGTCGATTCGGGCTGGATCGTATGCCACCGGACTAGCGCCCCAACCGAGGTGAAGGATATATCCTTTTTCAGCAGAGATTTTAGCGATCTCTCCATAAAGCGGCTCTGCTTCGTCTAACGGTAGCGGCGCAGCCTGCTCATAAAGTCCGTTGATCTCGTCATCCACATGACCAAACGGGTTAAGGAAACCACTTTCTAAGAGGCGATTTTCTACAAAGTGCTTAATGTGGCGCTCGTTGATCGGACAGAAAGCTACCGGGAAATCGCCCTCGTTTTGGGTACAGGCGGTGAAGATATTGTTGACCTCAATTACATTGACCGTAATACCCAATGGTGTCCAAGAGCTTGCCAGGAATGCATTCCGACCGTTGAAGGGACCAAAGGTAGGCACATCGATCTCAAAGGTTGGATTGCCTGCTTCGGCCATCAACTCCATGGCCTTGTCCATGTTGAACTCAAGGTCGGCAATATCCTCAGCGTAGGCATAACCGCCCGGAAGTGCGTGCTGGGTTGACTTATCGCCTGAATTAACCACCTGCCAAAATGCGTCGCGATCCAAAGCATAGTTCATGGCTAGACGGACGCGCTCATCAGCCAATTCGGGCACAAGCGTTCCGGTGCGATCAAGAATGTGAGCACTCCATCCAACTGATGGTTGACTGCTGACAATGTACCCATCTGCTTCAAGCTGAGTAATCTGGGGAATTGCTGCAATTACAGCGGTGTGGAACTCGCCAGCGATTAAGCCATTAAACCGGGTCGCTCCATCTGGGATATGGGTAAGCTCAATATTGGCAACCGGCTGGGCATTGTTATTCCAGTAGTTGGGGTTCCAGTCGTAGACTTTAAATGTATTATCTGGCGTGGAAGCGTCCGCATTGAAGAGATATGGACCGGTGCCGATTGGGTTGCCCTCGTTGACTGTATCAAAGGCGGCTGGGGAGATCATCTTGCCTGCAAAGCGGGATAGCGTCAGCAGCACAGTCCCGTCAAACTGGCTGTAGTTGTACCGCACGGTCAAATCGTCAATGGCTTCGGCAGACTCGACATTGCGCAAGAAGCCTTTGTTGACATTGTGACCTTCTTCTTTTACACGATTGAAATTGGCAACGACTGCCTCGGCATTGAATGACGTGCCATCATGGAAAATGACGCCTTCACGTAGCGTAAAGGACACACCTGTTTCATCTTCCTCCCAACCCGTTGAGAGTTCTGGAATAAAGGTCCGACCATCGGTAGCTTCCCGAAGCAGCCCTTCAAAAACTGGGTTCAAATATTGCAAAGAGATGGTGCGTTGATCTTTGTGGGGATCCCAGGTGAGGTGGTTGACGTTGTGACCGATTTGCAATGTGCCCTCGGGCGCAAAGCCCTCAATAATCGCCACATCAATGGCCTCTCCTGCTTCGCTGTCAACGTCGCTGATCTCCTCAGCACCTGTGCCGTCGGACTCGGCGGCTTCTTCGGCTGGCGCTTCGGTTGCTTCTGCAGAGGCAGCAGAATCAGCACCGGTTTCTGAGCTGGTATCAACGGGTGCAGAACTACCGCAAGCGGCAATCGAAACCGCAATCACCATCATAAGGACCAAAAGAGTTGTCCTAACGCTTCGTTTCATGCTTTTCTCCTAAAATTAACTTTGAATTACAACTCAAATAAGCCATCCGACTGTGGACGACATTATTGACATAAATTTATCGGTTTTAGATAAACAACGCTTGGGGATATCAATGCTGCTCCGTCTCCGACGAATTAGACCGTTCGGGGTTTAAGCGGTTAAGTCCAAAATACCACATGATAGAACTTTGGTCAAACAAAATCAGATTGGCCAACGCAGAGCTGCGAAACCTAATTGAACCAACATTGGCAAAGGCTGGTTGTATGCTTAGCACAGGATATAACCTCAAATAGCACGTGGCACCTCAGACCCCATAGATGTTCACTTCTGTTTCAGACCCTATCCGCCTACTTTTGCACAATGTCTCCATTCCTGATCCCAATAGGGTGGGCTACCGTAACACTTTACCAAATAGTCGATAAATACCCTGACTTTGGGAGCCAGCAGTCGGGAGCTGGGATAGACAGCCCAGATAGAGGTGTCGGAGATTAAAGGGTAATCGTCCAGTATCTGGACCAGTTCCCCTCTCCACAAGTGTTGATAGACATTCCATGTCGAATTCAGCGAGATGCCTAATCCAGCGACACAAGCATCCCGAACAGCCTCTCCATTGTCGGTTCGCAAGCATCCACTCGTTTTAATACTCAAACGTCCATCAGGTGTATCAAAAACCCAATTCTCAAGGCCCATCAAATTGAGGCATTGATAATCATGTAAATCATGGGGTGAAGCCGGCTCCCCAAACTGCTCTAGGAATTCGGGTGATGCGCAGACAATCCGTTTGTCTGATGCCAACTTACGAGCGACCAGGGTTGAATCCTGTAGTTCTGCATTCCGAATAGCGACATCAAATCCACCTTCGACCAAATCCACGATTGTATCGCTAAACCGAAAATCCAGTGTAAGGTCAGGGTAGCAAGATAAAAAGCCCTTTAACGCGGGCATTAGATGCATGCGGCCAAACGAAGCCGGAGCTGTCACCCTCAAAGTCCCTCTAGGTGAAGCGTTACCTGCCCCAACGGAAGCGCGAGCGGCTTCAATGCTGGAAAGAACTTCCTCTGCGTGCGGAAGAAAGGTTATCCCCTCTTCTGTTAATGAAACTTTGCGCGTGGTGCGATGGACAAGGCGAATCCCAAGCTCCTCTTCCAGCTTGCTAACATACGAACTTGCTACCGCAGGCGATAAGCCTAATTCGCGCCCGGCTAGGCTGATGTTATTGGTTGTGGCTAGCCTCACAAAGAGCTTTAGGTGTTCAATGTTCATGGTTGATTATCAACAAAAACTAAAAACTGATTATATTTTTCAACCCATTGTCTTTTCACAATTGATAAATATAATATACTAACGTAAGCCACAAACGGAAATCGAGAGATAGACTCGATGACCGGGACACCATCAACTCGATCTAAATGCAAAAACATAGGAGAACATTAAAATGTACTACTCAGTTCTAGCAGTTACCCCGACTACGGATGCCTGGATTCCGGACTATATCGGGCCTGCAAATACGCTGGTTGCCAAGCATGGCGGAAAGTACCTCGCCCGCACGGCTACCCACGAACAGATCGAAGGTGCGGTGCAAGAAGCTGCGTTACGTATTGTCATCGAGTGGCCTTCTAAAGAAGCCGCCCTTGCCTTTATGAACGATCCTGAATATGTACCCCATCTCGAAGCTCGGACTGCTGGCTCAACTAGTGACCACTTCCTCATCGAGGCCAAGGACGACCTTGCCTAGAAATTGTAGTGTATCAGAACGTTATAAGCATCAGAACTTGCTAGTAAGTGATATTCAACATGTTCAAACAAGCTGACAACTTGGGCTTCCAACCCATTAATAGCGGATACAATGCCGTATTCAAACCGAATCGGTTGAGTCTTGGTTTGGTTGTACCGATTGAGAGCTACACAATGAGTCCGGTACCGACCATGGCTCGTCACGTAGAACGGGTTCAATTGGCAGA
The DNA here is from genome assembly GCA_039028975.1 of Chloroflexota bacterium. Lineage (GTDB taxonomy): Bacteria > Chloroflexota > Anaerolineae > Caldilineales > Caldilineaceae > JAHBNG01. The sequence goes on from JBCCHB010000038.1 coordinate 105,575, forward strand.
AAAGTTGGGATTCTCCGCGCTCTGGCTGCGGGACGTACCGTTCAACGTGCCGTCGTTTGGGGATGCTGGACAGACCTATGATCCATTCGTCTACCTGGGGCTTTTGGCGGGTCAGACTAAGCGGATCGCCCTTGGAGTTGCCAGTATCATTCTGCCTCTTCGACATCCGGCTCATGTTGCCAAGGCCGCAGCCAGTGTCGATGTGCTATCTGGTGGGCGACTTATCTTGGGGATCGCGTCGGGTGACCGGCCAGAGGAGTACCCGGCGCTCAACCTACCTTTCGCTGAGCGCGGTGATCGGTTTCGCGATAGCTTTGACTATATCAGGCGTATGGGAGAAGATGCACCTAGCTTCGAGAACGCTTATGGGACTCCATATGGCGGTATGGATATGCTGCCCAAACCAGTTTCCGGAAAAGTGCCACTGTTGGTCACAGGGGGTAGTCAGCAGGATCCCAACTGGGTAGCGCAGAACAGCGATGGCTGGATGACCTACCCACGCAATTCAATAGCGCAGGCTCAACTCATGCGCGATTGGCAAGCGCGAGTCGAAGCAGCGGGGCGACCTCCCCAGCCAGTGATGCAACCGTTGTATATCGATCTCATCGATGACCATGGCGCCCTACCGCAGCCCATTCACTTGGGTTTTAGGTCGGGCACAAGCAACCTGCTCGCGTATCTAAAATCACTGGAAGAGCTAGGCGTAAACCATGTAGGGCTGAATCTACGCTTTAACCAGGCAGATATCGAGACAACCATGAAACGGCTGGCTGATGAAATATTGCCAGAATTTACTGTATAAACGAGAGAAACTATGCCAAAAACAATTCTAATTACAGGCGCGACCGACGGTATCGGGTTAGAGACGGCCAAAACGTTGGTCTCGTTAGGCCACACTGTTCTGCTACATGGACGTAACCCCGCCAAACTGGAGAGGGTGGAAAAGGCGCTCTCTTCCCTGCCTAACGGAGGAGAGGTAGAAAGCTATGTAGCTGATCTGTCGGATCTGAGCGCGGTGGCAGCATTAGCGAAGGCTGTTGCCGAACGACACACCGGTCTTGACGTACTGATTAACAATGCAGGCGTCTTTAAGATCTCTAACCCAACCACACGGGATGGGCTTGATGCACGGTTTGTGGTCAATACAATTGCCCCCTTCCTGCTGATGCAGCGGTTGCTGGCCCTCTTCCCCTCGTCGGGGCGGATCGTCAACTTGTCATCCGCCGCCCAGGCACCTGTCGATCTACAAGCATTGGCAGGACAGGTTAAGCTCTCCGATGACTTCGCCGCGTACGCACAAAGTAAACTGGCATTGACAATGTGGTCACGCGGCATGGCACTTTCCCTACAGGATAATGGCCCGCTCGTTGTAGCAGTGAACCCAGGTTCCATGCTAGGTACGAAAATGGTGAAAGATGCCTTTGGCGCATCGGGTAAGGATATCAGCATCGGCTCGGACATCTTAACGCGTGCCGCACTCTCTGATGAATTCGCAACGGCTTCTGGTCAATACTTCGATAACGATACAGGTCAGTTTGCCTCACCTCATCCCGATGCGGTCAGCTCACAAAAGATCGAGGAGATCGTGCGCGCCATTGAAGCAATCTTGGTTAAAGTGACCCAAACGGGCTAATTCGATTTCGCCTTCGCTGGTGGGGTACCCGCTGGGTGCAGGACGGCGGCCCGAAAAGGCTGCTGCAAAATCTAGTACACAGCGGCTCAAATAGACCAATAGTTATCCATCGGTATTTCTACGCCAAATAGTGGTCTCTAACCCTAGGCTTATTTAGGCCATCGTGTACGATGGCCTTCGGTCGTACGGGCAAACGGTCATTCGCTTCCCAACTTGGTCTTAATGCGTAACGGTTCTCTTTGCTTTCTCTGACTTGGCGGTTTTTTCTTGGCTCAGACTCATAGCTCGGGGGTACTGCCGCAATCTTTTTTGCCTATCCACTCCTTTCTTCTCCTTATTTCCACATATTGTAATTTTTTTGACAAGAGGCTTATCCGCATCCGGGCGATAAATTCCTACATTCTTGGGGCACCACAGGCTTCACATCTTGTCACAGCCAAGATACCAGTGGGTACCCACGCACTCTCCACGAACTTCATGACATTGACCTATAGACATTCTGTTTCCATTTATGTATATTGCTGTGTGCGTTATTCCGGCATGCTGTAAAAATAGGCAAAATGGCGGATAGAATTAACATGATAATTCCGTTAAACTAGGTTCAGTAGTTCAAGAAAGTTCCAGAAAGCTGTGGAATGAGTATTCTCTAATGCGGCGTTTACAGAGAGAAACCGGCGCAAAAGAACGCCTCCTCCGCGAAATCGTGAACTACTGAGGTTATAAATTCATTGCTTCGTAAAGACTTAGAAAGATTAGTTATAGCGTATCGTGTAAGACACAGTAGGACCTGCTGCGATCAGGTTGCGGATAAAGTAGACCACGAATAATGTAGACCACGAATAATGTAGACCAAACAGTAGATGTTGAGGCAGGGACCATATCACACCTCTAGACCACCTCAAACATTGTGTCGAGCCGTTTATGCAGCTCGACGCTACTTCCAAGTACAGCGTGGCGTAAATAATTGCATGGTTATCATAGCTCGTCCTTGTAGGCAGGATTGGACGGCTCTCCAACCATCCCGCCCAAAATGGACGGGCTACAATTGCCAAACCGATCTGTGAATCTATTTACGCCTCCATGTACTAGTCATCTGAAAACCAATGGGATCTGCATGTCACGCGAAGTCAACGGCCAATCAAGGTGCTCTTTAGCCTTTATCACGATCATTTGCGTTAGTGATATTGACTTGGGCGCAATCCCAAAAAAACGGTTTCGGCAAAATAGGGCTGAAAATCGCCAATTTAGCACCATTTTCGAGACGAAATGCGCTCTAAACCGGGTGAAATCATCGCAAAATCAGCCCGACCGTAAAAATGGGATTGCGCCCCTATTGACTTAGAAGCCATCTACGTGCGAACGCAAACCATCAAAACAAATACTATATGCTAACAACCCTAAACTGACCAGCGTTGCTCATATACACAACAACCATTCATCAGAGATTGCTACACAAAGAGAGCAC
>JBCCHB010000039.1:0-108477 GCA_039028975.1 Chloroflexota bacterium
CCGCCAGATTTTAGTCCCCTTTCGGACACCGTTTTTCCCTCTTTTAGGGGCGGAACGGCTTTTTTATACAACCTTTTTCTCATTCGGTCATGCTCCTATGCTTGACCTCTTTTTTCTATGCCCTAACAGCCAAACTCAAGGTCCGCTTTGTAGCCCAGCGGGTTCACCCCTGGGCGGACTGGGCGGATATCACCCCCAAACCTACTTCACCACAATCGGCAAGAAAATCACATTCTGACCTTCACCTAAATCCACAACCCCCACATCCACCAAGACCGTGCCGCCAGACACCATAACAACCTCTACAAAATATCGAACCGCGTCACCATTGGCCGTCGGTGCTTCTTGCCAATCATAGTCGGCCCCACTCGTACGACCCGACTGTTGGGCCACAATCGGCGCATCTGTAACACGTAACCGTTGGCCATCAGCATTCTCCCGCCAGATGTGGAAGCCTTGGATCCCTCTTTCATCATCCGTGGACCAGCGCACGGTAACGGTCTGATTTGCCAACGTGACGCTCTTCTGGACCAAGGTGACTGCTGTTGAGCTAAAGATGCTGATGCTTGCGCTACGGCTGATATCATCCAAGCTGCGAACAAGTACCGTGGCTTGGCTCTGCGGAAGTAGGGTCGTGTCACGGACCACGATAAAGGCGATGGTGAGTGAGAGCATGGCATCGGGGTCCAACTGTGAATCGGCCAAAGTGGACTCTGCTGCCTGAATGGTAACGGCTGAGTGGGTGGCGCCCGCCAACAGGTTAGACCAGTTCAACACCCCATCATCGGCGGGGTCGTCGGGCGGAACGCTAGCCCCGTCAAAGCGCATATAGGCTGACGAATAGATGCTCGTCAGCGGCAATGTGGTTATAGAAACGCCGCTGGTATTAGTAACTTGAACTGTAAAGCTTATTGACTCTCCTAAACGCACCGGTGACAGCGTATTTAACTTGATGTCCAATGCTATCGGCGGCTCAGTCGTGGGCGCAACCGTCGATGTTGCCGTTGGCGTCGGTATGACCGTGGATGTAATGGTCGGCGTTGGCGTTGGCTGGCTAGTTGATGTCGCAGTCGGTGTTGGTATGGCCGTTGATGTTGGTGTTTCTGTAGGCGTAGCCGTCGGCGTGGCCGTCGGTACCGCTTCTACGCGAACCGTGACGGGCCGGTTGGCTGACAGCACAGGCATACCCGTATCGCTTACAACCACGCTAAAGGTATGGATGCCGACCATCGAGCCTTCCGCAGGCGTCCAAGTAAACTGGCCATTGCCGTCGATGGCGGCCCCTGCTGGTGCGCCTTGCAGACCATAGGTGAGTGTCTGGGTTGGCACATCGCTATCAGTTGCCGTGGCCAAGAAGGTGAGCGTTTGGGTTTCGATGACGCTTTGGGCCGGAATCGCTGGTAAGATTGGAGGGCTGTTCACCTCCAGCACATTAATCACCACTTGTTGGCTGTCTGTGAGGTTGCCCGTATCGCTGACCACAACGGTAAAGGTGTAGCTGCTGCCGCCCTCTACTTCGCTTGGCGTCCAGATGATGCGACCAATAGCGTCAACGGTCGCTCCTACGGGTCCATCTACAAGGCTGTAGGTCAGCATTTGCTCAGGCAGGTCGATGTCGGTAACGGTGGTGGTTACCGTGAGGGTCACCGTTTCGGTGATGGTTTGAGCAGCGATAGGTGCCAGCAGCGGAGCCGTATTCGACTCATATACCGTAATCACCACCGGCTGGCTAGCAGTCAGAATTGGCGCTCCTGTATCGCTAACGACCACACTCACGGTGTAGACGCCAGGACCGTCCACCTCAGACGTGGTCCAAGAGAAATTGCCGTTATTGTCCAGCGTTGCGCCGTTGGGCAGGTCAATTGCGCCAAAGGTTATGCCATCGCCATTGGGATCGCTGCCCACCGACGTAAAGGTCACCGTTTGGGTTTCGGTGATGGTTTGGGGTGCGATTGGTGCGAGGATTGGCGGAGCGTTAACGACGGTGAGCGTCGCGCTGCTCTGATTATTGTTCAGAACGCTTTCATCTGTCGCGGCGGCAATCGTGGCTGTGTTGGTGATCAGGCTAGCCGCTAGCGGCACGGTGAGTTGCCCCGTCACCTGAATTTGTCCTACTTCACCAAGGTCCAGCTCTTCCACCTGCCAGACATAATTTGCTCCGCCCGTGGTAGTGATGAGCTTGTTGCTGCTCACGCTCAGGTTGGTCAGGCTAATGGGGATGATGTCGGTGATGACCACGCCGCTGGCGGCCAGGGTGCCGTTGTTGGCAAAGGCCAGGGTGTAAGTGATGGTGTCGCCTGGTTCGGCAGTTGTTGGCGTCACGGTCTTAGAGAGTGCGAGATCGGGCGCAGCTCCCGTTCCGGCAATCAAGAAGTGATACACAGAAGCGTAGCGGTCGTTGGTATCCGAAATAGTGACGGTCGCATGAACAGTGCCGGGTGCAGTGGGCATAAAGCCGATCTCAAAGGTAGTTGAGCCATTAGCCGTGACAGGGCTGCTGGGTTGCTGCGTCACGTCAAAGCTGGACGCACTTGCACCGCTGAGGCTCACCTTGGGCGTCTGATTCAGGACAAGATCTGCCTGCCCGCTGTTGACGATGGTGAAGGTGTGGGTAATCGGGCCGCTGCCAACGCCATGTACACCAAAGTCAGTCCCATCGCCAATCGTGGGCGTGGTGTCGCCGATGAAGATGGTGGTGCCTTGATAGCGCACGCTCATGTCGGGACCAAGGACGGTGACATTGGCGCTGCCACTGTTGTTGGCCATGGTCACTTCGGAATCGGCTGTCGAGACGGTCGCGGCGTTGGCAAGGACCGTATCCTGTTGCAGCGTGTCGCTCAGAATACCTGTGATGGTAACAGTCTGTCCCTCTCCGGCAGGAATCGCGCCGACGTCACAGGTTATGGGCTGGCCGCTAGTACAACCCACACCGCTGACCAGTGCTACAATCTCTGCGCTGCTCAAACCACGGCTGTAGACGCGCACATCATCCAGGCTGCCGTTGACAAAGCCGACGTTGCTCGTGGCCGTTCCCATCATCCAATCCGCCGCGGTGGCGCTATCAAGCGCGAATGTCCTCGGGGTGTTGAAGATTTCGACGCCATCCAGATAGCCAGCCCAATTGACGCCATCATAGCGATAGACGATATGATGCCAGTTGGTGTCGGCAATGGTCATCTGTGAACCATCCCGCGGATTATCGCCGCTGTACCCGATGGCAAAGAACTCAACCGCATTGTCCACATACTCGTAGATGACGGCCGCGGTGTTGTTGCGGTTGAGCAAGTAAGTCTGGGACTGGTTGGTTGAACCGGCCTTGAACCAGAAGGCCAGCGTAAAGTTGTTGCTGATTCGCAATTGCGGGTCGTCCGGTACGCCAATGTACTGGTTGACGCCATTAAATTGCACCGCGCTTTGGCTTGGCGGTTGCAGTGACGGCACATCGGTCACCCAGGTGACGCCATTAACCAACGTCCCATCGTATTGATGGCCGCTGACGTCGGTTGCGATAGCGCCACCGCCTGCATCTAGTGGCCAATGGGCTAGCAGACCGTCCGCAGAATGCGAGACGTTGGTCACGCTGATACCACTGGGCAGCACATCAGTCAGTCTCACACTGCTGGCAATGCCAGGACCGATGTTGGAGATGGTCAGCGTGAAGGTGACGGCATCGCCAGGCGCGGCGGCGGTCGGCGTGACGCGTTTGTCTAGCTGCAAATCGACCAAATTGTTGATGGTCACAACCGTACTGGCTACCTGTGTCGTGACGCTGTTGGTGGCGGTGACGATGGCGGTGTATGAACCAGGTGCAGCATAGGCGTGATTGATGGCGGCCCCTTGGCCACGATTGCCATCACCAAGTGACCACGTATAGGAGATGCCTGTGCCTGCCGTGACCGAGGCACTCAACGCACTGCTTTCACCCAGATTGTGGGGGCCGTCGTTGAACGCCGCAAGCCCCACGATGGGTGTATCGTTCACCGTGATACTGATGGTATCGGTCACTACATTGTTGAGTTGGTCGGTGAGGGTGGCAAGTAGGTTGTAGTGACCGCTGGCCGTGGGTGACCAGAGCTGACTCCACGGCAGTTCGTTGACGCCGCCGTTGACGGTTGCCAGCGGCGTGCCATTGACAGAAAGAACGAAGGTGGCGATGCCATCGGCGTCGAAGGCGTCTCCACTGATCGTGACCGGCGTATCGACGCCCAGCGTCAGGATGCCGCCCGCAGGTGGCGTATTAATGGTGACCGAATCGGCAGGATTCAGCTCGATGGCCCAGTCCGAGAATTGGGTCACGTTCTGGCGGGTGATGGTGTTGCCGTTGATGGTGCCGCTGTTAATGATACCGGGTGCGCAATCCCACGTTTGGCCGCTGCCGGTGTAGCGACAGATGCGGTCGTTGGGGGTACCATTCTCTAACGGCAGGGTCAAGTCGATGGAGAAACCGTCGCTGCCGTCGTTGGCACAAGTGCCGTGGGGCGTCAGCGTCCAGTAGTTGTTCGGCTGGATGCGGGTGGTGGCGTTGGGGTGGGTGGTGGCGTGGCGTTCAACCGTCAGACCCGTCAGACAGCCACCGTCGTTGACCACATTGACAATCGCCTGGATCGGGCCGCCAACGACGACCGTCTCTGGTCCGTTGATCGGCACAGTACGGGTGAAGTTGTCGCCCAGTTGCCATTCCACCGCGCCAATGTCGCAGCCCCAATCGTCCCGCGGGAAGCCGCGCTGGTCGGTGAGGATCGCTGTGCCACAGCCTGCCGTGTTGGGCGGAATACCGTCAATCAGTGGGCTGGTGCTGCGCGGCATATGGGCCAACTCAGTCGCACTGATTGACGTAGCGCTTGTCAGCGGATCAAGCTGGGGATCGGCCACCGTGAAATTACAGGAACTGTCGGACGCCAGATTGTTGGTGCCGTTGGGCGCAAAGGTGGTGTCGCTGTAATCGAAGCGGGCCTTGCAGTTGCGGCTGCCGTTGTGGGCGATGACGCTCCCTTCTAACACGGCATGATAGGTAGACGGCGGCGCTTCAAACTCATACTGGAAGCCGGGAATGGCCGCGTTGTTGGGGCCGGTGTTGCTGACTATGGTCGTATTGCGGATGGTAAAGCCCAGATGGGTGCGGCTCGAATTCGTTGCCATATGGAAACCCGACGAACTATCGGCAAAGGCACCCGTGTTACGGTTGCCGGAGATGGTGCTGTTTGTCATGGTGATAATGCCCCGATTGTTGACACCGCCAGGCCCGTTGGTCGACTCGTTGTTGATGATGGCGCTCTGATCCACCGTCAGAAAATCGTAGCTGGTGAGACCGGAGCCATTGGTACTGTCACGGATCACGCTGTTGGTGATGCGCACAACCGAGGCCGGTCCACCAAAGGGCGAATCGCTGAAAATCCCACCTCGCGTATTCCTGATAATGACGCTGCTGTCGAGCGTTAGCGTGCCGCCATAGTTGGAAATGCCGCCGCCGGTTTGGCTTTGGTTATCGGCAACGGTGACGTTGGTCATAGAGAGCCAACCGCTGCTGTAGATGCCGCCACCGCTGCCATTGGCGGCATGAACATTGTGGCTTACCGTGCTGTGGGAGAGGGTCAGCCGCCCTAGGTTGCGGATGCCTGCACCTTCAAGGTCGCGGTCGTTGTTCAATCCCTTGGTGATGATGAGTCCACTGGCGGTCAGAATGCCGGACGCCGTAATGCTGATGGGAATGCCCGCGTTCAGGCCGTCGATGGTGGCCTGATTGGTGATAGGCTGGGATGGGGCCAGCCAGTCCGTGGGTAGATGGCCACCGTCGACAATCACTTCTTTGTCGATGGTGAGCACGCTGCCATTCACCGCACCCGCGCAGATCCCCGCTACTTTGATGGTTGCGCCGGGGCTAGCCGCTTGGATGGCGTTGCGCAGCGCGCTGGCGTCCGCACTAGCTGCGTCGGTCACGTTGTCGCCATTAGTCTCCACCAGACATGTGTCTCCAGAGCGGTTAAGATTCACCGTAGCGGTTGTCTGGAGGAAGTAGCCATCGCTGGCCTGATAGGTGAAGCTGTCGCTCTGTGCATTGTCGGTCAGGTTAATGTCAGTCAGCGTATAGACAAAACTGCCGTCGGGCTGGAACGTAACCGTGCCGTGGGTGGGTGAGACGGTGAGGGTCGCGCTGATCAACCCCTGATCATTGCCCAGAACGCCTGGTGCATTGACGACGAGCGGTTGGCCAGGAACCACCGCGTACGTGTCATCGACCGCGGCCGCGGTCGGGCGCACCAGCACCGTGAGGGTACGCGTCAGCCAGCCATCTGCATTGCCAGCAAAGGTCCAATCTGGTGCCGCCCCACCAGTACCGATGCCAATGTCGTCGGTTCCTGCTATCGCCCAGCCGTTCCAGGCCAAGAGGGTCTCTGCCGCGGCCGCGCGGTGGATCTGCATGGAGCCATAACAGTCGGTCCGGTCGGGGGTGTCATCAAAATCAAGGGTACTGCTACTGCCCCCAATGCCCGAATTCGCAGCTGCAGTATAACAATGGCTCCAGAACTCGATGTTGCCTTGGGCAAAGGGGCCGCCCGTCGTAACGCCAGCTACGTTGGAGAGTACGTTGACGTTGGTCACGTTCTGCTCGAAAAGGGTCGTTACGGGCACGCCGATCTGGGTAGCGTCGCTGGTAAAATCATCCATCGAGACGTAGACCCACTGGCGGTTGGTGCCGTCATCTAATTCTAGGTAATAGGCCACCCGATCAAACGGTCCGATCTGGGCCGCATGGTCGATGGCATAGATCGGTTGGGTTGGCGCATAGTCCCCATCTGTTGGAATGGGTAATTCATAGACGAGCCGATATTGGTCAATTTCAGGAATGGTTGCCAATCCCCCATCGCCGGGCTGCTCAATGAGATCCGTGCTGCACTGGCCAACCGAATCGCAGGCCGCGACCTGCACGTTTTGGATCGGCAGCGTGCCTGTGCCCGAGTTCAACCCAACGAGGTGTTGCGTATTGCTGAAGGTATCCACATACCAAGAGGCCGTCTCGTAGGTGGGCGTGGGCGCATTCGGCAGGGCACAATCCCAACTGCTATCGACCAGATATTGATCATCAGCACGACAGGAGACTTGGACCTGGGCGTTGGCCGTATCAAAACTCACGGCAGCCGCAACGCGTGGGGCCACCGTATCGATCAACCCAGTCCATACCGGGCCGATAGTGTTGGTGAAGCCCAGGGTGTTGGTCAGTGCCAGGTCCATGCGGTGGGGGGCTTCGACGGCATCGCCGATGGTATAGGACCACGTACTGAAGGGGCTGTTGGGCTGATCCAGCGTTAAGTTTCGCCAACTGTCGACCTCGCTTGCCAGCGAATAGAGATTGAATTGGGCCTGCGCCATGCCCGTGTCCAACACATTGGCAATGTCGTAGATTTCCTCTGGCTCTAAGGCCACGCTATACCAGAGCAAATCATCAACCGTCCCCATGATGCCGTTGGCGGCCGCGCCCCCATTGCTGGCGGCACCCAGCGTTAACGGCAGACCAAGCGTCAGGGTCTGGGTCACAGTGTCGGTGGCCGTGCCATCCACATAGGCCGTCCATGCGGCGCCATCGCTCACAATGGCAAGGTGATGCCATACGTTGTTATTTAATGGGGCAGAGGCACTTTGGCTGCTGGTGCCGTTGTTGACAATCAGCGTTTGCAGGTTGCGGTCAAGGGCCAGGGTATTGCCGTTGACCGTCGCCAGAATCGGGTCATAGCCGTTGACGCTGCTGGTCCAACTGGGCTTGAACCAGAGCATAAGCGTGCTGACGGTTGATGTAATCGGTCCAGAAATTGATGTAGTGAGCGCCTCGCCAATGCGAATCTCGTCGCCGTTGCCGGCAAAGGTCGCGCCTTCGCCATAATGACCTGGAACACCAGTCGCCGGACAAGCAGTACAGGTGATGGAATGCATACTGCCAGAACCATCCACCAAGGGGGCTGCACCCACAAAGGGCAGATGTAGTCCCGGATTGGGTGGATAGGGCAGGGCGTGGGCGAAGCCATGAACGGTGGTCTTGGTGCTGCTGATGATGTCGCGGGCCATCAACACGCCACCTTGGGGCCTTAAGCCATTGAGCTGTACCGTGCCGAGGATGCCGCTAAAGCCGTTGCCCACCGCGTCTTGAGCCGTCAATTCCACATGGTAGGTGCCGTAGGGCGGGCTATCAAAGGGGACAGTTACTTGCCACTGATTACCCGTTACAGCCGCAGGCAACCAGCTACTGACCGCGCGGCCATTTTCCAGCAGGCGCACGTAGACTGAGCTGGTATCTACACCGCTCACCGGATGGAAACCTGCTCCTGAGTCGCTGACGGTCCCGCCAAGGGTCACGCTGCGCGTCATCGTGCCGGTGACGGGCAGGACATTGGGGTAGGCACTCAAAGTGGCCTCGGGCGGCAAGGCATCCACTTCAAAAGAGCTGGTGACCTGGGTCCCAAATCCGGCGTGATCGATCACCCAGGCCGAGAGATAATAAGTACCGCCGCCGAACAGATATCCGTCGGGGATGGATAGAACTGCATTGGTCTCGGTCAATGGATCGGTGGCAAGCAAGCGGTGCGCGCCCCAGGGTCTGGAGATAGTTGGCGGTAAGATCTGGGCCACGCCCATGCCTGCATCTGCCGCGGTTAACAGCACCTTTTGGCCATCGACAGCACTGAGGGTTTGACTCGACACATGGAATTCCCCAACCGGCGGATCGTTATCGACCAGCACCACGGGGCGGATGCGGGCGTCGAACCAGCGGGCTTGATATTCGTATTGAGCGCTGATCTGGGCGGGGGCCAGGGGGCGATTGAAGACGGCAATTTCATCCAGCTTGCCCTCAAAATTGCCGCCGATCTGGGCCGTGTTGCTGGTGCAGTTCCCGGCAACCGTTGTCGTGGTTGCGGCCACGTCGGGCTGACCGTTGATGTAGAGGGTGCGGATATTGTTGGCGCTGACGGCAGCGATGTGGGTCCAGCGCTGCGCAGCGAGGGTGGCTCCACTCACTGTGGTTGCGGTTGAGCCGTCGCAGAAGGTCAGTCGGTTATCCGCCGCACGTTTAAGCTCCATGCCTCCATGCTGGAACAATGTTTGAGATGTGGTTAGATCAAATTCGGGCCGCACCCACATCATCACCGCATAGTCGTTGGCGGCTAAGCTGGTCAGCTCGGTGCCGCCCAGGGTCAACGTTTGGGTCGCGGTAAAGACGGGGGCTTCACGCATCTGGCCCCGTTCGCCCGCGGTGGGGCAACTGCTCTGCCCTGAACCGCAAGAGACGGTCAAGGCACCGGTACCGCTATTCACAAAGTTTGGACTGGCAGCGGGTAACGCGGGCTGTTCCTCATCCAGATGTAGATTGAGCGCGGGCGTCTCGGCCATGACGGCTTGAATCTCGGCGGCACTCATGGCTTGAGAGGTGATGATGAGGTGATCCAGCCAACCCTGGTAATTATCCACCTGATCGGTCGTGTAGTTGCCGCCCAAGTTGAGGATAGTATCGGTTGGGACCACAAAGTTGGCGGCAGGGAATTCGCCTGCTTGAACACCATTGACAAAGAGGCGCACCACATTGGCCGCGGCATCCCGCTGCCAGGCCAAGTGAACCCACTGGTTGGCCGTTAGCGTCGGGCCGCTGGTGACATACTCCTGAACCGTGCCGGTGGTGGGATCATAGCCCGCCATGTAAAGCTTGTTCTCCTTGACGCCAAAGCCAGCCGGTTTATAGGTGTTATAGGTGCCAAAGCCCAAGCGTGGTCTGGCTGCAATTAGATCGCGCACGCCGCTCCAAGTGGTGGCATTGACCCAGCCCATGATGGTAAAGGAGACGTCCGAACCAAAGCCAAAATCGGAGGCAATCCACATGAAGTCGAGGGAATCATTGCGGATATTATTTTCAAAGAGAAGAGCTTGATTGTTGAGGCTGGGCAGACCGCTCTCGGGGCATGGCTCGTAGAGACATTCAATTTTGCGGTTGTTGCGGCTATCATAGAAGACTTGGCTGGCTGGTGGCTCATCAAAGTGGAATTCGTAGAGCCGGAAGCCAGTGGCGCTTTCACGCTGAATCTCCACATCGGAGAGGCTGCGGCTATAGATGGCGAGATCGCGCATGCCGCCCATAAACGAGTTGTCGGCTGATCCTCTGCCGCCGAGAACCCATTCGTAGATAGAGCCACAGAGGGGCGGTGTGCTGACTTCCGTTCCGGCCTGCCCATTGACGAAGATGGCCGCTTTGGAGCCATCGTAGCGGAAAACCAGATGATTCCACTGATTCCAGACCAGATTGCCGCCGCCGTTGACTCTGGTGCTGCTGGTCCCAGCGCAATTGGCTCCGCTGTGGAAATCAGCATAGATATGGGTGCCATTGGCTGCAACTTTGGCATCAATCACAGGGTAAGTGGCGCTGAAATAGGGATTGTCCATCCACAAGAGATTGCGCTCTGCCGCAAAGGCTTGATTGGGCAGAACCCAGAAACTGACGGTGAGGGGCGCGTCAAGCTGATCATTAAATGGGAAGATGCCCGATAGCGCGTCGTTGGTATCAAAAAGCGCATAGCCGTTGCTAAAGTCTGGGCAGTTGAGGAACCCAGCGGCAACGTGGGTCCAACATTGGGCATGGGTCGCCAGGCCCGAGCGGTCTGGCACGCGGTTATAGCCAGCATTATTGGGCACGCTGATGCCGCCCATGGTGACCATCTGCCGGATGTCGGAGGTGGTTGGCGCGGTCGTCCCCACATCCTCCGTCACCGCGCCCGCCCGTAAGGTCACATTGGCGGTTTGGGTTTGGGGGAAGAGGGCTGGATCGGCATAGAGCGAACCCGTGAAGGTCATGACCTCTTGTCCGCCCAAAATAAAGGATTGGGTCTGCTGGACCGCGTCTTCGGGCAGTTCGGCCTCCATGAGACCGCGCGATTGAAGGATGGTGTCCAGATTGCTCTGAACCCGCACGCTGTAGTTGAAGGAGCTGCCCGCCTTCACCATATAATCATTTTGCGCTGACGCTTTGACATCGGCTGACTCGATTTTGAGCGGTTCGACGCTGTAGGGTGCACGCGGGTTGAATTTGTAGATGGACTCGTAGTGATCGCTGTTGAGATCGGCATCAGTATCGGGCAGATTGGGATCGGCCGTGACTGCCGTGAGCTGGGGCGTGCCGCTCTCGTAGGCGTAGACGATCTGCCAACCGCCAGACCAAGCGTTGGCATCGTTGCCGGGTGCGCCCGCGTAGCCTGCGGGGTGGAAAACTTCTTCGCCATCTAACAGGCCGTCGTTGTCACTATCTGGCGCAATCGGATTGGTGCCATAGAAGATCTCCCAATAGTCGATGAGACCGTCGTTATCGGCGTCGGCAACCTGGGGATTGAAGTTGTTCTCTAGCTCCCAAAAGTCGGTTAGGCCATCGTTGTCGGTGTCGATGGTGCTGTCATTGGGATCGATGCCGCCGGCAGCCGCGCTGAGCAGACCATCGCCATCCCCATCTTTCAGCGTCGGGAATCGGTTGTCCCATGCCATCCGGACGCCGCCGCTATTTGAGCCATTATTGGATGAGCCGCTGCTGGTCAGGGTCACAAATTCGCCAAAGGTGGCGGGCAACACGTCGAACTTAAAGAGGTTGCCCAGATAGTTGGGGTTGGCGTAGCGCTGACGTTTCTCCTCGCATTGGTAATAGGACGCTTCGCGAAGGGGAACCAGCCAACAGCTCATCACTGGGAGCGCGGCTGATTCTGTCAGGTAGAAGGAGAAGCTTTGGTTTAACCCAGCTTGTTGGAGGGGGGCTTGACCAGCGGCCAAGAAGGTATGGGCCAGACGATAGTTAGAGCCGCCGCCATGCTGGGCCCAACTGATGTGGCCCAAATCCAGATTGTTGGCCGGTGCCCCATTCGCGGTGGCCGTCAAATGGTAGGCAAAGGTTGTGCGCTGCAGGAACGAGGCGGGTACGCGACCTGTATGAAATAAGCCGTGTCTGGGTAGTTGATACCTCCAGGGCGGGGCCTCCGGATAGAGATTGTTGGTCACATTGAGGCTGACATTGACCTGGTTGCCCACGGTATAGCCCTTGGCTTCATCCGCCAGGGTCGCGGCATTGATGGCAATGGCCATGCGTTCGGCATTGGCGAGATCGATTGGCACCGTAAATTTGTAAATTGCCTCAGAGATGGCTTGGGTCAACGAGCCGATGATGCCCTGACAGACAAAGCTGTTGGGATCATGCCGACCAAAGTGGCAAACCGCCAGCAGAATCAAGTCGATCAGACCCAGGATGGCAATCAGAACGCTGATCACCACCGACGACAGAACCAAGGCAAACATGAGGATGGCCACAAGGATGCCAGCCAGCGCTTGGGAGAGAGCAATGTTAAAGCCGATCGATCCGAAGGCCAGCTTGTAATAGACTACGGCAAAGATAAAGAAGCCAATATTGATCAACACATCAAAGACCAAGCCCCAGATGGCCGTTTTGCGGATGACGTCTTTCATGGCTTTCATGTAGCCAGTGTTGATCCGCTGTAAGCCCTTCATTAAGTTGGCGTCGTCCAATAACTGGGGCGTCGACAAGGCTTTCTGGACAGCCCGATACTGCTGAACGAGCGCCACACTGCGCGCAATATCGAGCGGCGCAGCGATGAAAAAGTAGGCAAAGGAAAAGGCAATCAGGGTTTGGGCCGCCAGTTGGGCGTCGGCATTATGGGGCAGGGCCAGTTGCAAAACAAAGCCCAGGCCAAAGATAGCCCCGCCAAGGATCAAAAATCCGGTGCCAACAGAACTCAGCTTGAGACCCGTTACGCTGTTGCTCTTGTAGTAGGTTCCCGAACGGGCCGTCATCATCCAGGCCAGGGTCCCGCCGATGGCGCTCGACGCACTGCGCTTTGCGCGCCACTGCCGCGGGGCTGCCTCTTGCTCTCCAATTAACTGACCAAACGCTTGGAAAAATTCCCCGGGGGTCGCGATAGGGGCAAAGCCGGTGAGCGAGATGGTCTGGCCGTCGATGGTGATGGTGGTCAAGGCTTGGATCGTTGTAAAGAGGTCGCTGGCCATCTGCCCGATGAAGGCAAAGGCTGGTTCGGTGACGCCGGTTAACTGGTAGTCGGCGTCGTTCAAGAGGCTGCTCTCCAGCACGGTGATGCCACTCGAGGAAATCAGCGTCGGACGTCCGGTTCGGCCAGAGAAGAGGGTCGCGTAGTAGAGGCCAAAGAGGGTCTCGGCACTGGTCTTGGCCGCGACATAATCGCTGAGTCCGTTCCCCGCCATGCTATCCAATGCACCATTGGTCAGCAGGGGCGCGATATTGCTCTTCAGCTGGGTGACGTAGGCGTCCAGGTCGGCGGCCTCCCATTTGCTGGACGCGCTGTCGTATTGATAGGGCTTCCAACTGAGAGTGGGGAACAGCTGGGTTTCTAGCGCATCTACTCCCGAGCCAAAGTTGACGTTGAGAGTTTTGCTGACTGCATCAAAGGCTACATAGCCCAGACCATCGGCGAGCGCGGCCGTACGCTTGCGCTCTTCGCGCAGGGTTAAGATGGTTACGGCATCTCCGTTGGCGGCTGCGGAAAATGTTCCGCGCAAAAAGGTACCCAGCTGATTTTCCAGAATATCATCGGTCCCCACCATCGCGTTGGCGTAACTCTGGCTCCAGGTCGTCAATGCATTGGCGGGAACGTTCCAGCGTTCGGTCTGGCTGGCCGCACTGCCGTCAGCAAAGCGGGCCACAATCGTATCCAATCCAAAGCGACTGCCGTCACTCAGTACCTTGGGTTCAATAAAGGTGCGCTGCAAGCCATCGGCCAAGCGCCACAGATCTCGCTCGTAGGGTGCGGTGAGGGCATCGTCGTCGGCAATCATGGCCACCTGTAGCCCAGCATCTTCGGTCACGCTCATGCCCGTTAGGTGGAAAGATTCATAGTAGCGCTGAATCACCGCGACGTGGGAGGTCCAGTTTTGGGTATTCGTCGGCGCGCAAAATTGGCTGTAGGTGCTGCCGCTGGGGGCTTTGGAGAAGTCGCAGCTATCCAGTAGTGCCGTCACCTTCCAGACTAATTTAGCCTGATGTTGGCTGCCCCACAGCGCGTTGGCGGGCAGATAGGGAACCCTCGCTTGCCAAGCCACAATGCGATCCCCCACTGTGTCCTGCACTGTGCTCAGGGGCATGGTCAGGATCAGCGTCCCATCATCTTTCTGCTCCACCGCAATGCTATATTCGCGGAGAAAGCCACTATCGAGCCAGGTGGTGATGGGCGTGGTGGCCGCCACTGGTACCGTGCCGGTGATGGGCAAATTGCGCGTGGGCGTGGCTGGATCCCATGGGATGGTGATCTCCAGTTCGGGCGTGACCAGGATGTCACCATTTTGGGCTTTGTTGCCAGGGTAGCCAAAGTCGCTCAATGTGTTGGTCAGGACGCGGGTGACTTGCCCTTCGGTGTCCAGGCTGGGCCAATCGTAGACGTTATTGGTCAGGTAGAGATGATCGGCATCGGTGGGGCGCAGTTCCAGGGCCACCTCTAGCGGGCGACCCGCGGTATAAGCGGCAAAGTTGAGGTTGAGCGCATCCTGGGCTTGAGTCGAAGCTGGTCCTATGTAGGCTGGTGAGGTATCGACCTGATCGGGCACGCCATCATTATCATTGTCATAATCGTAGACGTCGGGGACGCCATCGCTATCGGTGTCGGGGCAAGCCGTGACTGTGCGGGCCAGCAGATTGTTGTCGACATCCACATTGACCCGTTGATAGCACTCCAAGTTATCGGGCAGACCATCCTTGTTGGAGTCCACATTCAACGGATCCAGATACCAGGTCTTGCCGCCCACATCGTAGCCCGCCACCTCGGCCCAATCGCTGATCGTGTCGCCGTCTGTATCGACATCGCCAGGGTGGGTGCCCAGCTTGTAGATCTCTACCTCGTTGTTGATCCCATCGCCGTCGGTATCGCTGCCGCTGGGGTAGTTGATACCCTGCAACAGCATTGAGGTGGCGGGCGCAACGGGCGCAATCGAATTAGCCTGAAAAGTTCTGTCCCATCTCGGCTCCTTGAGATGTGGTACGGAACTTTTCAGGGGGAGTATAGAAGTAACGCTGTTTTCCTGGGGCGCTCGCAATGGGTGGAAGGGTTCGGCTTTGAATTCTGCGGGTGTATTGCTGGATTCGCTGGCGCTATCGCTGGCTTGCACACCGGCTTCCGTACCTTTGGCATCTGTGCCGGATGTAGGCGCGGCGGAGAAATCATATCCTGGCGCAGCCTGTAAAACGGGGCTGAAGACCAGCGAGGCAATCACGGTCAAGACGACGGCAATGTGCAGCATACGCCGACGGCTGTAGATCAAATAAACGCCCGTCAGCCCAATAGCACCTAAGAGAACGGCCAGGTTAAACATGCCGGTCTGAGCCTGCGCGGCAGTTGGGGTGAACCGACCAATCACCGTGGTTGGCACCTCGCCCCAGTTGCTAAAATCGGTGGTGATACGGGCTGTAACCATATCGGCTTCAGCATCCGGCATCTCTATCAACACGATCTGGCGGATGGGCAAACCAGCTTCGGAGATCCACAACTCACCGTGCCCCGTCATCCCTGCGTACATAGCATCCGCATCGATCACCATGCCCGGTCGCCAGCGTCCCTCCGCCTGCAGCCGCGCCTCCAACTGGGGACGGAGCATCGCTGCGAACTTGGCCCGATCCACATCGAAGGTGAGGAGCGTGATGGCCGTCAAATCGGGGGGCAGCAGTTCAGTTGGAAAGAGAGTCTCGTCCGTGGCATAGCGCACATTAGCGGCACTCACCAAAAGTTCTGCTGGGTTGCCGTTGGGGGCAAAAATCGGCAATTGCTCATCCAACTGGGTCCAAGATCGATCCGCCTGCTGTTCGTAGACCACGCCGTCCACGCTCTTCAACGTCGTTGTGCCTCGCCCCAGCGCGGTGATTGTCAACTGGGTGGACTTGCTTGGCAGATCGACCGTGCCGTTCATGGCCAGGCGCGTTACCTTGTCGCTGCGCCCGATGTTTTCGAGGCGTTCGGCAAAGCGTTCAGTCTGGATGAGGTCGGTGGCGAAGTCGTAGTGGCCGGCGCGTTGGGCTTGGTTGATGGCGGCGCGCAGGTCTGCGGTGGGGTTGTTGGTGGGCCAGGAGAGAACTGGCTCATGAGTTGTGTGGGACTGGGCGGCTTTTGATTGACTAACTTGCGCAGGTTGGTGGATGCTAAGGAACAGGCCGAGAAGGACAAAAATGACGCAACCGATAATGGACTTCCGCGGGGGAATTGAATATAACACGTACGTCTCCAAAGTAATACAGATAAGTTGTAGATGCTTTGTTAAATGCTTTACTAATTATAGCAACGTTTGCCGCGGTCAAGATGGGCGCAAACACCGAAATGTCATGCGGCAAATGAATGATAGACTTATCATATGTTTTGGGGTGGCTCTCCGACTTACCGTTTCTGATTATGAAAAACGAACTTGACGTCGGTACACCATTTGAATTGATGAAACTTCGCTGGAGGGGATTACCAGGAACGTACCCGGTAATCATCTGTAAACGTAGGGGTGAGTCTCTATTTTCGCGGTTTCTGTGAGACGCGTGGATATTCTTTCACAGAGAAGACAAAAGCTTGGGATGGCAGAAGCTACTACCGAATGCGTAACGAGTTTAGCAAAGGTCAGTTGCGAACATCGAAGTCCGGCTCTTATACCGAACCGGACTCCTTGTCATTAGACCGTTGCTTCTGCCCGTGGTGAGACAGCTTCGGGCTTATGCAAGCTAACCACCACTAACACGGCTCCGGCGTTCGCCCAGTAATACCACGCGTCAATGCCACGAAAGCCAAGCACAAACGGCGCTATCAGGAACGCAATCCCTACAGCGAAGTCTACCGTTAAATGAAATGAGTACGGCAATACGCGGATCAAACCAAGCAAATGATCTGTAAATATCGTGAGAACAAATGCTGCTACGCCTGTACCAACTGAAAGCCACAAGGCGAGTGGATGCGAATTCCCGAGCCCTAGTAAGAAGGGCAGCAACATCAAACTGAGCGCAACGGGATAGTCGAGGTAGGCATGGATTGTTTTAGTCACAAATCGGATGTTCATCGTATAGTCTCCTACTATTGATCAAGTTTGTTTTCGATAACTACTCATGTTATGATAGCGCCATTGTCAGCGACATTCAATGCTATATTGACTCTATTTCATACTAAATCGTATCAAGAGATCGGGGTTAGATGGACGTACTAACTGATATCCTTGGCTCCCTTCGCTTTAAAGGGAGTCTCTATTTTCGTACAGAGCTAACGTCGCCTTGGAGTATTCTAGTGCCTGCGAAGCCAGGGGTTGCACGTTTTCACATTGTCATTCGCGGTCAGGGGTGGTTGCGGGTAGAGGAGCAGACGGATTCGCTTCCCATCGCCAATGGTGATCTCGCCGTGGTGCCCCACGGGGCAGCCCACACCATCCTCGATGAACCGGCCACACCGGCGCGACCCTTAGATGAGGTTCTGTCTGAGGTTAATTATACAGGGATTGGCCCTTTGATTTATGGCGGTGGTGGGCCAGGGAGCTGTTTGGTCTGCGGAGAATTTGGCTTTGCCGATAATGCGTTGCATCCGCTACTGGCCAATCTACCTCCATTGTTACACATTCCGGGGAATGAAAGCTATAATACGACCTGGCTGGATAATGCGTTGGGCTTTATTGCACACGAGGCCGCATCAGAGAAGGCTGGTTCCCTTGCCATTGTCAATCGTCTGTCAGAGATTATATTTATCCAAGTCATCCGTGCCTTTGCCGATGCGTCTCATGCCCAGATTCCATTTCTTGCCGCCTTAAGTGATCCGCAGATTAGCCAAGCCTTGAGTGAGATCCACGCCAATCCTGCATCCCATCTGACTGTAGAGGGTTTGGGGCGGTCTGTTGGCATGTCGCGTTCGGCTTTCTCCAATCGTTTTTCGGAGCTTGTTAGTATGACGCCTCATCAATACATCACATTTGTACGGCTTCAACATGCTGCCCATCTATTGAGTACCACAGACGATTCTTTAATGACGATTACTGACGCGGTAGGGTATCAATCCGAGGCTGCGTTTAGTACGGCCTTTAAGCGCCATTTTGGTATTAGGCCTGGGGAATATCGACAAAAACAGGGCGCTCCTTAAAGGGTACTAAACGGCTATGCCTACTGTCAATTCAACCAATACA
Source organism: Chloroflexota bacterium (assembly GCA_039028975.1). Lineage (GTDB taxonomy): Bacteria > Chloroflexota > Anaerolineae > Caldilineales > Caldilineaceae > JAHBNG01. The sequence goes on from JBCCHB010000039.1 coordinate 18,181, forward strand.
TCTAGCGAGGTGCTACCTCAGACCGAAAAGAGGTATGCTCACACGGACCGAAAAGAACACGGACAACTCAAGTAAAAAGTCAGAGTTCCCTTCTGTCCGTGTGGGTTTAAAAAACTTGACTCAAATAGAACGACTTTTCAACCCCAAGCCTTCTAGACATCACTAAACCAAAGCAGACTATATGGCCGAGACTGACAGCCCGTTAAAAGGCTTAATCAAAACAAATATCAACGACTTTGCGTCATGGTTGCTGGACAATGAGGTACTGGATGTCCATACCCTGAATGTCGAACTTCATAGTGAACCGATTCGTGCCGATCATCTCTTTCACGTAACCTTGTCCGATAGTCGGACCACTATGCTACATATCGAGTTCCAAGGGCGCAGCCAACATAAACCGATGCGGCTGCGTATGTTAGACTACATATCGCGCTTGGTTGATGAAGAGCCGAATCTTGACTTGTTCAGCGTTGTGTTTTATGTTGGACATGGGGTCGGTGCAAAAGATACGGGTAAACACCAGATCAAAGCGCCTGATGGGCGGGTCACGATACAGTGGCAATATCATGTCATTCGTTTGTGGCAGATGGATGCAGATGAGTTACTGGCGCTGGATCGTCCTGGCCTCTTGCCGTTGGTTGGGCAAACGCAACTCCAGTCGCCAGAAGAGACACTGCCCAAGATCGTTGACAAGCTACAACACGTACCCGATACCGAACTTCAGGGGCGACTATTCGCTCATATGATAGCCTTAGTTGAGGATGAGGAGATCGTTAAGATGATTGAAAAACTTGTTGAATCGGAAGAACTTCTGACGAATACGCCTTATCTCCGTCGCATTCGTCAGGAGGGGCGTAAAGAAGGGGGGCTCGATGCATCACGTCGTAACCTTCTGGATGTCTTTCTAGGGTATTTCAAGCCGCAGGCAGTGGTCTATAAGAAACTGGAATACCTTTTGGCCCAAATTGATTCTCCGCAGGAATTGGATATGCTGTTTGCCTCCATCTTTCAATCCGATAGTGGGGACGACTTTATTCAGAAAGTAGAAAATATCTCTGGCGACCAAGGTGAAAACAGTTTGACCAACGGCACCGCGACATCAAAGAATAGCCCTACAGCCACAACGCCAGAACCACTCTTCAAACCGTATACCATTAGCCCTGACGAAAAAGAGCAGATGAACCGCGATGGGCATCTGGTTTTGCCCGGCATTTTGACTGACTATGCTTGCCAGCAACTTGTTCGCTCCCTATCCTATATCCAAGCCTTGGCCGACGATGGCGTGGACGACCCGTTGCCCAATCGCCACGCGGCTGAATATGATCCCTATCTGGAGAGCCTGATCGCACACCCCCAAATGCTTGGCCTTGCCCGCTCCGTACTAGGGGAAGAGATCCGGTTTGACCACTGCGTTACCCTCAATCGGCCAGGGGGTAACCAGGGCATTCGCTGGCATTCTCATGAGTACGCAGATGACGATCCGAGCCTGGGCTTTATCCGCATCTTCTTCTATATTAGCGGTTTTGACGTAGGCGATGGGAACTTAAAAGTCGTGCCAGGAAGCCACCTTTTCCGAGATCCCCACATTCATGCTGATTCCAACGAAGAATTGATTGAGCAGTGGATGGCGGGCAAGAGCCACCCCATGACAAGGGAGCCGCTGGAGATTGTGGATCTGGCGGCTCCGCCTGCCACCGTTGCCTTGATGTGGACCCATGCGGCTCACGCGGTCCATCCTCGCTTGGCAACAAGCAGGACCCGGTGGTGTGTTGTTTATGCTTATCGGACTCCGGGGCGTCCATCGGGCGCTCGCTGGATCACAGAGGCTTATGAAAACAAGTCCATTCCTGGGGCCGAGGGCTTAATGAGTTTGTATTGATGAAAGCGTAAATTGTTGGGCTATTTTCTCATTACCTGAGGCTGAGCATTCGGCAGTTGGTGGGCCAACAAAGCCTGCTTGCGCATAATGTTCATCAATTCCGGCACTTTGGGGTGGTCGGTGCGGCCTTCAAGGTGCCGGTAGATGGTATGCATGTTGGTCATCATTCGCTCAGGCGAGTTCCAGTTGGCAAAGGGCTGTTGGGCAAACTTCTCACTGAGTACGACGGCGTGAGCCGCATCCTGAGCGCTGCGACCAGCTTTGTGCATAGCGCGGGCCTGTTCATCTACAAACGCCCAATAGGCTTTGACCGTCTCGACACCGAACTTGTCCGTGATTGGCCCATGCCCTGGTACAATAACTTCCACATCCATCTCCAGAATTTTGTCTAACGCGGCCAACCACTTCTCAACCGGTCCCGCCCACATGACCGGTGTGGATTCGATAAATAGTACGTCTGCACTAAAAAGCATCTTTGAATCCGGTATATAGACCATCAGATCTCCTTGGGTATGGGCAGGACCTACCTCAATCAGCCGGATTTGTCGCCCGCCCATTTCGAGTTCAAGCTCACCAGAAAAGGTGCGAGTTGGTGGCGTATGCACGACCTGATCAAAGGCATAGGGCTTGACCATATTCTGGAACCAGTGACCGATTTTTCCCGCGCCGAAGAGACTGACCGTACTTAGCAATTTCCCCACCTTGCCCAACATCAACAACGACTTGGGCTGGACGTTTAGCATCTCGTCCGCGCTGGCCTGTGAGGTGATGATCTCAGCATCGGCCACAAGCTGATTCCCCCAAAAGTGATCGCCATCAGCATGGGTGTTGACCACTGTCCGAATTGAGGCTGTCTCTGTGAGCGATTGCATCCCGTCGAGCATGGTGCGGGTATAGTTGGGATCCCACAGGGTATCAACCAACAACGACTCACCCTCCCCCATAATCAACCCCGCGTTCGATTCACCCCAGGAACCATTGGGAACCATCCAGGCATAGATATTGCTGCCCAGATCGTAGAGCCCTTCGGCATACTTGGGTTCTTCTTGATAGCGGGTCTTTGTGGCACCGGTTGGGGCAATGCAGGCCCATTGGTTCATGATCATTTCCCTCACTTGGATATGGATTAGAGTGAGAACATTAGTCTAACATGTTACAAAAGGACCAGTACATTCAGATTGGTGTTGGTATACTCTGCACGGGTTAAAACTGGACATTTACCCTGAGTAAAAATGTTCATTTCTAACCCGTTCGCAGTATACTATCCCCACCCAGGTTCTCTTTCTTGTGTAGGTGATGGCTCATTCAGTAGATTGTAGGAATGAGTTGTAAATAACTTGCGCGTTTCAACCGGGTGTAGCCCCTTCAAGTGCTCAAGTTATTTAATTCCCGTTCCTAGCGTTAATTGAGTGTTTTGAAGCGAGCAAGCCTTGGCCAATTCAATGCCTGCTTGGGCCATGGGCATACTGACCGTTGTCACCCCGGCTTGAATGAGTGCATCTTCTTCCTGCTCATCCCGAACAAGCGCATTGATAGGCCCTGAAAATCCCTGCTGGCGCAGCATTTGAGTGGCCAAATAACTACCATCATGGCTCGGTGTTGCTAGCAGCACGGCAACAAGATTTCCAACGTCCAGCCCTTGCCACAATTCAGGATCCTGTTCATCGCCAAAGATCACCCGGCGACCCGCCGCAATATTTGCTTCAATCTGAGCCGGATCTGAATCCAAGCCCAGAGGTCGCCCCCCATGATCTACAAGGTAGTCGTAGGCAGCAGACCCGGCCCGCCCCATGCCAATGATTAGTGTATCGGTGCCACCAAGTGAGTGGGGTAGCTCATCGGGGTGATGGATTGCTTGGCGCTCGAAGCGAACCAGGATCTTTTCATAGCGCGCCCATAGAGCATTCGCTGCGCTATTGAGTGGTGCATTCAGGGCGTATGCAATGGCAACCAAAAGTCCCAGTACAATGACCATGGATTCAGGTATTAGTCCGCTGTGTGCAGAGGCTGCTCCAACAATAAGCGCAAACTCGCTGTAGGCCATTAGCGTAATGCTGGCCATAAAGGCTGTGCGAGCGCGCAAACGAAATAGCACAAACAGGCCAAAGAAGAGAATGCCCTTTATCGGCAGAAGCAGTAGAAGGATTGCTAGCGTCCACAGATCACTAAGCTGTGGCAAACCAGTTAACCCAATCTGCAAGAAGAAGGCAACAAGAAAAATCTCTTTAATAGCCCATAGTTTCTCATAGACTATCTCGGCTTGAGAACTTCCGGCTAGCAGAATACCTGCCACCAAAGCCCCCAACTTAGGGCTTAGACCACCTAACTCAAAGAGCCAGCCAACGCCAAGTGCCATCAGCAAACTATAGACCAGCAGAAGCTCGTCATGGCCGCTTAAATCTAACCCGCGCAGCAGTAGCGGGCGTAAGAACGGCAGAATTAGCAAGCCAAGCGCCCACCAATTCGGTGTTTCGGCGCCAGTGAATGCCAGCAATCCAACTGCTACCAAGTCTTGGAAGATGAGGATGCCAATAGCCACGCGGCCGTGGTAGGCATCTAGTTCGCCGCGTGCCTCTAACAATTTTGCCGTTAAGACGGTACTAGAGAAACCCAATCCGATGGCCACAAAGAGAGCTGCTACGAGTGGCACATTGAGCGCCAAAAGTACACCTGCAAAAAGACCGATACTCACGACTAGGTGAAGCGAACCTACGCCCAGCACCTCTGGCTGCATCATGCTCTTGATTCGAATATGTAGTCCAACCGTGAAAAGCAGAAAGATGACCCCAAAATCACCGATGGTACCAAGCGTGTCTGTCGCAGTTATACCTAAAGCCGCTAAGAAAAGACCTGCGGCTAGAAAGCCAACCAGCACAGGGAGACGCATCAACTTGGCAATCACGCCCGCCGAATAGGCTGTTACCAACCAAACTATCTCCATTTATAGATCTCCCAGTGGCTTGCGCCGAGCCATCATGGATATCAGTACCCTCTGTAGAACCAGACCGAAATAATCTATTTGGGGTTGCTTTACCGCGAGACCATCCAAACTTAACCTCTCGCAGCGTGTGTACATAGTCATCCAGCGATAGAACCAATGATCTACTTCAAAACTAGAAAAAGAACAAAAAGCCGACGCAAATCACCCCTTAAAAGAGATAATTCGTGTCGGCCTACTTTACAACTCATCACCAAAGAGATTGTCTATATCTCTTGTAGCTATGCTTTGTCTAGTCTTCCCCAATTATCTATACGGACATCAGAAGTTTTGTCTATTGAACATCACACCTTTAAAGACAATGATATTATAACGGTTTGTACAAGGTATGTCAATGGTTTTTCATTAACACTTGATTAATGGTGCCTTTACGCCATTACGTCCCTATACCCTTGCCCAGTCGGCTTTGTCAAGACCGCTCGTATAACTACCAACCCCCAACGTTTATTCCCCAACGAGCTAACCCGAGCAAGACTAGTAACCCTCCTTCCCAGCGTGAAAGCTGCCAACCTGACCGCATCATTATGAGTAGCGCCAATACCATTCCTATCATCAGGGGTAAGCTCTGTTGGGCTACAGCACCAACCGTAAAGGGGGCAATCACTGCGGCCAGCCCTAGCGCTCCCAGTATGTTAAAGAGATCGCTGCCAATCAGGTTGCCTGCTGATACGTTATGTAGACCGCGCACCAGGCCAGCAGCAGACGTAGCGATCTCTGGCGTCGAGGTTCCTAATGCCACAATGGTTACGCCAATCAGCCATTCGGATACACCAAAACTCCGCGCAATAGTGGATGCGGACTCAACCAAGAAGTGCGCGCCCGCTAGCACCACAATAAGTCCTCCCACTAGACGTGGGATGTCCATCCTAGAAAATTCTCCCGCTGGAGTCTCCTCGTCTGGCATCTCCCGACTAATGCCCAAATATAGTAGATACCCAGCGATCATAGCCAGCAGTATGCCACCTTCCCATCTCGCTAGATGTAAGTCAGAAAGAAAAACTGCCAGAAGAATTGCAGAGACTAGCAGTATAAAACCATCCCGGTAGACTATTTGCCGAGACATGTTAATTCCACGTACCAGCGCAACGCCTCCCAAAATAATGCCGACATTAAATATGTTGGATCCAATCACATTGCCCAGCGCGATATCTGGCGACCCTTCAAAGGCAGCATCTGCGCTTACCGCTAACTCTGGCAGCGAGGTACCAATAGCCACCACTGTCAAGCCAATAACCAAATCAGATAGCCCCAGTCGTCGGGCCAGTCTCGCCGCACTTTCCACAATCCACACAGCGCCGAGCCACAATACGACAATACTAACAATAAGAACTAGCAGTTGACTAATCATCGTTTGCTTTCATAACTTTGTCTCCCACAACCTTAGGAAGTGAGTCGTTCCAAAAAACCAATAAAAAGAGCCGACACGTTCCAAATAGGGAAACCATGTCGGCCTACTTTGCAACTTGTCATCTTTGCTTATTAGTGCTTTTTCGATTACTTGACGAAAGCCGTTTATCCTGCAAAGAGTACACTTTACCCAGTCTACCTGAGTATTTGATTATTTGTTTAAATTCAAATATATGGTACAGTGTAGCATAGATATAAAGTTTGTCAATAGTTTGTTTAAGAAAGGGCGCTAGAATTAGATTAACGTTTTTTCTTCGCAGGTGGAAATTTCTTATCGAGATCTTCGTCCACGATCAAAATCACAATACGTTCTCCGGTTTTGGTGCTCATATCGGTGTGCAAGCTAACCATCCGGCATCCGGTCACGCGCGTGACAATCTCCTCTAACAACGAACGTGAACCTTCGAAGATCTGCCGTCGCATCTCCTTAACCAAATCGCGGCCCTCTTGATTAGACGCTATAGATATCCAGAAAAAGATTTTCCCGCCGCCCTTCGACAAGCTCAGGGGACAACTGGAAAATCTTTTTCTTAAAGACTATAGCTTATGCTCGGCTGGCGTCATCAGCCCCTGTAGCCGCACAAGAATCATGCCGCCCAGGAACATGGTGCGTGCATCAACTGGTCCACGCCCTAGATGTTCTTTTTCAAACTGGATAATTCCCTTCGTAAAGCTTGCTTCGGTTGCGCCTCATGTCATAACCGTAATCATAGCGCCGAGTGTAAACGACAGCAGTAATGTAGATAATTTATGCTAATCTCGGTGCTCTTTATAGATATTCTTCAACTTCTGATAACGGTTACCTGTTTACAACAATTGCCACGCAATCATGATCAATCCCACAATGGAGATCGTCCAGACGATGCTACGGGCAAAAGGTATGCCCATCAAATAGAGGGGAATGTAGAGCACTCGACAGATTAAGTAGATCCAGCCACCAAGGGCCGTTGCACCATTGGCATCGCCCGTTACTTGAACGAGAATCAACAGACCAATCGCCCATGGTACGGTTTCTTTAAAGTTGGCATTGGCGCGTTCCGCACGTTGCGCTGCCATTTTTTCACCTACACTTACGTCGTCACGTGAACCCGCCAAGGCTAATAGTCCAGAATTGGCTACGGCAAAATAGGCAGGCATTAGATAGTATACCAGAGCCAGGACAAACGTAAGGAGAATAATCAAAGTTTCGGTTGTCATTTAGGAATTCCCTCATTTAAGCTGGTACCTTCTCTGCCTCGTACCGCTCTGTGGCTTCTTCCACAGCCTTCATTTGCTTCTCCGCTAAACCAGAGCGAGCAGCTTCAGCACGATCTGCCGCGGCTTGGAGTCCACCACCTGACGATTGGAAGTGGGGCATGACTTCACGGGCAAATAGCTCAAAACTCTTGTGAGTGGCCTGGGGATTCGCCCAATTATGGGCCAATGTTAGATACGCACCAAAGCCGCCGTTGGACTGTTCGACCAAGCTGTGAATCTGCTCCACCATACGTTCCGGCGTGCCAACCACACCCAAGCCGCCGTTGACAAAGTCGATCATTTCATCCAAATTGTTGCCATCTACGGCCATCTGTGGGAAGGCGGCCACATCTTGGAAGTAGCGGAACCATTGCTCCATGCCGTACCTCACATCCTCGCGAGCCTGTTCTTCGGTTTCGGCTAAGTGCATCATCCCTACCAGACGCCATTTGGCTCGATCGGCAACCTGCCCATATTGGGCTGCAACCTCTTCTTGAATGGTCCAGTGATGAGCCAAAACATCCATGCCAATGGCTACCGTAGCCCCCAGAGAGAGGACGCCAGCACCGTATCGCCCAGCTAGCTTGGCACCAGATGGTGAAGCAACTGCAGCTACCGTCATATCAAAGAGTGGATCCGAGTAGGGGCGCAGATGTAGGCGAGCATCCTTGAGCGTCAGATGTTCACCTTCATAGGAGATAGGTTCTTCGCTGGTCAGCAGATGGACCAGAATCTCCATATACTCTTCCAGTAGAGGCCGCATTTGGGGTGGCTCTAGCCCAAGCATGGCTGCATCAGTTGGCAAGGCACCCGGACCAACGCCAAGCATGACCCGACCACGGGTCAGGTGGTCCAAAAGCACCATGCGTTCAGCAGTCCACAATGGGTTGTGGTACGGTAAGGAGACAACGCCAGTGCCTAGCTTAATATTGCGGGTACGTTCCGCTGCGGCCATGATAAAAGTCTCGGGCGAGGCGATAATTTCACTGCCGGCGGAGTGGTGTTCACCAATCCAGGCTTCGTCATAGCCTAGATGGTCTAGATGAACCAACAAGTCCAGATCCTGCTCCAGCGAGAGGGTTGGGTTGTGCCCCGGAGCGTGGAAGGGGGCCATAAAAATCCCAAATTTCATCTTCATTGCTCTTCTCCTTAAATGGTGTATATGTAAAGCGGTAGGGGAGCCGCACGGGGTAACGAGGTTAAGGATTTTTCAAGCTAGGTCGTTCAGTTCGATGTGCATTGGAACAATTTGCTCAACGCTAAAGATTTATAGCCGATTTAAGCAATGGTAAGCCGCACCCACCAAACAGACATCATCATTGATGGCAGCGACCCGCAATAGTTTATCGTTATAAAAGGCACTATCCAAGATAGACTCTTGAACGATTTCCCTGGCTGGATTGAGCAGAAGATCGCCAAGCTGTACAACGCTACCACCCAATACAATCGCTTGGGGGTTAAAGAGATGAATCAGATTCACCAGTCCTAAACCAAGCCAACGTCCAGCTTCAGTGACAACGCGCAGGGCTAACACATCGCCCATCCGTGCCGCTTGACCAACGGCTTGCCCATCAACCACAATCACATCATTCAGGATGGAGTGAATTTTCTCTTGAGCTAGGTATCGGTTGGCCCAATCACCGATTGCAGTCCCAGACGCCAATTCTTCCAAGCGACGGTGGCTACCATCGGGCAATGTAAAGCGCATATGTCCAGGCTCAATCGCTAGCGCATCCGCGCCCGTAAAGAGCTTCCCATCAATCATAGCACCGCCGCCGATGCCTGTGCTGATCGTCAGGTAGAGCATCGGGTCTGACCCCTTGCCTGCACCCATGTGATACTCTGCCACGGCACCCAAATTGGCATCATTTTCCACAAAGGCTGGAATGTATCCAAACGCGGCGCTGAGTATCGAAGCCAGCGGCACACGGGACCATTCTGGCAGTATTTTGGCGTGCAAGATAATTCCTCGTTCCGCATCCAAAGGACCCGGTGCGGCAACACCGATACCTTGTAGCAGGCAATTGTCTGGAACAACCGACTTGCCGATCTCGATGATCCGCCGAATCACTTTATCTTGACCCTCGTGGACTTGAGTTAGGGTTTCGGCACGCTCAACCATTCGCATATCCGAATCAAATAGGGCCGATCGGATTCGGGTACCGCCAAAGTCAATGGCCAGATAGTGGGTCATGGTTAGTACGGCTATCGTAAATTGATGAAGTCATATTGGCTACGATCTGGTGGCGGTTTTGGCGTACTATCAAGCAACTCAGAGACCAACTCAGTCCGCCCATTTTGGACAATCACAGTACCCGTTTTAACCCCGCCAAGAAATCCCTGATAAGCAAGCTGGCTCATCTCCACGGCTAGCGTCCGATCTCGATGGGAGATATTTACACCCCGTTGGGCATGTCCCAATGCTATGTACCGTAACCTGGTCCCTGTGAGGCGGGGAATCGCTTCAGCCATTTGGGGAATGGTCTGCACCCCTTCAGATAAAACAGCTAACGCGTATCCATCCGTTACAAGCACAGCCTTGAGCCTTTCTCCTACCCACTCCAAAGCTTCCGGATACTCCGGTACCAGAACCATCTGTGCACCAGAACCGTAGGCTATAGCCTGAGCTAAATAACCAGTCTCACCCCCCAACGTCTCGACCATAAAGATACGGCCTGGCAGCGCATGGGCCGTGGCCAATGATCCATCAATGGCCTGATAAGCATAGTTGCAGGCCGAATCGTGGCCAAGCGTCATATCTGTGCCGGGAACGTCGTTATCAATGGTCGTGGGCAGCGCAATTGCGGGGATGCCCCATTCTTCTAACAAGGGCAAGACGTGGCGCAGCGTTCCATCACCACCAAAGAGAAGCAGATTATCGATCTCGTTATGGTGGAGGATTGCCTTCAGTTGCTCTTCTACATCCGGCCTCCCTAAAACCGGCTCTCGGCTCGATTGAAGATAAGATCCACCCCGACCGCTCAGCAGACGCACCACAGGTAGATCGATTAGCTGAATCTGGTTAGCCAAGACGCCAGCAAAACCACCCTGCGCCCCCAGAACAGAATCCCCTTTTCGAATGGCAAGCGCCGTATAGCCAGCAATAACCGCATTGATGCCAGGAGCATCTCCGCCACTGACTACGATTAGTGTCTTCATCTATGTGTAATTCTCATACCAATCCGACGTTGACTGAGGCGACCCATAAAAATCGGTCCACGGTTTGGACTTGGCGGCTGCTATCTCCAGTAGCTGCTTTAGTCGTTCCGTTGCTGTGTCTTTGAGGAATGCTATCCGATCCGCGGGCGACATGGTGGCCCCTTCTTTCCAAATCGCGCGCCCAGCCAAGAAACCACTAGCACCGCTCTCGCAGGCTATCTCAACTTGAGGCACAAAGCGCTCGAAGTCGACACCGGCGCTCAACAGCACCCACGGAACGGTGGACGCTTCGCTCAGTGCTGCACAGCTTGACCTCCAGGCGTCTCGATCATCGTTATATTTGATGTTGATTGGGAACTCCATCTTGAGAACATCCGCACCCGTTTTGCAGAGGCGGCGGGCTGTTTCAACAACCACACCAGGGCGCTGTTCAGCAAATTCAGCGCTGTCAGACGGTACATTGGCATCGATACTGTACGAAAGCGGTTCTAAGAAGACGGGGAGATCCCAAGCATGACAGTCTGCAATGGTTTGAGTAACAACCACATCTAGCTCATCCGCCAATGCCTCATTCTGTGGATTGTAATAGACCAACAATTTGACCGCGCTCGCACCCATTTTGCGAATCTTCTCGATGGTCCAATCTTCATCAAAGACAATGGTCCGCTCGGTAGGATCGCCATCGTAGCCACTCTTTTCTAATGATAGAAGTAGGCCCGATTGCCCACTCATCTGCATGGCTGGGCTAAGGCCGTAGGTTGGGTCAGTCAATACCGCACTGGCGTATTTAGAAAGGGTTCCGATGATATCGATTTTCACCTGAACCAGCGTCTTATAATCGGTATCTTCTGGCATCATGCGTTTGTAGCTGCCTCGCTGATCAAAAGCCAAGATGCCAAAAACATCCTGTTCAGCAAGGCTGGAAACTTTCAGGCCGCGGTATCGGCCTGGGGTAAGTTGGGTTGTCATAATATCCTTGTTGGTTATTGGTAGCTGGTTATTGGTAGCTGGTTATTGGTAGCTGGTTATTGGTAGCTAGTTATTGGTAGCTGGTTATTGGTAGCTAGTTATTGGTAGCTGGTTGTGTCGTCCTGAATCTTCGAATATCTACTCGGAGACTCCACCGTGCGTTCGGGGTTCCTCTGGGCGCGGAGCAGCTTAACAAATGGCATTGGCTAGTCACTAACGATCTGCTACAGTTTCTGCCCCTACCATTAGACTGACCAACTCGTCGCTAGTCGTCTCGCTAATCATGCGTTCGGCTACCTTCTGGCCCCGACGCATGACAATGGCTCGGTCTGCGACGGCAAAGACATCCTGCATATTGTGGCTGATCATGAGAACTGGTACGTTCTGCTCGCGCAAGGTGTGTACCAATTCAAAGACTTTGCGCTGTTCTGGAACGCCCAAGGCCGCAGTCGGTTCATCCATAATCATCAGACGAGCGTTCCAGTAGACGGCCCTAGCAATGGCCACCGCCTGCCGCTGACCGCCAGACATCTCACTGATGGGACGTCGCAAGTTGGGAATGTGAATATCCAACCGCTCCAAAACCTCTTCAGATTCAGCCAGCATCTGCTTGCGATCTACCTGATTGAGAAAGCCAAATACACGCCGCATTGGCTCCCGTCCCAGAAAAATATTGGTTGGTGCGTCCAAGTTTTCGCAGAGCGCCAAATCCTGGTAGATGGTTTCAATACCGCTCTCTCGGGCGTCCGCTGGCGATGCTGCTGTCATCTCCTGATCTTCCAAGAGAATTTCGCCCTCATCAGGTTTATAAACCCCAGAGACCATCTTGATTAGCGTCGATTTACCCGCACCATTATCTCCCAACAGCCCCACGACCTCGCCAGGATGGATCGACAAACTCACGTCATCTACCGCGGTCAGACCACCAAAGCGCTTGGTTAAATTACGTACCTCTAAAACTGCTCGACCATCATTCATAAGTTCATCTCAATCGTAGGAGTTCACCTTACTCGCATAGGTGACAGGCACTAGACGTAAAAAGCTGTTAGAAGGTTAGTTTCAGGCTCGTTTTGTGCATAAAGGCCAGTCACCAAGGCCAAGGCAAATTGTTACTCTCAACCTATAGGTCGGCGCGGTCACTTGTTTCCGTAGTCATCTCAATCACCTTACTCATCCCCTCATCCCCACCTTCGCCTGATCTACCAACACCGCCAGGATAATTACAATGCCCACGGCCACAAATTGCCAGAAGGGATTGATGGCCAGAATCACAAGTCCATTCTGGATGATGGCGATAATCAGCGCACCGATGACCGTACCGATGATGGTTCCTGCACCACCAAAGAGAGACGCACCGCCAATCACAACAGCCGCAATCGAGTCCAGCAGCAATGCTTCCCCTGCGTTGGCCGCGCCATTGGTAAAGCGCACGTTGTAGAGAAACCCAGCCAGCGCGGCACAGCCAGCCGACACCATGTAAACGGCAATGGTATGTCGCGCTACCGGAATCCCAGCCCGCAGCGCGGCCTCTTCATTGCCTCCAACCGCATAGGTATAGAGTCCAAACCGAGAGCGGGAAAGCAGCCAATGAAAAGCAATGGCCAGGATGATGATAAGGGTTAATGGATGAGGCAGAATGCCCACCAACTCCCGTAGTTGGGAGCGCTCCAGTCCGTCAGGCTGCATGAACCAACTCACTCCTAGCCCAGGAAAGTAGTAGGCCAGATAACCATTACCAATGCGCCCTAGCCCAGGAACGGAGGCAGGTACTGGCATCCCACCGGAGAAGATAAAGCCCATCCCCCGAGCAATGCCAAACATGCCTAGGGTCACAATAAAGGGAGGGACTTTTAACCGAGCAATCAGGACACCGTTGATAAATCCAGGGATTAGACCCGCAACCAGCGCCGCGACCAAGCCTGCCAACGCAACCAAGAACAGTGGCGTACCTGATGGAAACGAAGTCATGACCATGGCACCTACCACAGCGGCCAACCCCATAATAAATCCACTAGAGAGGTCAATCCCTCCCGAAATGATCACAAACGTCTGCCCCATGGCCATAATGAGCAGAATGGCCACATTAGCCCCGATACTCTGAAAGTTAAAGAGATTAAAGAATCCTTGACCCGTTACCGAAAAGATGACAATTAGAATGATTAGAAAAAGCCACGCCCAAATTTGGCTCAGGGTGGTCGTTAGACGTTGAGAAGATGAGAACATTTAGAGTTTCCAGAAAGGCAGTGGATAGGATGAGGGGATAATGAAGATGAATAAGATGATTAGTTCGCAGGATGGCTTTGTAAGTTGATACTTATCCAATCATCTTATTCACCCTCTTATCTTCTATTCGCTCTTGTAGATAGCATTCTGCGCTTCTTCTGTATCTACATTTTCTCGGGTAATTACGACATAATCAGTACCAAAGCGAGGCTCAATGCTGCCCATATCACCATTGATAGCTGCTAGGGCATACTCAACACCGACCTGGCCCATCTGATAGGGCAGTTGGGCGATTACCATATCCACAATCTCGTTACGTAGGTCGTCAATGGCTGTCTCTGGCGCATCAAAGCTGGCAACCTTAACCACACCAGCTAGCCCTGCATTGGCCACAGCCTGAGCCGCACCGCGAGCACCAAAGAGGTTGGTTCCGTAGATGCCTGTGACGCTGTCATCACGCTGAAGGACGGCTGCTGTCTGCTCGGCTGCTTTACCAGAGTTATCATCGTTATAGTCTACACCAGCTAATTCAACGCCATCGGTCTCGTCGATAATCTCTACACAGCCCTGCTCGCGTTGGTCGGTGGTGCTGATGCCGGGGATGGTATTTTGAATGTAAATCGAACCCGTGCCACCCATGGAATCAATGACCGCTTGGCAGGCGATGCGACCACCTTCAACATTATTAGATCCAATATACGAGAGGGGGAAAGTGATCTCGCCACCCTCATAGTCGCCATCACCGATGAATGTGTCGACGGAGAGAACGTGTATGCCTGCATCATGGGCACGTTGCAGAGGTTCGATCATCGCTTGTTTATCATTGGCTGCAATGACAAGTGCATCCACGCCACGGGCAATAAGGGCGTCAACAATAGACGTTTGTAAAACAGCGTCCCACTCAGCGGGACCGTCGACGATCAGCTCAACGCCTAGTTCTTCTGCCATAGCTTGCGCACCCTTTTCCATAGTTACATAGAATGCATCACCCTTGACGCCGATAACGAGGGCAATTGTTGGGCCGTCTTCGCTGGCCATTTCACCACCGTCATCAGCGGGCATGGCTGCTGGATCAACGGCGACACATGCAGAGAGGAACAATGCAATACTTAGGAGGCAGGGTATGAACCACTTAATGAGCTTCTTATTTTGGAACATTGAATTCTCCTTGAAGTTAAATGATACAGCGAGTAGTGGGGTCAAATATTGAATCATATCGATATGGACAACATGTGCATGTGGGAACGTTAGTTGTACCACGATTCGCTAGGTATGTGCAAAATAGATGGCACAGCATACCGGACGGACGATCTTGGAACGATGCTAGTTTGGTCACAGGTGCTTGGGCCCGCAGTACAACCCGCTCTTTACACCCGAATCTGGGATGCACTTGCACCGAAAGATCTGCTTGACAAACCTAACGTCGTTTGATAAACTATCATTTGTAAAACGCTGTTTTACTGAGTAAAACACTCCTGCAAACAAAGTATCAACTGGTAGCTATACCGCGGTCGATTTGAAAAGCGGAGTTTTCCACACTCTTTACTGGAGAGACTAAACTCCGGTTTTCAGACGGAGCTGAGTAGAAACTTTGTGACCGACTATAGTATTAGTGTCCTCGAAGATGCGTTCAAGGTAGTAGAGCTGATATCTGATAGCGCAAAGCCAATCTCTTTGGTTGAGCTAACTCGTCAGTCATCCCTCAACAAAAACAAGGTTTTTCGCATTCTTCATACTCTTGAAAAGCATCGCTATGTTGAGCGCGATGAAGCACATACCTATCAATTAGGTGCTCGTTTTATTACCTTTAGCCGTAATGCCCGGCAAGAACGCTCATTGATCGAAGCAAGTGCGCCCATCCTAGATTGGTTGGCTCAGGAGACTTCCGAAACGATCTTTTTAGGAATTTTAGATGGGCAACAGGCCCTCTGCGTTGATGCTCGCGAATCCCCCCGATCGATTCGCTTGACGGCCCAAGTTGGGCAAAGAACCCCGTTACACGTAGGCAGCATTCCTAAAGTGCTATTGGCTTTTCAATCTGAAGCGCAACAGAATGCGCTAATCGAGGGGCTATCCTTCGAACTGTATACCAACCATACAATTCGTAATAGAGCCATTCTTGTTGAATCTTTGCAATCAATACATGACCAAGGTTATGCCGTTACCTCAGATGATCTGGATGAAGGTGCCTGCTCAGTTGCTACTCCTATCTTCAATCGGCTGGGTAAAATCGAAGCAGCCCTCTCCATTGCCGGACCATCCAATCGATTTTCTGAAGATTGTATTGCTCACTACATCCTCCTAGCCCAAGAAGGGGCTGAATGCATCTCCCAATCCTTGAGGGGATGACGAGATGAGAGAGTGAAAAGCTGAGTGAATGAAGGGATATTGAAACGAATTCTGCTTCTTCACACCTGCTACCTTAACTCTTGCCACATATAACAACAAAGGAGAAACCTATGCAGTCACTCTACGCTCCCGCTACCCCCAATGTTGAACAACAGATGCGTGATGACCTTTCGATTGATACTCCTTGGGCGTTGATTGAACGCTTTACCACGCTTGTGCGCGAGTCAGGCAGTGAGGATGAAAGAATTTCAGCCAAGTATATTGCCGATCAGCTTACGAATTTTGGCGTTTCGCATACGGTCTATCGACCAGACCTATTTATCAGCGTGCCTGTCTCTACTTCTGTTCGCTACGGCGGCAAAACGTTACGCGCCAAATCGCCTTCTTTCTCAATTTCAACAGGCCCAGAAGGCATTACGGCCGAGGCTGTCTATGTCGAAGCCAAACGTCCACCAGGCGTAGCCCGCCTCTTCCACTTTGAAGTGGACGAAAATATTGATATTGAGGGCAAGATCGTCGTCTGCACTGGTTTTGGCTTCCCAGCGGCTGTCAAACTCTTTCAAGAGAAGGGTGCCGCGGCTCAGATCTATATTAATCCCGGCGTGGATATTCACTGGGGCGTCTGCACCACCATCTGGGGCGCCCCCGATTTAGACAATGCTCATACCCAACCCCAGGCTGCGGTAGCTTCCATCAACCGTCCTGATGGCGAGGCGCTCTTAGAGGCAATTAAACAAGGTCCTACAGAGGTAACAGTTCAGACCGAATTGAAGGAAGGCTGGTTTGAATGTCCGGTGATTGTCGCCGAGATTGAAGGCACTGAAGAACCCGAACGTTTTATGCTGGTTCACGGCCATCTCGACTCGTGGGATGTGGGCATTGGTGATAACGCCGTAGGCGACGCAACGCTACTGGAGTTGGCTCGTGTCTTCCACAAAAACCGATCTGGCCTCAAGCGCAGCATTCGCATCGCTTGGTGGACGGCTCATTCCACTGGGCGTTATGGCGGATCAACTTGGTTTGTGGATCAGTTTGGCCTCGACCTGGCTCGTAACTGTATCGCTCAAGTCAACATTGATTCGCCTGGCTGCCGCTGGGCAACCGAGTATTACGATATCTCTTGGATGATCGAGACCGAAGACTTTTGTAAACAGGCCATTCTCGACACCACGGGTAAGGAATCAGAAGGTGAGCGTCCTCATCAAGCAGGAGACTATTCCTTCAACAACATTGGTATCTCTAGCTTCTTTATGCTTCTTTCTACCATGCCGCGGGAAAAACAGGCCGAGATGGGATATTACGCAGTTGGTGGCTGCGGTGGCAACATTGCTTGGCATACTGAAAACGATCAGCTAGAAATCGCAGATAAAGACAACCTGATGCGCGATTTGGAGGTCTATGTCACTAGCCTGCAGCGCGTCACCAATAATGCCATCCACCCTTTCGACTTCCGCCGATTAGCCGCTGAGTTCCGTGACACGTTGAGCCAATATTCAGATGGCGCAGGCGGCACCATTGACTTTGCTGATGCCTACGAAGCGCTAGAACAACTGGACCACGCACTGGCCGCACTCTACACCAAAGTGGCTAGCTTGGCCGAAAGCGGAGCGTCTATTGACGACGCCCGACAGGTCAACGACGCTATTCTTGAGCTTGGTCGTATTCTGATTCCGATTAACTTCACCCGTCATGGCATGTTCCGCACCGAACCGGCTACGCCCATTGCACCATTGCCAGATATCGAACCAGCCTTAGCGCTGTCTAATGTTAGTGGACATGAAAAACAGGTTATTCTGACCCACGTCCGTCGTGGGTTAAATCGGGTTTCATGGGCGTTTGAGAGTGCAGCGCGCGTTGCTGAGCGCGCTGCTGGATGACAAGATGACTTGGTGACAGGGTGAGTGCCGGACTCAGTCATCTGTTCATCTTGTCATGAACAAAGGGAGCTAACAATGAAGATCCACTACCTTATTCCCGGTCCTATGGGGCGTACGCCTGAAGGGCAAATCGAAATGGCTCGCCGTGGTGCGCTGCTGGAGCAGTACGCAGCATCGGATACGGAGATTGGCATCTCATGTGTGGATGAGGGGCCAGCCTCCATTGAGAGCATGTATGAAGAGTATCTTTCCATTCCAGCGACGGCCAAGCGGGCAGTGGAGCTAGAGGAAGAAGGATGGGATGCTGTTATCCTAGGTTGCTTCGGCGATCCTGGGCTAGATGCCTTTCGGGAATTGTTAACCACGCCTATGGTGGGCCCGTGTGAGGCCAATGCTTTGATGGCGGCCTCTTTGGGCCATCGCTTCTCTGTCATTACTATTACTGAAAGCGTCATCGCCTTCACCGAGCAGCTTATTCGCAAAATCGGCGTAGGCGAGAAGTTGGCTAGCGTGCGCGCAGTCGACATTCCTGTCTTGCAGCTTCATCATGACCGTGAACGCACCATTGAGGCAGTAGTTGAAGAAGGACGTCGTGCCATCCAAGAGGACCGGGCCGATACGCTAATGCTGGGTTGTATGAGTATGGGCTTCCTTGAGGTAGCGGAAGAAGTTGGGCTAGCGCTAGGTGTGCCCGTCCTGAACCCTGGGAAGACTGCGCTAAAATTTGCTGAGGCTACTGTTGGCGCTGGCGTGACCCACTCCAAAAGAGCCTACATGACGCCGCCAAAGCTGGCTTCTGGCGAGGTTCATTCGGCAGTGGATTTGATGCACGCAATGGCGTAACCTTATGCAACAACTCTTTGCTGATTTCACCCTCGTTGATGGCACAGGCCGGGACCCTATCGAGCACGCCGTGATGCTCTTGGATGCAGACCGAATCCAGTGGGTTGGTCCTCTAGTTGATTTACCCGGTAATGTCGATCGCAGCCAAGCCATCGATCTAGCTGGACGAACTGTCATCCCAGGCATTATTGACGCGCACATTCATGTCTGTTGGAACGGTCGCCAACCGATTCAAGAGTTGCTTTACTTAGACCGGGACGATCTGCTGCTGGATGCGGTGCAGACGGTAGGTAATGTGTTGAAGTCGGGCACGACAACTGTACGCGATATTGGCGGGCATTATCACATGGAGATGGCATTACGACGGGCCATCGATTCAGGACGAATTGCCGGACCCCGAATGCGTACGTCGGGACGAATTCTCTGCATGACAGGTGGACACGGTCACTTTATCGCCCATGAGGTAGATGGACCAGACGAGTTCCGCAAAGCGGCCCGCGCCCAGATCAAAGCCGGTGCCGAGACCATCAAGATGATGGCTACGGGAGGCGTTGCAACACCTGGCCAAGATATACAAGCTAGCCAGTTGACGGTGGAGGAGATGGCAGCTGCGGTTGAGGTTGCCCACACAATGGGTCGAACGGCGGCCACTCACTGCCATGGAGCGGGCGGTATCAAGAATTCATTGTTGGCAGGTGTGGATACGATTGAGCACTGTAGTTTTCTGGAGGAGGAGGCCGCGGAGATGATGCTGGCTCAAGGCTCCGCAGCTGTCTTTACTCTAAGTGTGGGTAAGCCGTTAATGGAGAGTCTTGCCCCAGAGTTACGTGAAGCGGCCAAGACCCAACGGCAGAAACTGGCTTGGCTCGATGAGCGCGTCCATAGGAGCGTCGCCTTAGCCCGTGAGAAAGGCGTACTGATTGGCTGTGGTACCGATGCTGGTGGCAATGAATTGACACCCCACGACTTTAGTATGGCCCGTGAGCTGGAAGAGTTTGTCGCTCATGGTTTCACACCCTTGGAAGCCCTGACCATCGCCACCCGCAACAATGCGCAGATTCTACGCTGGGATGATCAGCTTGGGACGTTAGAAAAAGGCAAGCTGGCCGATTTTGTGGTCTTGGGCGCAGATCCGTTGGAGAATGTTGCCAATGTGCGTCAGATCGAGGCCGTCTACAAAGGGGGCGAATTAGTTTAAATAATACCCGCTGCCAGGTCGAGGGCCATAAATTGTAGCCCATCCTTGCAGGGCGGAAGCGCTTAGGTTTCCTAGGGATCCCGCCCAAAATAGATGGGCTACGATATCATGACTCACGCTCTTTGATTCCGCAAATAGTATAAAATAGGTCAAGTTGAAACGTTAAATGAACAACAGATTTCGCAGATTCTAAAGATTTTGGTCTTTATAATCTATGAGATCGGAGCAATCTGTTGTTCATACATTCTTTCAAATATTCTTTCAATTAGGGATATTCTTACCTTACCTCACAGCAGTTTAACCAAAAAGGAGCCTTAACGTATGAACTCAACGCCAAAACGATGGTCTTCCATAGGCGCGCTTTTCCTGGTCCTCTCTCTTGTGATGGCGGCATGTGCAGCCCCTGCACCGGCAAGCGAGGCCCCCGCCGCAGAATCTTCTTCGGATGGAATGGCGGCAGCAGGAGAAGCCGTACCACCCATCGAGGTCCTCTCTAATGTGCAGGCTGCTGACCCCATTGAATTTGAATCGACTCGCCTCTTGGTCGAAACCATGAAGCAACTAGGGATTGATGCTACCCATAGCCCCATGCCCTGGGAGCAGCAAGCCGACCGGGTCTGGTTCAACAGGGATAGCTGGCAGATGACGGCTTGGCGCATGGTGGGCCGCCCCGAGCGCATGGATCCCGACGAGTTTGTCTACAATCTCTTCCACTCATCCACCGCGGAAAAGGGTTACAACTTCATTGGCTTCCAGAGCGACGCGTATGATGCTTTGGCCGTTGAACAGCGCGCCACCACCGACACAGAGGCCCGTCGCGAGCTGATCTTCGAGGTGCAGAAGATTATTGCCGACGAAGTACCTTATATCTTTGTGGCTCATCCCAAACTGCCTTTTGCCTATCGCAGCGATGTCTTCGACCCAGCCACCATTGTCGATGCTCAGGGCATTGGCATCCGCAACTTCTGGACC
Source organism: Chloroflexota bacterium (assembly GCA_039028975.1). Taxonomy (GTDB): domain Bacteria; phylum Chloroflexota; class Anaerolineae; order Caldilineales; family Caldilineaceae; genus JAHBNG01. The sequence goes on from JBCCHB010000039.1 coordinate 39,291, forward strand.
TGGATTGGGGCCGAACCAGTTGGGGACCAGAAAGATATTATTGCCAATACGGGTGACGTGCTGCAGGCCATTAATCCACTCTACATCGCAGGTGATGCTCCCTCACGCGTCACCGAGGTCATTTGGGATCGATTGATGCGCATTGGACCCGATGGCCTGGCTCAACCTTGGGCTGCTGAAAGCGCCGAGTGGGAAGACGAGACCAACATGGTTGTCACCCTGCGCGAAGGTATGACCTGGCATGATGGCGAGCCTGTCACCGCTGATGATGTGATCTTCTCATTCACGGCTCCGGCTGGTGACGAAGCGCCTATGTACAAACCCTTTGTCAACCGCATTGCTAACATCGAAAAGCTGGACGATCTTTCTGTACGCTTTACCCTGACTGAGCCATGGGCTGCCTTTGAGGTTGCTTCGCTCTCCAAGCTCAACCTGATCCCCCAGCATATTTGGGAGCCGATACTCGATGAGCTAGCCGGGACAGAAGAGAATGCTGAATCAATTCAGGAAGAGGTACCCATTGGCTCTGGTCCCTTCAAATTTGTGGCCTGGAAACCGTCTGAAGAGATCATTCTCGAAGCCAATCCAGACCACTGGGCCGCACCCAACTTTGAGCGTATGATCATCCGCATCGTACCCAACGTCGAGGCTGCGCTTGGTCAGCTAGGGACGGGTGAATTGAACTTCCTCATGGAGTGGGAAGGCGATCCCACTGTGCTTCAATCTAACGCTGATAGCAATGAAAATATCGAGATTGTCTCGACTACCAGCTTAGGCTTCCGTTTCTTCGCCATGAATGAGCGCAAAGCCCCCTTTGACGATCCGGCCTTCCGCCAGGCACTAGCCTACGCTACACCCAAGCAGAACATCATCAAGAACATTTTCAAAGACTTTGCCGTTCCTGCCGACTCTCACGTTTCGCTGGCCATCGACTACTGGCACAATCCAGACTTGCCCCAGTACGAATTTGATCTGGAGAAAGCGCGGCAGACGTTGATTGATGCCGGGTATGGTTATGATGCGGACGGCAATTTGTTGATGCCAGCGGAGTAGGGAAGACTACACTTGCTCATGAATGAGAAGAAATTCGGCATGGTCAGTGGGGTAGAATATCTCATCGATGAGCAAGTACAGAGTAGCTAGGTGTATGACGGTGAATTTCTGCTCCTTTCATTGTGTTTTGAACAAGATCTGGTAAAATGCCAACAGTTAATTTTATATATGGAGCTTGCATCGGGAATCCCTTTGATCGCACCCTCGGAACTGCTGATACGGGCGTTAGATTCTTTTGAGACTCAAAACAAACTGTGGAGCATTTACACTATCATGACAAGTGAAGAACTACTATCGCTGTTTAAAGATCTTGAGTCAGACCGAGCTGAACGAAAAGAATCATGGAGAAGCTCGAAAGAAAAAATTCGTGAAGCCATCTGCGCGTTTGCCAATGACCTTCCCGACCATAGACTGCCTGGAGTTGTCTTTGTAGGAGTGAAAGATGATGGGTCGTGTGCTGAGCTGACTATCACAGATGAACTTTTGCGTACTGTATCTCGATGTAAGGATGATGGGACAATAGTACCATTTCCCACAATGGTTGTTCAAAAACATGTATTGAATGGGTGTGAGGTAGTCGCTATTATTGTAGAGCCTTCCTATTCTCCACCGATTCGGATACGTGGTAGGGCTTGGATACGAGTAGGTCCGCGCCGCGCAATCGCTAGCCCGGATGACGAGCGAATATTGAATGAGAAAAGGCGTTCAATCGATATATCCTTTGACTTGAAGCCTGTTTTTTCGGCCTCAATTGATGATTTAGATATGGGATTATTCCAGCGAACTTACTTACCATCAGCCGTAGCGTTTGACATTTTGGAAGAGAATGAACGTCCTCTAGAACACCAACTTGTATCGTTACGGCTAGTTGATTCTATCAAAACACAAATTCCCACGGTTGTTGGTATTCTGACAGTAGGAAAAACGCCTAGAGAGTACATTTATGGCGCCTATGTTCAATTTTTGCGAATTGATGGCACCGAACTCACTGATCCAATTATTGATCAGAAAGAATTAGATGATCCGTTACCCGATATGTTGCGTTTGCTCGATGATTTGCTTGAAATCAATGTCACAACAGGATCAACTTTTATTGGAAGCCAATTAGAGACAAAGCAACCTGATTATCCAATTGAAGCACTGCGCCAGCTCATACGAAATGCAATCCTGCACCGTAGTTACGAGGCAAATAACACTCCCGTCAGGATTACTTGGTTTGATGATAGAGTCGAAATATTCAACCCAGGCGGGCTATTTGGTCAAGTCAATGAATCTAATCTAGGACAAGGTGCAACGGATTATCGCAATCCCCACATCGCTGAGGCGCTAAAGAACCTGGGCTTTGTGCAACGATTTGGGTTTGGCATACCCATTGCTGAAAAAGCGCTCAGTGCAAACGGCAATCCATCAATCGAATTTCAAATAGCACCCAATAATGTACTTGCAATTGTACGAAGAAGGTAGGGTATGACGGCTCCAATTATCGCATTTTTTAATAATAAGGGTGGCGTCGGAAATACTTCTTTGGTCTACCATTTAGCATGGATATATGCAGAAAAAGGAAAGCGTGTTATAGCAGTTGACCTTGACCCCCAGTCAAATTTATCGTCCTTCTTTCTTTCCGAAAAAGCTCTCGAGATATTATGGGAGAATGCTTCTGAGCCTAATACGACTTATCGTTGCATTCAACCCTTGATCAAGGGAACAGGCGATATATTGGAGCCGCAGTTGCAGGAAGTAGAGTTAGATGGCATTTCGGTTGCTTTATTGGCTGGCGATCTCGCCCTATCTCAATTTGAGGACGATCTTGCTACAGTATGGCCTGAATGTGCAGATGGTCGAGAGCGTGCTTTTCGTGTCGTTTCTGCATTTTGGCGAATTATTCAACTAGCAACAACAGCTTACTCAGCCGATTTAGTCCTGATTGATATGGGACCGAACCTTGGCTCGATTAATCGTGCCGTCATGATTTCCACAGATTATGTGGTAATCCCTCTTGCCTCTGATCTCTTTTCTGTCCAAGGATTACGTAATCTAGGTCCGATGCTTTCAAAATGGCGTTCGCAGTGGCAACAACGGCAAAGCAAACACCAATCAGCAGACTTTAGTATTCCAGATGGAGATATGCAACCGATAGGATACATTTCCATGCTTCATGCTGAACGTACAAGTCGCCCAACATTAGCGTATCAAAAATGGTTAGCGCGAATTCCCACCGTTTATCAAACTGAAATACTTCAACAAAAACAAAATAAAATTGCAAGTGTAACAATAGAAGACGACCCAAACAGAATTGGGACTTTGAAACATTATCGTAGCTTAATGCCAATGGCTCAGGAGGCTCGAAAGCCTATTTTCTTTCTTAAACCCGCTGATGGTGTCGTTGGTGGACATTATTATTCTGTTCAAGACGCGTATAGAGACTTCAAAAGGCTATCAGAAAGCATACAGTCCCGAATAACCACTCTGTACAGAATCGTGTGTAAATGAGCGTGGTGCTCTGGCTAAACGGTTTCGATTTACATACTTTTTTGTACAGAGTCCGAATACAAGAGAAAAGAGATTACCCCTTACATACCGAGATTAGAGTGTCAGCAAGCCAACGACTTTCCAAGGAACACAATGCGTAAAGGAATTTTCGCCTACTTCAGCGGTCGTATTCTGCAAAGCCTCCTCGTTCTGTGGGTCGTGGCGACACTGCTCTTTTTACTCTTCCGATTGGCACCGGGCAACCCATTGGTCGCTTATATCGATTCAACCTTTAATGAAGAGCAGCAGGAAGCCCTGCTTCAGCAATTTGGCCTCGATAAATCTATGCCCGAGCAGTATTTTATCTACTTGGGCAATCTGTTGCAGGGCGAATTTGGTGACTCGTTCTTCTTCAAAAAGCCCGTGACCGAAGTGGTCGGTGACGTGTTGCCCAATACCCTCTATTTGACCTTTACCGCTCTCTTCTTTGCCTATATTCTTGGCGTGTTTGGGGGCATCATCATGGCCTGGAAGCGGGGTACGGCTTTTGAGAAGGTAGGCGTTACCTTTACGCTCATGACTCGCTCTGCCCCCGAGTTTTGGGTAGGCATGATCTTCCTGGCCCTATTTGCCTTCGAATTGCAGTGGCTGCCTTCATCAGGGGCTACAAGTGCAGGCACCATCTACGAGACTGAGCTGGACAAATTGACTTCCCTCGATTTCTGGCGGCACATGATTCTTCCCGCCGCCACCATGGCCATCTATCTCCACGGTCTGCCGCTGCTGCTCATGCGTTCAAATATGTTGGAAGTCATGCAGGATGACTTTATTACCATGGGACGTTTGATCGGCTATTCAGAGTGGCGACTCATGTTGCGCCACGCAGCTCGCAATGCGTTACTACCAGTGGTTACCGCCTTAGCGCTAGGAGTTGGCTATTCGATTGGCGGTAATGTAGTCATCGAAAATGTCTTTGGCTGGCCAGGTCTGGGGCGGCTTTTGGTTCGTGCGGTTTCCGCTAGTGATTACCCCATGGCTCAGGGAGCCTTTTTCTTTATCGCCATGATTATGGTCTTCATGAATCTATTGGCGGATGTGCTATATGGCCTGCTGGATCCTCGGGTGGGTGCTTCTGAGCGGGCGAACGCATAGGGTAGACAATGACAGCAAACACACAAACGATAGAAACAGCCGATTTGACGACGCCGGAAGCACCCCTCAGCCAGAATCCGATGCAGGAGTTTCTTGCTGCGTGTCGAGAGGTCTTTCAAAAGGATCGACTGGCCTTGGTGGGTGGCTTACTTTACGTCTTCTTCATCGGCGTTGCCTTGCTGGCACCGCTGATTGCTCCCTATGGCCCATTAGAAGTTGTACAGGAAGATGGGCTGTGGCTGGCCAATGAAGAGCCTTCATTCCGTTTTCCATTGGGGACAACCAACTTAGGCCGCGACATTCTTTCTCAGCTTATTTATGGCGCGCGCACAGCTCTTTTGGTTGGCTTTTCCGCCGCGCTGGCTGTTGCCATCATCGGCACACTCGTTGGACTGGTCTCTGGCTACTTTGGCGGCTGGATCGATGTTTTCTTTATGCGTTTGGCCGATATTGCCTTTGGGATCCCCTTTTTACCGTTGGTGATCATACTTGTTGCCTTTCTCAAACCCAGCATCTGGAATATTGTGGGCGCCATGGGGTTGCTACTCTGGCGAGATACGGCCCGAGTGATTCGCTCCCAGGTTCTCATCGTTAAGGAGCGGGCCTTTGTCAGTGCGGCCAAGGTATCGGGGGCCAGTTCGCTGCGCATAATTTTGCTCTACATCGCACCCAGTATTTTGCCTCTCAGCTTTCTCTATGGAACGTTGGCTGTGGGCTGGGCCATCCTTACCGAAGCGAGCGTTAGTTTTCTAGGCTTTGGCGATCCTGAGGTGGTTAGCTGGGGCTTTATGTTGCAGGATGCATTTGTCTCTCAGGCGCTCTCGCGCGGTGCATTTTACTGGATTGTACCGCCTGGACTCTGCATTATGCTCGCTGTGATGGCTGGCTTTTTCATCGGGCGCGGCTTTGAAGAGGTATTGTTTCCACGTCTGAGAAGAACGTAAGGCTAATCCAGAGATCGGAGTCATTCTTGCCTCATCAAATTCGTTCCTTAGCGATCATCGCCGTTGGTCTTCTGCTTATCAGCTGTGTACTACAACAGCCAACACCACCTGAGTCAAAGCAGCCTAAACCGACACCTCCTCCCATTGAAAGCCGTTCTGATACAGGTTGGCAAACGGGTTTGTCTATGCCAGTGGCCCGCTCGGAAATGGCTGCTGCTACGCTTGATGCTCGTATCTACGTGCCGGGTGGCTTTGGCGGTGAGTCTATCTTTTCTTCCTACATCCCCGCAACCGATAGTTGGCAAACGCTGGCAGATATACCCCAAGGACGGCACCATCTGATGACCGCAGCCCATGCTGAATATATATATGTATTTGGTGGCGCACCATCGGGAACTTGGCGACCCACAACCAACACTTGGCGTTACGATCCTGCCACAAATTCTTGGACTGAAATGGCCCCGATGCCGGAAGGGCGCGTCGCAGGTGCCGCCGTGACAATGGACGATGCTATCTACGTCGTTGGTGGAATCGGCGGTCAGAATTCACTCCTGCGTTATGATATTGGGACAAACAGTTGGACAAAGCGCACCGGGCCTGCTGTAATTCGTGAACACCTGGCTGCCGTTTCCCTAGATGGCAAGCTATATGTACTCGGCGGTCGCTGGCGTTCGCAAGGAGAATTCAGCTCGATTGAGATATATGATCCTGCACAAGATTTGTGGACTTCTGGCCCAAACATGCAAGAAGCGCGAGCAGGCTTCGGCGCAACAGTGCTTAATGGGCGAATTTGGGTGGCTGGTGGTGAGCTGATTAGCGGTCGGCTAGAATCACTCGCTAGCGTAGAAGTATTTGATTCGGATGAGCAGCGTTGGTCGTATGGGCCAGAATTGCCGTTTGCGCTCCACGGTGTGCCTCTTACTGCTGCTGATGGTGCAATCTATCTTTTGGGTGGCTCGGATGCGGCTGGTGCCATTGAAAATCAGGGTCGCGTGTTGAGCTATCGCCCGTAAAATACTCCGGACCGAGTTGGCTCGTCAAAATAAAGGAAACGACTTTATACGCCATGTCAATCTTAGAGGTTAAAGATCTAAGCATCGGATATGACACTGACCAGAATATGGTTCATGCCGTTGATGGTGTCTCCCTTAACGTTATTGAAGGAGAGGCGCTAGGTCTGATCGGTGAATCAGGCTGCGGCAAGACCACGTTGATGCGCTCGATTGTACAGGTCATGGCATCGAACGCCCGGGTGCTGGGAGGAGAGGTTCTCTTTCAAGGCAAAGATCTACTCAAATTGACGCCAAGGGAGATGCGGGCCTTACGTTGGCGAGAGATTGCATTTATTCCCCAGGCGTCTATGGATTCACTCGATCCGGTCAAGCCGGTTGGGCGTCAGGTGGAGAGCGTTCTTCGGGTACGTGGTGACTTTGATCGACGCACGGCTAAGGTGAGAACCGTCGATCTCTTTGAGATGGTGGGGCTGGACATAGCCAACCTAGAACGGTATCCCCACGAGTTTTCAGGCGGGATGAAGCAGCGTGCCATTATTGCCATGGCCCTTGCCTTGAACCCAACTCTACTCATTGCCGATGAACCTGTGACAGCACTGGATGTAATCGTCCAGCACCAAGTGTTGGATGTCTTTAAGCGGCTACAGGAAGAGCTCAACCTAACTGTCTTGCTTATCACCCACGATATTTCGGTGGTGGCTCAAGTATGTGATGCCGTGGCCGTTATGTACGCCGGGCAAATTGTAGAGCAAGCCCAATCTGCACCCTTTTTCCAGAGGCCCTTTCACCCCTACAGTTTGGGTCTTCAAAATGCTTTCCCCAATCTGGTTGAACCCAAAGATGTGCTGATTGCCATCGACGGCTACCCACCGGATTTGAGTGAACCACCCACTGGCTGCCGATTTGCCGAGCGCTGTCCCTTTGTAGAGGCGACCTGTCGCGAAGCCACGCCACCTATGGCTGACATTGAACCAGACCATCGGGTTTCCTGTTTCCGTGCCAACGAGATGGCGGATATGCGCACCAAAGCAGCGGACCCTGCGTTATGGTTGCCTGACGAACTCATGTCACAGATTACAGGTGGCTCGACCGAGCAATCCTACTGGACACCACCAGATGTTAATGGGATTGAGGCAAGTCCCTTTGTGGCGGTCAGTCAGCTTACTAAACAGTATCGTATCGGCGGCGGCTTTGGCGGACTATTGCGGGGTCAATCAGCTCAGTTGGTCCATGCGGTCAACGACATTTCATTTCAGCTCAAGCGAGGGGAAAGCCTGGGGTTGGCTGGCGAATCGGGCTGTGGCAAAACTACGACAGGCAAGCTCCTGGTCAAGCTGTTGGAAGTTACCAGCGGCGAGATCGAATTCGATGGTGAGGTTGTGGCCAATCTTAAGGGTGAAGCGCTCAAACAGTATCGACGACGGGTTCAGTTTATGTTTCAAAACCCCTTTGAGGCATTCAACCCTCGCTTCACCCTCTATCGCTCCCTCTCCGAGCCACTCGTCATCGGCGGCTGGCAAGATGAGCGTGAACGACAAGAACAGATTCTCGCCACATTGGAGAAGGTGAATCTGCGCCCCCCTGAGGCGTTTTTGGATAAATATCCTCATCAGCTTTCTGGCGGCCAATTACAGCGCGTCGTCCTGGCCCGATCGCTTGTATTAGAACCCGACTTTTTAATTGCTGATGAGCCAGTCTCTATGCTGGATGTCTCGGTGCGGGCTGGCATTCTCAACACCATGCGCGGATTGGCCCAAGAAATGGATCTGACCACCATCTACATATCCCACGACCTGTCGCTACTTCAATACACCTGCGACCGAATCGCCGTCATGTATTTGGGCAACATCGTGGAGATCGGCCCTTCCCAGCAGGTGATCGAAAAACCGCAACATCCCTATACCCAGGCACTCGTCTCAGCCGTCCCAGTCCCCGACCCTACGCTGCCAAGGACCAATCCACGCATTGGGGAGGGAAGCCCCCAAGCCACCAACATACCTACCGGATGCCCCTTCCAGAATCGCTGCCCCGACGTGATGGACATCTGTCGAGAGCAGATGCCCGTTGCTATTCAGATGAGCAATCAACACCAGGTTGCCTGCCACCTATTTGAGTGAGATTCATATGCCCAAGATGAGAGCCGCCATGCTACATAAGCATGGTAACCGCGAGCAGATCACGCTGGCGCTGATACCCGTTCCTGAGCCGGGGCTAGGCCGTGTGCGGCTGCGCGTCAAGGCATGTGCGCTCAACTGGCTAGATGTAGGCATTCGGCGTGGCCCTAAGTTCGGTGAGATTTCACTACCGATGATCGGTGGGGCCGATGTTGCCGGCGTCGTTGACGAGATTATGGTTTTCAAACGGAGACGTGTTCAATAACAGGAGATACTATGAGTGACTCAATAATGAGAGTAAGCCAGGTCGGGGATCAAATGCCTGCTCTGGCTTTGACTGATATCAACGGTGGCGAGATTGAACTTAGCACTTTTGCGGGCAAGAAATATATCATCTATATGTGGGCCTCCTGGTGAGCATGCCGCGCCCAACTGCCAGTTTGGCAGGAATTCTACATGAAAAATCAAGAGGCTGGTATCGAGGTATTGGCCGTGGCAATTGATTTTCAGGGTCCAGAGCTACCACGGCCTTATATTGAGCAAGCGAACCCAACGTATGCCAATGCGATTGATACGGAAAATTTGCTTGGATTACACTTTGGTTTTCGGGCCGTGCCCAACGCGGTTTTTGTCGATGAGGCGGGTATCATTCGATATACCCGGTTTGGCGGCTTTGATATCCGTAAACCCGAATATCGTCAACTGGCTGAGGAGTTTGCCGCTGCGAAGCAGGCATTGCCCGCAGGCGGAGATCAGGGCGATGGCGGCTTTGAGAGCGATGCAGCCCGTACCCACTTTAATACCGGGCTAACACTTTTTCAACAGGGGTCTCAGGAGAAGGCTCTGCAAGAATGGCGCAAAGGGCTGGCCTACGAACCAGAGAATTGGATTATCCGCAAACAGATTTGGGCTATCGAAAACCCCGACAAATTTTACGCTGGGGATGTCGATTTTGATTGGCAGCGGGAACAGATTGCATTGAATCGATAATCAATAGTTTTGTTCACCCCATATAGATAGTTAGAAAAGTTCCGTCCTCCCTCTTCGGAATTACCCAGAGTAGATTGCATAAGAGTCGGCACAAAGCTTTTCTGGCGAACTATAACGGTCTAGTCTATGTGGTATAATATAAGCAGACCGCCCTTGAATATCCACAAAGGCCCTGCTTTCCATGAACTTACCATACGGCAACAGCGATTTCAACAAAATTATTACCCGTAACAAGCTTTACTTTGATCGGACCGATAGGATTCCGCTGTTCGAGCAATTGGGTGAAAGCCTACTCTTCCTACGCCCCCGTCGTTTTGGAAAGAGTTTGCTGCTCTCTATGCTAGAGAACTATTACGATATTGCCAAAGCCGATCAGTTTGAAGCGCTTTTTGGTGAGTTGGCCATTGGCCAAAATCCGACCACATTACACAATCAGTATCTGGTACTCTCCCTCGATTTCTCCTTCATCGCAGTCTATGGTTCGGTTGCAGATATCGCTGAGGCCATGCATCAATATCTCAATGATAGAATTCGGGATTTTGCCATTCGCTATGAAGATCTACTCACCCGTGAAATTGAATTTCATCCATCAAGCGGTCTCTCTACTTTCCTCTCACTTTTGACTGTGACCCAAAAGGGGAATCATCCTGTTTACCTGATGATTGATGAGTATGACAACTTTGCCAATGAAGTCATGATGGCCACCCATTCTGGCAGCCGTCAACGGTACGAAGAGTTGGTGATGAGTGAAGGCATCTTCAAAACGTTCTTCAAAAATGTGAAGGGGGCAATGCGTGGCCTCGGTCTGGATCGGGTCTTCATTACTGGTGTTTCGCCCATTGCACTCAGCGATGTGACAAGCGGGTACAACATTGCCAAAAATCTGTCTTGGCGGCGTGAGTTCAACGATCTCTGCGGCTTCACCGAGAAGGAGGTCTATCCCCTTGTTCGGCAGATTGTAAAGCTCTGTCAATTGCCCGCTGCCAAAGCAGATGAAGCCATGGATCTGATGCGCGTCTTCTATAATGGTTCGCTCTTCACTTTTGGTGAGTCATCCTTGATCTATAACCCAACGTTGGTTTTCTACTTTCTCGATGAATTCCAGAGTAACTGCCGCTATCCAGACAAGATGCTGGATGGTAACTTCGCGCCAGATTATGCCAAGCTCGTCTACATTTCACGCCACCCGAAAGGAGAAGAGTTGCTCCATGCAGCCGTCGACGAGCAGCAAGAAGTGAGTGTTACAGAAATCGGTGAGCGCTTTGGCATGGCGGAAATGCTCGAGCAACATAAGCAGCACGACCGCATGGCCTCGCTGCTCTGTTACTTGGGTGTCTTAACTTACAAAGGCCGTACGTTAACCGGCGAGTATGCGCTAGAGATCCCCAATCTGGTCATCCAGCGTCTCTATGTGGATCGGCTGTTGGAGATGTTTCTCCCCTTGGCAGAGACTCAAGATGCGGGAAAACAAGCGGCGAAACTGCTCTACCAACGTGGCGAAATGGTACCTATCTGCACATTTATTGAAGAGACATACTTCAGGGCTTTTGACAACCGTGACTATCTCCACGCCAATGAGCTAACCATCAAGACCGCTTTTCTGACCCTGCTCTACAATGACATTCTCTACATTATTGATTCGGAGACTGCGCTTGAACGAACCTACGCGGACTTAACCATGATTATCCGTCCCGAGATGCGGCGCTTTCAGCTGCTGGATATCCTGGTCGAGTTTAAGTATGTTGCCCTCAAGCAGATGGGAATGAATGGTACAGAGCTAAAAGCACTCAGTAGGGAGGGGATGCGAGCTCTGCCGCCCGTTCAAGAACAGATAGCGGAGGCAAAAGAACAAGTATTGACCTATCATGCCAAACTGACCAATAAATATGGTGGCCAACTGCGCTTACGCACGTATGTTGTCGTTGCCATTGGTTTCGAGCGGGTAATTTGGGAAGAAGTGACTTTTTAACTTGCTTCTTTGCCCCAAAACTCACCAAACTGTAGTGGTTTTGGGTTTTGAATGATTAGAAATGAAGTAATTGTAATATTCGTTGGATAAGACGTAATCCCTATTGCGGCGAAAACTATCTACTTCAACCCAGTCGTCGCAATTCCTGTAGTGATAAAGCGCTGCAAGAAGGCAAAGACCAACGTAATGGGCAGCAGGGTCATGACTGTCATAGCCAGGACGTAGTGCCACTGAATATTCAGTTCACCCTGAAAGGCATTGAGCCCAACTTGCAAGGTAAAAACTTCGCTACGACTCAAGACGATAAGGGGCCAGAGAAAGTCATTCCAGCGCCACATGACGGAGAAGATAGCCAGCACAGCCATCGCCGGCGCGGCCAAAGGTAGAACAATCTGCCAATAGATGCGCCACTCGCTGGCCCCATCAATTCGAGAGGAATCCAGAAGCTCATCTGGGAGCGTCAGCATGTATTGGCGCAACAGAAAGACGCCTGTTGGCGTGGCGGCACCGGGAATGATCACGCCCCACAAGCTGTTGTTCCATCCGATGCTGGTAATGACAAGAAAGACCGGCACGAGAATCACCGAAATCGGGATCATTAACGTGCTAATGATGATTACAAAGATAGCATCACGTCCACGGAATCGATATTTACTAAGGGCAAAGGCAGCCATGCTGTTGATGAGCAGGGTAATGAGCGTAGCTGTTACAGTCACCACGACGCTGTTGCGTAGGTAGATCCAAAAATTAAATCGCTCCAGCGGATCCGTGTAATTCTCCCAGGCCAAACTGATGCTGCGAATCTCTTCCCGCTGATCGATATTGACTTTGATCAGATCGCCTGGATTAATAGGATCAACTAGTTGGGCTTCGATCCCCACACGGCGCACCTGGGCTAATTCTTGGACGGTGCCATCATCGAGGGTGACCCGAAAAAGCGGCAGCGGTTCATCATATCCTTCCACCACAACTTCTTGCTGAGAATAGGGCAAAAATCGGGGCGGAAACTCGACCAGAGCGGATTGGGTCTTGAAGGAAGAGAGGACCAACCAGATCACAGGCCCGAACATCAAAAGCGTGCCAAAGAGGAGATAGAAGTAGGTGAAAACATCGCTAAAATCTACTCCTCCTCGCCCTCGAGTACGAAAGAGAAATGTGTGAATCACACTGAACATAGTTGTCTATCCTTGTAGGTGGCAAGACGGCAAGATAAATGATTGAGATGATTGAATGAGAAAATGATTGGCATTTCCTTCTCATTCCCTCATCTTATTTATCTTCTATGTCGCTTCTGCCCTGCGCCCAAGCCATAACTGGATCAACGTTAAAATCAATAAGGCCACGCCCAAAACCACCGATGCGGCGGCTGCCAGCCCAAAACGCTGGATCTGGTTGGCAAACCCAGTATCGTAGATATATTGCACCATATATTGGGTTGCGGTGCCTGGCCCGCCACCAGTCAGAACAAAGATTTGGTCAAATACCTGAACTGCTCGAATCAGTGATAGCACCAGTACCACAAACATGGTTGGCATGAGCAACGGTAGCGTCACACCCCAAAAAGTGGCCCACATACCAGCGCCGTCAATTTGGGCCGCTTCATACAGTTCGGCCGGAATCGCCTGTAAACCAGCCAGCAAAATCAGCGTGTAAAAGCCCATCAGCGCCCAGATACTCACAAAGATCACCCAAAACGTTGCGTAGCTGGGATCAAGCAAGAAGAGAATTGGCTCATAGCCTAGGTTAACCAAAAAGGCGTTAAGAATGCCATTCCGCTGTAAAATCCACTTCCAAATAAGCGCCACGACAACCGGTGAGAGCAATACGGGATAGAAGAAGATGCCTCGAAAGAAGCTCCGTCCTCTGATGCCGCGATTTAAAACTAGCGCCGTAATCAGCGCAAAGAAGACCATGCCGCCTACCTGAAAGACGACAAAAAAGGCTGTATTGTAAATACCCCGCCAGAAGAGATCCTCTCGGCACGAGTTGGGGTCCAAATAGTTGCCGCAGTCGAAGAGGAATTCAAAGTTTTGCGTGCCAACAAAGGGACGATCCTGGGGGAAAAGCTGAGTGCCCCCCGTGAACGAATAGTAAAAGTTGAGCAGCATGGGAAAGAGGACAAAGATGCCGAAGATGAGGAGGTTGGGCAAGATAAAGATGTAGCCCATTTTTTGAACGCCCAATCGCTGCTGCAGTGGATTCATGATCAGCTCAACTGCATTCATGATGAAACTGAAGAGAGCATAGACGATTCGCCCGGGCCATTCTAGCAGCGACCAACGCGGCAAATGGATCTCATTACCGGCTCTGTTATTGGATGCCACAACGATCCTCCATCATGAAAAATCCGTAGAACGCAATGGAATCATAGATTCTTCGCTTCGCTCAAAAAGACATTGCGTTCTACGGAAAATAGGCCACGCACCATTCGAGCTGCGCCGAAGACTGCGTGTAATAGCGTGCTAGACGTGAGGGCTATTCGCTCTCTGCTGCCAACCCTTCGTCAATGTCTTGCTGGATGCGCTCAAGTGCCTCATCCAACGTCAGCTCGCCGACAAGCACCTGGGTAATCCGATCACGGGAGGCATCGAACATAATTCGATTGAAGGGATACGCTTGCAGATCAAAGGCGGTCTGATCCAAAAAGCCGACTTGAGCCACAAAGACATCCAGGGCATCTTTTGCCAGTTGCAGGTCGGTTTCGAATGGTACACCAGCCTCGGAAAGCCCCAGGTGGGCCGGAATAAAGAGAGTGCGTGCAGAGAACTCGCTAAGAATCTCTTCCGATGACAGGAATTCCATCACCCGGGCCACTTCGGCTGGATGCTCTGTATCTTTGATAGCCACCAATGCCGCACCACCGGGCATTCCTGTACATGCACCAGGACCACAGGGATTGGGGACGGCAACCCAGTCAAAGGCGTCACCGATCTGTTCGCTAAACTGACCGACCTGCCAACTGCCCGACATGTAGAAGACCAACTGGGCATTGGCAAATTCTTCATTGGCTCCCGCATACCCAGTATTACCCGCCCAAATGTCCATGGGCATAGTGCCATCCTGATGCCAATTGACGAAGAGTTCAGCCATGGCGGCGAATCCTTCATCGCCGCTAAGAACAGGATTCCCGTCGGCATCGAAATATTTTGCACCCATGCTGATGGCTGGACCAGCAAGGCGGTGACCGCTGCGATCCATGGCCATTGGCATCTCAATCTCGAGCGCCTCGGCCACTGCACTTGCAGCCGCAGCCCAATCTTCCCAAGTGGCTCCTTCTCCTGGTACGTCAACACCAGCCTGCTCAAAGAGTGTCTTGTTGATGTAAGGACCCGTGACGGTCAACTGGGTCATAAAACCGTTAATGCTCGAGGTATCCCCCGTCTGTCGTAGCCATGCCAAGAATGGGCCAAAGCTTTCTTCCCAGTAAGCCGTATCACCCAAGTGCGGACTCATGTCCAAGTAGAACTCAGCTAGACCACCTAAATCGGTCACCCGGGCCATATCAGGACCTTCCCCTGCCGCAAGCTGAATCGGTAGATTTTCCAGAATCTGCTGATAGGCAACTGTATCCATGACGACCTTTATATCCGGATTGTCCGCCTCGAAGCGGTCCAACAGATCCCGCATGATCACATCTTCATTGCCATCTGTGTACCAAGTCATCCGTAGCTCGACGGCGTCACCCGAAGATTCGCTCGCTTGGGTTTCTTCGGCTGGGGCTTCTGTTGCTTCTGCAGATACTTCTTCACTCCCTGCATCACTGCTGGCATCGCTATCATTGCTCGGGGCGGCTGCGGGTGTAGCACATTGTACTGCTACAAATGTAAAGACAAGCATAATTGTTATGACAAGCCAACTCTTCCTCTGTAACATTGAGTAGTCTCCTTGAAATATGTAATTATTCGATGTAGTTGTTCACAAAACTTAGTTGTCTATGGCGATTCAAGATGCATCACGTTCGGTCGGCCTCAGGTTAATCTGTGGGGTAACCTATAAAGACCCGAATATATTGTGAAGGATGAGCAAGGCTGTGTAATACGATAATGTGACCAATGAGGAGGGTCACCAACCTAACCCTACATCAATATAACCCAGTTTCTTGTGCTTCACAAATACGGCACTCGCCGCACAATGATTGAATAATAAGTAGCGCAAAACGCGGGGAAAGGCACCCTCAGGTGTGGACCTTCTGAAAGGCAACCGATATCTAAGGGCATTTGCTTTGATGCGATCTGCTCTGAAAATAACAAAGATGAGAAGTTTAAAAAGATGCTGATACAGGGGTGTCTTTTCTCTAATTCATCTCATACCCACCATCTACATTGAGTGTTTGCCCAGTGATATAATCCGCATCTTCAGAACAGAGGAATGCTACGGCGCCACTTAGATCTTCAGGTGTAGAGGCTCGCTTAAGCGGCACCGCGTTGACAATATTGCGCACGGCCTCTCCTGGCTCAGCACCAAAAAGGTCCGCTCGATCTCTGTCGATGCGCTCCCACATAGATGTCAAAACCACGCCCGGGCAGATTGCGTTAACGTTGATGCGGTAGGGGGCCAATGCCAGTGCCGCCGATTGGGTTATGCTGATAATCGCTGCTTTGCTGGCGGCGTAGGCAGTAGCCAAAGGGCGACCTTTACGACCAGAAATTGAAGAGATGCTCACGATCTTGCCGTAGCTATTGGCCAACTCACTGGAGGGTTCTGCGGAACGAACACTCTGCTGGTCCATAGCAATCACGTCGGCGGGTGTGCTGTCATTGCGAAGGTCCTCGGGTAATTGGCGAATCATCTGTTCGGCCACCTTTTGTAATACAAAGAAGGTGCCATTTTGGTTGACGTTGATGGTCTGGGTCCACTCAGCTTCGGTCACATCGAGCATAGGTTTGGTATGAATAATGCCTGCGTTATTGACCAAAATATCGATACGCCCAAATCGGTCAACCACGTCTGTAACCATTTGGCTGACGGCGGCTGGGTCGGATATATCAACTGCATAGGGGATGGACGACGCTCCACTTGCACCAAGTTCGGTCGCCGTTGCTTTAGCAGCCTCTGAGTCGTAGTCAGCAATCACTACTGACGCACCTTCCTTCGCAAATCGTTTGGCAATACCCTGGCCGATTCCTCTTGCAGAACCGGTGACAATGACGATCTTATTGTGGAAACGTTCCATTTTGAGGATCTCCTAAATGATTGGGTAGTGATATGACGGTCGTTTTCAAAGTTGTCGTGTTCGCAAGCTCCATCAGTGACTAAACTAAGGTTTTAGATCAGAGCTGAGCATATCTTTTGTTGTATAGGAAAGTGAAAAATCGGCCCTGAGACATGGCCAAATTCTGGCCGATTAGCTTAAGGCTGATTAGCTAAAAGCTTTTTATTAGCCAAAGTCATCAGCCTTATTCACTCGTTGGCTCACTTAATCCCAATACAATCGAGGCTCCTATTAGAGGAAAGATCGTATACCAGAAAAAGACACTCTGATACGCGTTGAGTTCAGGTAGATTTTGGTTGAGATAGGATTGTAGCATAACGCCAGCAAGAGCTGTTCCCACAGCCGCACCGGCGAAGCGGATGGTTCCGTACACTCCCGCAGCTGTTCCCGTTTGCTCTTCGCTTAATCCGACCATGGCAGTTCGATGAAGGGACACCAAAACGGCACCTGCCCCAAACCCATAGACAATCAGTACTATCACATGAATCCACAGAGGTGTTGTTCCCGGCATTTGCGAATAGATGAGCATGACGAGCGCCTGTACCCCAAAACCAACTAACGCAGGTAGACGACTGCCCACCCGGTCAGCCAGCTTGCCGATGGCCCTGGTGACTAGGGCCATGGAACCCGATGTAATCATCAACATGCCACCCAAGGTGGCTGCGTTCAGATCATAGATATCGACCAGGTAGAGAGGTAAAAGAATACTCAACCCTGCCTGAATAAACATGCGCAACGAGGCGCAGATGGCAGAACGGCTAAAGAGCGGATTGCTAAAGAGCGTTAGGTCAATAAAAGGGTTGGCATGATTGTTCTCGCGCATAATAAACCCTGCCATGGCAATAAGCGTCACGCCCAATAAGCGCCAATCTTGCAGTGGCTCAATGCCTGTAATGGGTCGGCTAGAGAGATAAAAGAGAAGAAAAGAGAGACTGATGGTAAGAAGCCCAGCCCCAATCCAGTCAAAGCGACGGGCATATCCGGGCACAATATTGCTTAACCCCGGCGGCACCTTGTACAGAATAGCCAGCAGCGCAATAAGACAGAAGAGGAGCAGCGGCATAAATGCCATGCGCCATCCCCATTGATCAATCAAGAATCCGGCAATCAATGGTGTGGCAAAACCAGTTGCCGGTCCCACCGTCGTCCATGCCCCCAATGCGCTTCCCCGTTCTTTGGAGGGATAGATAGCAGCGATTAATGCCATAGCTAAGGGCGTCAACCCTGCGCCGCCAATGCCCTGGATGGCCCGCCCCACTATTAACCAAGCGAGATTCGGCGCAGCCACTGTAAGGACGGTGCCGATAGAGTAGATGGCCACACCTGCCAGTAAAAGACGACGCTTTCCCAATCCGTCACTGAGTCGTCCAAAGACTGCCATTAGCACCATGAACGGTAAGGTAAAAGCGGCGGCCACCCAAGCTGTCACATCTGCCCCGATCATAAAATCGTCGCGAATAATGGGCAAGGCAACCCGGGTAGTTGCCGATGCCAGGGGCATAAGCATGGTGGGAAAGATTAGGCTGATAAGAATTTGCTTGGCTAGTTCGGGGGGTATGGTGGGGCGGGTGGTTGGAGGGTCTGGTTCATCGGCAGACGGATAAGGCTCAGATGTGGCTGTCATGGTGTGGTTCCTTCGTTTGTATCTCACGATTGATTGTCAATGGGAGAATCGGAGACCTGTGCACAATCAATTAGTTCGCTACGGGTGGATTGAGTTTTCACTGACGTAGACGGGCGTTGCGAACTACTGATTATAGAGAGGGTTGAAGGGGGTGTCAAGCTCATCAAAATAAGTAGGGGTAACAAGAGTGGGAGACAAGGAGTTGTATGTTAAAATGAGAAGCAATTCTTCTCAATCGCACATCGAAAGGAAAATTCTATGGCCAGCACAACCATGTACTCCCAGACCGACTTTAAAATTTTACCCGATGAAGAACAATTGAATCAGCTTGACCGTGCGCTACGCTTCCATCCAGTCACTACCCCTTCACCTCAGGTACTCACTCAGGAGGAGATTGAGCGCTACAACCGAGAAGGCTATCTTAAAGGCTATTCGATCTTTGACCAAACAGAAGCCGACGACCTACGCAGCTACTTTGATCAATTGTTGGAGAAAGTGCTGGCAGAAGGGGGCGATTCCTATTCGATCATTTCTGCCCATTTGAAGTATGGACGGATCTATGATCTGGTTAAGCATCCCAAGATTGTCTCCTATGTAACCGATATTCTCGGCCAAGATGCCGTCTGCTGGGGCGCTCATTTTTTCTGCAAGCTACCCCATGATCCCAAAAAGGTAGCTTGGCACCAAGACGCCAGCTTTTGGCCTCTAACGCCATCCAAGACCACCACCGTCTGGTTGGCGATTGATGACGCAGATACGGAGAATGCCTGCATGCGCTTCGTCTCTGGATCCCACCATCATGGGCATTTGACTTACCGTATTGCAGAAGAAGCTGAACAGAGCGTTTTACGTCAGAGTGTTGATGAGGTAGAGCAGTACGGAACACCGGTGGATGACGATCTGAAGGCCGGTGAGATTTCACTTCATAGCGACTTGCTCCTTCATGGTTCGGATGCCAACCATTCAGCTCGTCGCCGATGCGGGTTAACGTTACGATACTGTGCCGCAGAGGTCTGGAGCGATCCCGCCTTGGGGTGGAACAAAGAGGGGGTGATTGTTAGTGGTAGCGATGCTAGAGGACATTGGGGCAATCCCGAGAGACCAACTCAGGAGTAAGGCACAATCAAGATGACCCAATCTGAAAGAAAGACCTTAGGAATTGTCGCCGCTCCTCACCATCTAGCGGCGCAGGTAGGGGCAGAGATTCTGCGCGACGGCGGCAATGCATTTGACGCAGCGGTCAGCGTGGCCTTGGCCATTGGCGTGGTTCAACCCTATCATTCAGGCATTGGTGGTGGGTGCAACATCACCTTTCGCACGACTAATGGTGAAACGAGCCATATAAACGCCCGTGGCCCAGCCCCCCACCGCTTAGAACGGAAGCTTCTTCTTCATCAGGATGGCACGCCCAATGATCGACTGGCAACTATGGGTGGAATGGCCAGCACCATCCCTAGCTTTGTAGCTGGGCTAAGTATGCTACATGAGGGGCGTGGTCAACTTCCTTGGCGCGATCTCTTGATGGCACCTAGGCGGATCGCCTTAGAGGGATTCCCAGCCGATTTTATGTTGGCCAATGTGTATCATAGCTATAATTCAGCAGAGAAGTTGACCCGCTATGCCGGTCAGTCGCCTCTTGGCCAACCGATTGTGGAAGGTCAACAAATTCTCCAACCCCAGATGGCTGCCACATTGGATGCGATTGCCCAAAATCCTCGCACGGTTTATGAAGGTGAAATTGGAGAACGTTTGGTGGCGGCCATTCGGCAGAGCGGTGGTGTACTCTCTATGGATGATCTAAGCAACTATCGGCCAGAAGTCACCCAACTCCACAACGTTTCCTATGGCGATTGGCATATATTGGCCCCAGGCTTACCCACCATTGGCTCGCTACAGACTCTGCTCTCTTTGCGGATTCTGGATCAACACGATCTGAGCCAAATCTCGCCCGGCTCTATAGCCCATTTCCACCTCATCGCGGAGGCTGTCCGGGCCACTTACGCTGCTCGTGCGCAAGTAGAAAGCAACGAGGATGCTGCCAAGATCCTTGATGTCATCTATGCCCAAAAGCTGGCTGCCGACATCAATCTAAATGGCGTAACGCCTTCTATCTTTCATCAACTTGACGGACGCAAACAGAATGTTGGGGAAGAGACCTGTACCAGTCATTTCTGCGTGGCGGACGATCAGGGCAACATAGTCTCCCAAACTCAGACAGTTCGTAGCTACTTTGGATCGGGCGTCATCGATTCAGAGACAGGCATTGTGCTCAACGACTCAGTGGGAGACTTTAGCTTGCGCCCAGGCGAAGTTACCACTCAAGGCATCCGTTATCAGGGAAACTACAATCTGGTCGGACCAGGAGCAGAACCAGCCAGCAGCCAATGCCCACTCATTGCTATCCACCCAGAGAGCGGTGATGTCATTGCTGCAGGTGGCGCGGGTGGTCCTAGAATTGTCAGTGCTACGCTCCAAGCCTTGGTCAACCAGATTTCTTTTGGCATGGATCCCCGTTTCGCCGCCATCTTTCCGAGGGTGCATAGCCACGGCCCTGTAACGGATGTGGAACCGAATAGTGGTGCCGCAGGTAGATTATCTACCTTGGGACATCAGGTCAGGGCTCTGCCGGCTTTGGGCATTATGCAGACTATCCGACGGCGAGGCGACCTTTGGGAAGGGGGGGCTGATCCGCGAGGGCCAGGCTCTGCCGTTGTGGTACAACAAGAGGGTTCTCAAATTACATTACGCGGATATGGACAATCAACTATCTTATGAGTACAGAAATCAAAGTTTTCCTTATTGAAGAAGATAAGCAGGGTGGTCCGGAGCAGTTACAAAAGCGGCTGGCTAACCCGAACATTCAACTTGCTCACGGTAAAAGGCCACCGGAAGATGCCGACTACGAGATTCTCATTGGGGCTTTCCCTTCTCAAGAATTTGTGGAAGCCAGCCGAAATCTAAAGAGTCTAATCATTCCTTATGCAGGTCCACCCCAGGCCACCCAGGAATTAATGCGAGAGTATCCGCACATTGCCGTTCATAACGCACCATACAACTCTATCGCCTCAGCTGAGACTGCGTTGGCACTCATGTTAGGCTGTGCCAAATTTTTGGCCAAAGGGGACATGAATCTACGACGGGGTGACTGGACCTTACGGTATAGTGTCCAGCCCCAACTTATTCTTCACGGACGTACAGCGCTTATTCTCGGTTATGGCCGAATCGGGCGGCGGATGGCACCAGTCTGTCATGCTCTGGGTATGGAGGTAATTGGCATTCGGCGTACGCTTCAGGAAGAGGATGTTCAGGATGAGTGGGCAGAGGTTTATGGAGTTGACCGGTTACACGAGCAGTTGTCTCGGGCTCACCTTTTGCTAGCGGCGCTGCCGGGTACGCCTGAAACGATTGGTCTGATTGGCACCCAAGAGCTGAGCCTGCTGAAAGATGGTGCTATTGTGGTAAACGTTGGCCGGGGCATGGTCATTGATGAAACGGCTCTCTACAACGCACTGATCTCGGGTAAATTGTCCGGGGCCGGTATCGACGCTTGGTACAACTATCCCCGTTCAGTAGAGGAAAGAACCCAGACGATGCCTTCTCAGTATGCTTTTCATGAGATGGAAAATGTAATCCTTAGCCCCCATCGGGCTGGTTGGTTGGGTAGTGAAGATGAGAGTCGCATGGCCATGTTGGCAGAGATGTTGAATGAATTGGCTGCCTCTGGCGCGTTGCCAAATCCAGTTAACATGGAACTTGGGTATTGAGGAAACGGTTGTAAGATTGACAAAATATAGATGCAACAGAAATACAAGAGGCCCAGCATACTGCTGAGCCTCTTGCACCCATTCCTGCACCCAAAAGGAGAAAACTTACCCAAAAAGAGGAGAAAGTCTATCGAGGACAATTGTAGCATGGGGTGGGTGCTATGTCTCTAGTACTATGGTACTACCCTGTGAAGATGGCAACCATTTGGACATATTGGACAAGCCTCACGTTCGATTTTGACAAGTCCTACATTCGATTGTAAGATGTGCCTACTCTTACCTATAGGGTCTTGAATCAAGACCTGTGATAGAAAAATTTCCCTCCCCACCTGATTATATTCAGCTTTGATCTGGATGAGACAAATGAAGTCTTCTACCTGAACCGAGTCTCTCTCAATTAGATTTAGCCACAATAAGAAATCGATTTCAGCTCTGTTGCACATGATAGAATTCTTGCTTATGCAAATCCGCAAAGACGTTAGCCCCAACTGCGTCTTAGCGTCTTTGCATAAGGAGTAATCTCGCCGTTGAACATCAATGATTGTATAACGGTATACTGCTACACAAAATGAACTACTGAATACTTTAAGGAGAAAATGACAATGAGAAAACCGATGGATCGCTTCCATGGATTGTTAGGAATTGTACTAACGCTAGCGTTGGTTCTCGCTGCCTGTGCTGCACCTGTTGCACCAGCACCAGCACCCGCGGCCGACGCTGGTGCAGACGCTGACGCGAGCAGCGATTCTGGCGAAATGAGTTGGTGGGCCGAAGCCGCCAAACCCTACGCTGGTGTAACGATTCGCGGCGTTTCTGAAAGTACGCCACCTTCAAACTACGTGGCAGACGTGCTGGCTGCTCAATTTGAGGCCGAAACAGGAATCACGGTTGAGTTTGAGACCACTTCTTGGGATTCCATGTATGACAAGGCCATCAAGGACATGGAAGCCAACACGGGTATTTATGACTTCGTCTACATTGAGCAGGATATCATCTATGCTTATCTGGACCGAGAGTTTCTGGTCAACCTTACTCAAGGCTTGGCTGACAACCCAGACCTAGCGGCACCGGACTTTGATGTGAGCAAGTTCACCACATTCATCGATTACTTCAAGAATGGCGATGGGGATGTCTTTGGGATTCCCATGGAAGCGTTTGTCAAAGTCTATCTCTACCGTACGGATTTGTTTGGTGATGCCGATATTCAGGCGGCATTTGCCGATGAATATGGTTATGATCTGGCGCCGGCCACTACCTACGACCAGTACGCTGACATTGCTGCCTTCTTTACTGCGTACGGTGAAGCCAATGATATGGATCTCTGGGGCACCACAGTTCAAGGATCGACTGGGCATCCTGCGTCAACCTATGAGCTGATCGAGACGCTTCTCCCATCTTGTGGTATCTACAATTGGGGCATTAACCAAGAGAACTACAAGGCGACCGAAGAGAATGGTGGTATGCTAAACAGCCAGAAAGCAAAAGACTGCTTCAACTTCTGGTTAAGCATGCGAGAATTTGCTCCGCCCGAATGGTCATCTAGCACCTGGGACGAAGTAGGTTCAACCTTTGCCGCTGGTCGTGCTGCCCAAGGTTGGGTGTATGGCGAGAACGCCGCTTGGATTGCAACCAATACGGATCGCTCTCTCGTGGTCGGCAATGTAGGTGTTGCGCTGCCGCCACTGGCTGAGGGCGTAATTGACGAAGCAGCTGCTGGTGATGGCTACATTGGCTACTACGATGGTGGTGCCTTCGGTATCCCTCACTCCTCTAAGAACAAAGAAGCAGCCATGCTTTGGCTTCAATACATCGGCCAAGAGTCGGTTCAGGCCGAATGGGCCGTTGCTGGTGCTCGCATCGTCATGGAATCAACCTACGACGATCCGCTGGTTGTAGAGGCTGATGCCGCAACCAACGGTTACTACACGCTGCTACGAGAACAAGGTCCTCTCTTTGCGGGCGCACCGCCGTACCCATTCCATGGCCCCATCCGTGAGACCATCGATCCCTTTATCCACCAAGCACTGGCCGATGAGATCTCTGGCGATGAAGCGCTGGACATGGCCGCGGCGGCAGTTGATGAAGCATTAGTCCAACTGGGCTACGGTGAGTAGAGTAGAAGATGATTGAGATGATGAAGATGAGGAACGAAAGTGATAACAAGACGAAGGATGAGTGTAGATTGCCTCTTATCTTCATCATCCTGTCATCACAATCATCTTCATCATCTTGCTAGAATTCCTCATGGCCGCCTAACTCCATCAATCCTTGAGCTGCCACTAACCGAACAGACATCAAACACCCATGTGGTCAAACCGCGTCGCCTGGACCCTCCTGGCACCCACCTTAATCATCCTTGCCATTACTGGTCTTTTGCCCTTTCTCTACGTCTTGTACGTAGGCTTTTTTGACTGGAATGTCTTTGCCGCGGATCCAAGCTTACAATACGCAGGAGCCAACAACTATCGGCGTCTGATGTTTGATGCAGAGTTTCTCAAATCACTTTGGGCAACGGCTCGATTTACCTTTTGGGCAGTGGGCAGTGAACTGGTCCTGGGATTTCTCCTTGCTCAACTCTTAACCCGGGATTTTTGGGGCAAGACCTTTTTCCGCACAATACACGCCCTACCGATTATGGTGGCCCCTATAGCTGTCGGTGCTGTTTGGCGGTTGCTGGTCATCCCAGGATTTGGACCCATTCCTTTCTTTTTGGATCGCTGGTTCGGAATAGATTACAACATCGGTACCTACGCCAACCACGCTTTCTTCACCACTGTGCTTATGGATATCTGGCATTGGACACCGCTCGTCACCCTGACCATGTTGGCTGGTCTCTCAGCCATGCCCAAAGAGCCACTCGAGGCCGCTTTGGTGGATGGGGCCGGGCGCTGGCAGATCTTCCGCTATGTAACCATTCCTATGATCATGCCGGTGATTCTAACAACCACGTTTATTCGTATTATGGATGCTCTGCGCATCGTCGACGAAGTGTGGATGCTTACCGGTGGTGGGCCTGGTAGTGCCACTCGCTACGCAGGGATTCACATTTGGCGAGTGGTCTTCCCGCAGACAGACTATGGCTATGGCTCAGCCATGTCACTATTAGTGCTCTATTTTACGATAGTTCTCTGTTGGTTGTTGTTTATTGCATTAACACAGACTGGGGAGCGTGAAGGATAATCATGCAACAAAACCCATCCCGTAAACGGCTCACTACCCTCGGTACCTACATTCTTTGGATCCTGCTGACTTTATTTACGCTTATTCCCATCTACTGGATGTTTGTTGTATCGGCGCGTAGCCGAGTTGAGTTATTTGGCCGCCCATCCTTATGGCCTATGTGGCAGACGAAATTTTTTGCTGAGAATTATACTGGTCCCCTCACGGATCGCATCTTTCAGGGGTACATTTGGAATTCCCTGATCGTGGCAACCACCAATGCATTGTTGGTGACCGTTTTGGCGTTGATGGCTACCTATGCGCTCTCTCGCTGGAAGCTGGCAGCCAAAGACAATATCTTCTTCTGGACCATCACCAATCGTATGGCTCCACCCGCGGCCTTTATGTTGCCTCTCTTTCTCCTCTTCACCCGAGTGTTTGCCATTGGTGACTGGACGCTTTTTGATACCCGCCTTGGACTGATTTTACTCTATTGTGTCTTCAACCTACCCTTTGCTATCTGGCTACTCATTGGCATTATTGATGGTATTCCTATTGAACTGGACGAAGCCGCGTTTGTGGATGGTGCTGGCTTTGGCTTGGTTATTTGGCGTATTATTGTGCCGCTCGCTGCACCAGGGCTAGCCATTACAGCGCTTCTCAGCTGGATGTTTGCCTGGAACGAGTATCTTTTTGCCGCTACATTGACTAGCGTTGAGGCGCGTACCATCACCACTGGCCTAGCCGAATTTGTCACCGTGACTGGCTCCAATTGGGGTGAGTTGGCTGCGGTGGCCTTTATTTCGTTGTTGCCCGCTCTACTCTTTCTCATCTTTGTCCAGCGGTATATTGTCATGGGTTTGACCTTTGGAGCTGTGAAACAGTAGGGACAATCATTGGTGGGCTTCAGGTCTTTTCTTGGTGGGCTTCTGGTCTTTTCAGCGGTTTTCGTAAGGACATGAACTGTCATGATATAATCTATGGAGAGAAGTACAGTTAGAAGCAGAGAATCTGCTAGGGCCTGACTTTGCTTGATCCCCGATTAGCTATTTGTAGAGGCATATAGAGATGGCACAACCGGTTCGAGCCACTGAGTATATTACCCCAGAAGAATACCTGATACGAGAAGAATCTGCCCTCGAAAAAAGTGAGTATTTTAATGGCCAAATATTTTTGATGGCAGGTGGTTCACCGAATCATAACGAGATCTGTTCGAATATTGGAACAGAGGTCAGGATAAGGGTACGAGGTACTTCTTGTCGCCAATTTGGAAGCGAGACGAAATTGCTCGTTCGTGCGAATGGGCTTTATACATATCCTGATGGGATGATCGTTTGTGGCCAAGTTCAAATGGCAAATGATAAGACACAAATTATCCTGAACCCGCGGGTTATTTTTGAAGTCTTCTCACCAAGTACAGAAAACTATGATCGAGGCGAAAAATTTAGACTGTATCGCCCACTCTCATCTTTTCAGGAATATATCTTAGTCCACCAAGACCGTCCATATATTGAACAACACTTGAAACAAGATGATAGGAGCTGGAGAACCTACTTCATTGAAGGTGTTGATGAGACACTAGCTCTACATACTGTAGATCTTTCCATTCCATTACGACAAATCTATGAATTCGTTGACTGGTTAGATGATGAGTAAATCCAAATACGCTATCGGGATTGATTTTGGGACTGAGTCTGGTCGCGCCCTTTTGGTTGACGTAGCCGACGGGTGTGAGCTGGCCACTTCAGTTTACCCTTATGCTAACGGTGTTATCGATGAGGCGCTACCCGGATCAGGTGTACAGCTTGAGCCAGACTGGGCGCTTCAAGATCCGGATGATTACCTTGCCGTCGTGCGACAAGCGGTACCCGCAGTACTCAAGGAGAGCGCTGTGGATCCGGCAGATGTGATCGGCCTGGGTATCGCATTTACATCTTGCACCATGCTACCGACGTTGGCCGACGGCACTCCTCTCTGCCGGCTGGCAGAATTCCGTGCAGAGCCTCACGCTTGGGTCAAGTTGTGGAAACATCACGCCGCCCAACCTGAGGCGGACCGAGTCAATGAGCTGGCACGGGAGATGGGCGAACCGTGGGCAGATCTCTACGGTGGTAAGATTTCCTCAGAGTGGTTCTTTCCCAAAGCACTACAGATTTTGGATGAGGCTCCCTACATTTATCATGCCTCAGAGCGGCTGATCGAAGCTGCCGACTGGGTTATTTGGCAGCTAACTGGTAACGAGACGCGCAACTCTTGCATGGCTGGCTATAAAGCAATCTGGCAGAAGTCAGACGGATACCCAAGCCAAACATACTTGACCGCACTCCATCCAGACTTTGGGGATGTCGTGAGCGAGAAAATGGGCCATACGGTCCTGTCATTAGGGAGCAATGCTGGTGGTTTGACAAGAGAGGCTGCCGAATGGACCGGTCTACGCTCAGGCACCGCGGTGGCAGTTGCCAATGTAGATGCTCACGCCACTCCGCCAGCGGCCCAAGCTATTGAGCCAGGCATTATGACCATTATCATGGGGACCAGCAACTGTCATATGGTTGTGGCCGACTCGCGCGCCAAAGTGCCGGGAATGTGCGGTGTGGTAGAAGATGGCATTGTTCCGGGGCTATTTGGGTACGAGGCGGGGCAAAGCGCAGTTGGCGATATTTTTGGCTGGTTTATTGATAGATGTGTTCCCCCAGCTATACATGATGAGGCAGCCAAGCAAGGCGTAAGCATACATGATTTTTTGGAGCGTGAGGCCGCAACTCAACGAGTCGGCCAGCATGGCATTTTGGCTCTGGATTGGTGGAATGGCAATCGCTCCACGCTGGTCGATGCAGAGTTGAGCGGTATGCTCATCGGTGCCACGTTGGCCACTACATCGGTTGACATTTACCGGGCGCTTCTAGAAGCTACTGCGTTTGGGACTCGCCGCATTATCGACGCTTTCGTGGAGAATGGTGTACCCGTCAACAGCATTGTGGCGGCAGGCGGGTTGCCTAAACGGAATCCTCTGCTGATGCAAATCTATGCAGATGTAACCAATCGGGAGTTTCGGGTGGCGAGGAGTGAGTTAGCTGGTGCGTTGGGGTCTGCAATGCATGGTGCTGTGGTCGCGGGTAAAGACGTTGGTGGCTATGCCGATATCTTTGCTGCGGCCAAATTCATGGGCGGTCAGGATGATGAGATCTACCGACCTATTGAAGAGAATGTGCTAATTTATAATCAACTCTATTCAGACTATTATCGGCTTTATGATTATTTTGGTTTGGGTGAAGAGACGCCAGATAATAGGACTGAAAGGAATGATGTGATGAAGCGACTACGGAGTTTGCGAAGAGGGTAGCAACCCGCGGATTTGGGAAGTGTATTAAGCGGATATATAGACACCAAGAAAAAGATTTTCCAACCGCCCCCTGAGCGTGTCGAAGGGTAAGGGCGGAAAATCTTTTTCTTAAAAACTATAAAATTGGGTTTTGGGAACGGGCTGTGCGGGATCAGGAATAAGGGTGTAATAATGGTCGTGGACTCTAGGGCAGGACGAGATGGCTTTTTACCAATTACCACAAATATGTTTGACCGCTGTTTTATTAGCGTGGTCTGTTTTGTGGCGATTCATCTATTATGGCTGCGTTTTGTGGAGCCGCTCGGCTTGGCACTTTGGATGGCAACAATTCTCTCTCTGATCCTATCCGTGATTATTGTTCGATGGGGATAAGAGCCTGCTCCTGTGGTCGTTTGGCAAAGGTATCTTTCAAAACCCGGATAATTGTTTCAATATTGATTGGTTTGGCAATAAAGTCATTCATTCCCGCTTCCAGACATTGGGTACGTTCGGCGCTCATGGTCGCTGCTGTCATAGCAACAATCTGGGGCAGCTCTGATGGTGGTACCATCCGAAGGATGGCCTCGGTTGCTTCAATTCCGTTCATTTCAGGCATGTGAACGTCCATTAGTACCAAATCATATTGTTTATTTCGAATTGCCTCTACTGCCTCAAGCCCATTTGATGTCACATCTGCCTGGTAGCCAAGCCGCTGTAGAATACGCGTAATCACCTTTTGATTGACAAGGTTATCCTCTGCAACCAAGATATTCAAAGGATACTCAACCCCAAGATTCTGATCCATTGTAGGCTGGTTCGGAAAGCTCTTCTTAAGGAATTTTGGTGCACCAAAATACTCCATAATGACTTTGTACAGATTGTTGGGATCAATTGGTTTATATAGATAAGTACTTGGCCCCGGTGTATCCAACTTCACAAGTCCATCCATAGCCAAAACAGATCGCATGACCAAAAGTGGTTGAACCTTGCTTGAGAATTCATCATAGAAATATTGATACAGATTGGGATCGTATGTGGTGTCGACTGCCATATCTACAATAACGAGGGAAATATGACGATTTCGCTTCAAGTGGGCTTTCCCTTTGTTTAGTGTGGATAGAATCAGTTTGACATTCCACTTTTCTAAATGGTACTGAACGATGCGTCGATTGGTTTCATTGTCACCAACGTACAAAACTGTCAACCCGTTGAAATTTGGCGATTTTTCTGCTATAAAGGGACGATGCTGGGGTGCCTCTTCTGACGCTATCGTGAAGGTGAAGACCGAGCCATGTCCCTCTATACTCTCTACGTGAATTCCTCCCCCCATTAGCTCACATAGGCGTCGGCAAATTGTCAACCCTAAGCCTGTTCCGCCAAATTGCCGAGTTGTAGAGGTGTCAACCTGAGTAAATGAGTCAAAGATCTTTTCAACCTGAGTCTGGGGAATACCGATGCCGGTGTCACGCACGGAAAATTGTATTTTGTTAGCTTCCAATGTCACACTGAGAAAAACCTCGCCAGCGGCAGTAAACTTTACTCCATTCGAGAGAAGATTGGTTAAGACTTGGCGCAACCGGGTACTATCCCCCCAAATAAACTGGGGAACCGAATCATCAATGAGGTAAGCCAGCTCTAATCTCTTTTTGTGCGCGCTCGGGGCAACCATTTCAATGGTATCTGAGATGCATTGGTATAGATCAAAGATAATATGTTCCAACTCTAATTTGCCTGCTTCAATCTTAGAGAAATCAAGTATTTCATTTATGATATTGAGCAGTGCCTCGCCGCTCGAATTGATGGTTTGCACAAAGTCGGCCTGTTCTTCATCCAAAGCCGTCTCTTTTAGCAGCGCGGTCATACCAATGACGCCATTCATAGGCGTACGAATCTCATGGCTCATGTTGGCTAGGAATTCGCTCTTGATCTGGGCCGCAACCTCTGCTTCTTCTTTGGCTACCCGCAGCGCTTTAGCCGTCTCTTGTTGCTCTCGTAGGGTCTCTTCCAGCGTTGCATTGGCCGCGGTTAATTCAATGGTGCGTTCCTCCACTCGTTGCTCCAATTCCCTCAGGGAGCCTTGCAGACGATCGGCCATCTGGTTGAAATTGGTCGCCAGCGTGCCTGTTTCATCACTGCCATAGACAGGTGCCCGAGCCATTAGGTTCCCCTCACCAAAATCCACGGCAGCATCAGTCAATTGAACGACTGGGCCTGCTAACTTTTTGCCAAAGAACCAGGCGGCAATTCCACTAACCAATAGAACAAGAAGACCCAAAAGGATACTTGTATTGCGTCGACTGGTATTAGGAGCCATAAACCGCTGCTCGGAGATAGAGAAGCCGATTTGCCAGTCAAGCCCGTCTACAATAGAGTTGCGGCTTAACGTTTCAACTGGCGCAACCGTAATATATATAGTGATTGGCGGATCACCCGATGTGATCCGTTGAAAAGTAGGTTCAGTTGCCTCACGCAGAATGAATTCTGCCGAAGCCAGCTCACGTACGGTTAAACGGCCCTGATTAGGATAGATAGAGCGGTTCTTATCAAAGAAGAATTCCATTCTGTCAAAATCTGCTAGACCCTGATCTAATGTGAGCAGATGGGAGATTCGATTCAGCGGGTAGAGAGTATGAAATATGCCGGATGGCTCTACATCATCAGAGCCATCAGAACGTTGTCTGTATATGGGCATGGCGATCCGTAAGTGAGGACCAATGCGCGTTGGGCTACGAATAATGCCATCCACATAGAGTTCACCTGGCTTAAGTTGGTATGCGGTGCGCCACCAGTGGGTCGTACCGTGGTTGGAACGAGGTGGCTGGCCACCAAATGCGAATATAGAACCATACTTGTCGGTTATAAAGGTATGATAGTAGGAGAGATTTGAGTCAGCAATCATCTTTTCTACTTCCTGCATCATTCGGCGCTCTGCCGTAGATAGATATCGCTGGCTTGATGACTTGGCTAGTGAGTTCTGCTCGTGGTTTAAGATTCGGTTAAGGACTGCTGAGTCGTAGCCCCTACTTCTTCTATTATGGATAAAGAGCGCATTGCCTATTTTGGGGCTTTCGGTTACCTCCTGGATGAGCTGGAGTTCGCTCGCCAGCAGCTCTCCCATGGCCAAACCTTGCGCTTGAGCGGTTAAGGAATATTGTTGGACTAACGTCCGATTGATGGCTTGGGTTGTAATCAGGTGGCTGGTTGTAATCACAAGAAGCGCGACCACCGCCGTTGTCATCATAATAATCGTGATCGACTTTGTCGCAAGTGGGAAGCTATGGAATCTGCGGAATATATAAACAGCAACAATCAGCGCGGTTATGGATACCAGTAAGATAGAGACCCAGGCCAATTGGGGCACCCGGATTCGATCGGACGGTCCAATCACGTCTGTCAATGCATAAGCCGAGCCAACCAGCACAGCCAGCAGAATGACTCGATTGTTGATAGATGAACTAATACGGAACAAACAGATGCTCCAAAGGGTTACGCCAATAATAGAACCTAACATCAGACCCAGGTCTGTAAAGATTAAAGGCACTATGCTGGGCAAAAGCACCACACCGATTATCTGAAGATTTGTGGCAGCATGAAAGTGACCTCGCTTGTCTAACCACATACAGATCAGATAGACAAATGTCAGTAGACAGGTTACTGCCGCTGGAATCCAAATTAGCGAATCGTCAAGCCGGAGGGCCATAGCAAATAGCCCTCCGCTAAATAAGAGAATCTGGATCAGAGCAATAAACCAATATTGTTTGAACTGTCTTGGTTCGATTGTTGATGGCAACTGTAGCATATACCGCATTGAGCCTAGGGATCTTTGAATCATTGTGGAATGAAAAAGTAAAGGCATAACAGACCTGCTCGGTTTCATAACCCGACAAGCCTGTCTCCACAACCTCTCAAAGAACCTCATCTGAACGTATCTAAACTACAGCAATTCCATTTGATTAGGACGAATAATCTATATCTTCTCATACAAAGCGGTTGAGCCTCTTCTGAATGGCTCCCGAGTAAGCACTACTCCAAGAGCCAGATACCCCGAATGTCGCATTCCGACTGATTGAGATAGATACCACGACCATGTGAAATCGAGTTTGGCAGGCACAACATCTACCTAAACAGAGCGTTTTGCTCATTATCTCCAGTATGCAAAGGACTCTAATCCTGTCTGAATCTGGCCCAATCGCGTATTTAGAGCTGTGGAGCAAATCACCATTTCACCGTAAAGTGGAATTCGCTGCATGAATTAGATCCATTCTAGCGGTAAAAAAGAGCGATGTAAATAAGACTTTCGTTCGATATTTGTCAGTTTTATGTATTATTGTTGGGTCTTTTTACATTTGAAATGGTGGAATGCCTGGTTTTTATCACATACCCGGAAAGTTTTCGCCATTTGCACCTAGCTTGGACAAATCAAAATAAAAGGTACTGCAATTAGGCATCTCTAGTGACTAGATGGGTTTCCTTGAGCAGTTTAAACTTAGACCGAGGGATGAAAAGCCAGAGTAAGCTACTTGCCTTAAGGCTAGTTCCATGCTTTACTATAACTGATCATTTTATGTAGACTGTGACTCTCGGAGAGATAAATGGCCTCACCTCAAAAAAAATCTACTTTCATATCGCTTGCGGAATATCTGGAGCAAGAGAAAACTGCCATATACAAAAGCGAGTATTATGCCGGCGCAATCTTTATGATGGCTGGTGGTTCGCCGAATCATAATCGGATAAGCGGAAATGCTTTTAGTGAACTCCTTATTAACACCCGAGGTTCAAGCTGTGAACCATTCAATAGTGATCAGCAATTAATGTTACCCGGTGGGTTGTACACCTATCCAGATGCAATGGTAGTCTGTGGCGAAATTGAATATGATGAAAAAGACTCAAATGCCATAACCAATCCTGTTTTGATTGTCGAAGTTCTGTCCCCTTCGACCAGCAATTATGATCGAGGGGAAAAGTTTGAATTTTATCGAGAATTAGACTCATTCAAAGAATATCTAACCATTCACCAGGATCGGGTACACATCGAACATTGGTACAAACAGACGAATGGGCAATGGAGCTTGACCGAATACCGCAATAGAAATGACACTGTCGTACTTGGCTCAATCTCCACAAAGTTACAAGTTGATCAACTGTACGAGCGAGTCGAATGGCACAACGAACCAAGAAAACTGACGAGAGACTAGGAAAATGAACTACAGCGCCAACCAACCTCTCCCCAAAACCATGCCTGCTGTCATCTGTCATGGGGCTGAAGATTATCGCTTGGAAGAGTGGGGCGTTCCCACACCAGGACCAGAAGAAGTCGCCATTCGCGTGCAACATGTGGGCATTTGTGCCAGCGATTTGAAGTGCTATTCAGGCGCGTCCCTCTTTTGGGGAGATGATCATCGAGAGGGGTACTGCCAACCACCGGTTATTCCCGGCCACGAATTTGTTGGTCAGGTTGTTGCGCTTGGGGAAGGAGCGGGAGAAAAGTACGGCTTGGCTCTCGGGGATACGGCTGTATCGGAGCAAATTGTACCCTGTTGGGGCTGCCGTTTCTGTCAGCGAGGTCAATATTGGATGTGCCAGTACGGGGATGTCTATGGCTTCCGTCAGCGGGCCTTTGGGGCCATGGCCGAGTACATGGTCTTTCCTAAGGATGCCATCAACTACAAGGTGCCAGATGCGGTGCCGTTAGAGCACGCTGCCTTTATTGAGCCTTTGGCTTGTTCGATCCACGCAGTGCAGCGAGGCGAAATCAAGCTGGATGATGTAGTCGTCATCGCTGGGGCAGGTCCGTTGGGCTTGGGCATGATTGCTGCGGCTCGGCTCAAGAATCCCCGCCTGCTGGTTGCGTTGGATCTCAATGACGAACGACTTGAAGTTGCCACAGCGACCGGTGCAGATATGGGATTCAATCCGACCAAAATAGACGTCATTGACGAAGTGCTCAAGCTGACTGAGGGGTACGGTTGTGATGTCTACATTGAAGCCACAGGGCATCCTGCTGCAGTTGAACAGGGGCTGCACATGATCCGCAAGCTGGGCATCTTCGTCGAGTTCAGCGTTATGCGGGAACCAGTAACCGTGGATTGGACCATCATCGGGGATACCAAAGAGCTAAATATTCACGGTGCTCACCTTGGCCCGTACTGTTACCCAATTGCCATGGATATGCTGGCCAAGGGGTTGTTGCCAATGGAGAAAATTCTTACCCATTCAATGCCGTTGGCGGATTTTCAAAAGGGAATTGATTTGGTTGCCGATGGAAGTCGTTCAGTGAAAGTGACGTTGACGCCCTGATTACTTCCCTACAAACAAAAAAACGTGAGCGAAAAATTCAGGCAACAGTATAGTCAATTTCTCGAAACATGAACTTTGCAACGAGACCGATTCCAACCCTTGACACCAGCCGCTTGACTTTACGCCCGTTTGAGTTGAGTGATGCCAAGCAGGTTCAAGAGCTAGCTGGTGATTATGAACTGGCAAAGACAACAGCAAATATACCTCACCCCTATGAAGGTGGAATGGCTGAGGATTGGATTTCCCGTCATGCAGAAAAGTGGCGAGCGGGTGATATGGGCACTTGGGCCATAACGAATAAAACCGACGGCAATTTGGTCGGCTGCATTGGTCTGGACATTGCCTTGCAGCACAAATCCGGTGAATTAGGCTATTGGGTAGGTCGCCCCTATTGGGGAAATGGGTATGGTACAGAAGCAGCCCAAGCCGTTGTTGACTATGCCTTTATGACGCTTAAACTCCATCGGATCATGGGTCGTCATATGAGCGAAAATCCTGCATCTAGCCGTATTATGCAGAAAGTAGGTATGACTTATGAAGGCATGATGCGGGAAGCTGAAATCCGATGGGGGAATAGAGTCGATATCTGCTTCTATGGGATTTTACAACATGAATGGGCCGCCTCTCGAAAAGGCTAGCAGAGCATGTCGGATGAAGTTGGTTTTGCAGATTGGGGAAGATTTCGAGTTATGGGCTTGTTACGTTGGCACGCTTACAGTAGCATCTCTATTTTGTAGTTATACTGCGGTCGTTTTGAAAACAGGTGTTTTCCGAAGCTCTATCAGAGAGACCAAACACCTGTTTTCAAACGGAGCTGAGCATAGAGTTCCAAAGGTGAATGAGTGATGATGTATAAGCAAGTGATTGCTCTCTTTAAACGATACTGGAGAATCAAAAATGTATGCACGAACCCTTGCATTGGCAAGTATAGTAATTTTGCTAATAATAGCTGCCTGTAGCGGTCCGGAAGGAGCTGCAATTCAGCTTCCTGGTACCAGCGAAACGAGTTCTGAAGAGACAACGAATGAAGTTGCGGTGGATGCTGAATCAGCGGAGGTTGAATTGGCAGACGAGGCAGCAGCTGAGCCAAGTGGCGAAGAAGCAGTGGGTGAATTGGAAAAAGCCATGACCGTTGGTGAAGCCCTTGAGGCCGCAGCAGAAGCGGCTGAGACAGAAAAACTCGACGCAGAGTTGGTTGAGGTTGAACCAGAGGTTGCACCTGCAGAAGTGAATTGGCTGACGGTCAGCACCCGGGCTGAATATGATTTGGCAGCCATTGGAAATCCCGATGCGCCATTGGTGATTACTGAGTTTTCCGATTTTATGTGACCAGGCTGCCGCGCCCACGTGTTGGGCGTTGAAAATGAATTGAAAGAAGCATATGTGAAGAGTGGCCAGGTACGCTTTATCTTTAACCCTGTTCTGAACCACGGAGATCGTTCAATCCAATCTCATATGGCTTCTGAGTGTGCCGGAGATCAAGGTCAATTTTGGCCTTTCCGCACCTATCTGTTTGAGCATCAAGGTCGATTGTGGCGTGGGGATATCCGGGCAACAGTTAAGGAATTGGCAGCAGAATTCGGTCTAGAAACCGCATCGTTCAATGCCTGCATCGACAATCAGCAGCACTTGGCCAGACTGACAGTTCAGGATGATGTTCGTAAGCAGAAGGGAATTAATGGACAGCCTATGTTTGATGTCGGTGGAGATATATTCGGCGGGTCAGCGCCGTTTACAGCATGGGTCAAGGTAATTGATGAGAAGTTAGGGAATCCATAAGATTTTTGTAGCCAGATATTCGTAACATGCGCGGATGAACCACCGGTCGTTCCATCCGCGTTTTCTATTCTGTTACGATTTTTCTGCTAGCGCCTTTGCAATCGCTTGTACCTCGGCTTCAGACAAATCCGTTACGCTGACAACCAGGGCTACATCCACTCCTTGTTGCAACATATTCTCGGCCACAGTGGCAATGCCTTCTTTGCGGCCTTCCACAATGCCTTCTTTGCGGCCTTCCACGATGCCTTCATGACGCCACTCATCGGCCGCTTCACCGACAACGGATTCAGCTGAGACGCGCTCGTCAAAGATGTCGGCTACCCGACGCTTCCAACCTGGGAGTAGCGGCTCGCAGTCAACCGTATCGTTTACAGTATAAGTTATGGGTTTCTCGGGATCCTCAGCTCGGTAAACATGAACGCATTTGTTTGGTTCATCTACATCCCACACAATCCGCGTTCCATGATTAAAATACTTGGTGCGCTTCAACCGATCTCCCTTCCGCGTATTGGATGGGGACCGAGATTCGATCACCAGCTCCGGACATCTGATTAAGAGAGGACGCTTATTTGGTCCATGCCGAGTGAAGTCTTTTTCCAGCCGCTGCCAGGAGACAAGTGCCGCATCAGGAATGATGTCATTCCCATCATCCAAAACGCACTCGGTACCATCTGGAAGTACCTGGCCATAATCCGCTTTGCGTGCCGATACGCTCAACATATCTTGTATGTTACTCAGCGCGGTTCGTTCAAACTTATCTGACATAGGCCGCCACACGATCCATCCATTGTATAGCTCAATTGAAAATTTTTGCTCCAGTAAAACTTCCATATCTGTGACCCTATACGGCCCCATCATCCGTTCTTCGGCCTCCAGTGGATCGTCTAACCAGTCAGATGTATCTGGTTGGCCTTTGGCGCCGTTCCCATTCAATGTTTGTTGAAGGGTTGGCGCTCTATCGAATGTCTCTGTCGGCGATGTTATTTTTCCCATCTTTCCTCGCATTTACTACTCTCAGGCTCCGCATAAAGTAATATTTTTCTCCCAAGTAACGGTTTTACTTTATCATGACCGCCAGTACATTAGAATCTTTGGTTGTCTGAGCTTTTGTGTGGTCAGACCAAGACACGGCAATGTTGTAGCCTGTCCTTTTAGGGCGGGAGGTACCCGATGTAACGGAGTTACCGCCCTAAAAGGACAGGCTACGGTAACTCCACCCCACTATTCCTCATAGATCCCAATCTTTTTGAGTTTGTGACGATGGCATCATAATTATCATTGGTTTCTCTTACTCGGTATATTTCTATAGATGTTCAGATAATTCTTATCAACAGATTGAATAGATTTGTCAGATTTTTCTCTCTAATCTGTATAATCCGAGGAATCTGTTGATGAAAATCTTTTTCTGAAAGACTATATTATACCACAGCCAATAAAGCGATCTTGGAGGTGATTCGAGTGAAACAACCGGGGACACAGCATCCATAATGCCGTCTGCATCTAGCCCGCCTCCTCTGTTAGATTCACTGGGATCAGCCAACCGTAGAAAATGCCTGGCCCAAATCAGCCAAGAGATCATCTGTATCTTCAATACCGATACAGAAACGGATTAACCCATGACCAATGCCTAATTTAATGCACTCTTCAGGTGAAACGTTTGCATAACCCATCAGAGCTAGGGGGCTGATCATGCTTTCCACACCGCCAAGGCTCGGGCCAATTGTAGGAATTTTTAGGGCATTAATAAATTGATAGGCCACTTCTTCATCACCGTCTAGCTCAAAGCTAACAACGCCCCCAAAACCTGTCATCGTCTCTGCTGCAATTTGATGATCTCGGTGGCTAGCTAATCCAGGATACCAAACCTGCTTAACCTTGGGTTGCTCGGTCAGAAATTGGGCAATGGCCAATCCATTGGCATTCTGCCTTTCTACGCGTAGCGCCAATGTCTTCAGTCCACGCAAAACCAAGTACGCCGCATGGGGATCTAACCCACATCCCAAAAGTGCTTGGGATTGTCGCAGACGGTCAATCATGCGGAAGTTGCCTAGTACAGCTCCTGCCATAATGTCATTATGGCCAGATAAATACTTGGTCACGCTATGGACGACTAGATCGATGCCATAGGATAGTGGCCGAATGTTGAGCGGCGTAGCCATGGTGGTATCGATAATGGTTGTAATGTTGTTGGCCTTCGCTATTGAGACAATCTGAGCCAGATCAGCACAGCTTAGAAATGGATTCGTTGGTGACTCGGAAAAGATTACCTTGGTATTGGGCTTGATGGATGCCACCAATTCCGTGTAATCACCACAGCCAACTACAGTCACCTCAATACCAAAGCGGGATAAGAAACGGGTACAAAATTCAAGTGTCCCGTGATAGCTCTCATCAGTCAAGATGAGATGATCACCTTGCTGTAGCAGAAGCAATAGTGTAGACGTAATGGCACTCATTCCACTGGCAAGTAAGATGGCATCTTCTGCTTCTTCCAGCTCAGCCAGCTTGGCTTCTACAGCTCGATTTGTCGGATTGCCATACCGCCCATATTCTTCGCGCTCAATCTCGTCCCAAAACATCTTCTCTTCCGTATAATCCCTCAGTGCCTCGCAGGAATCAAAGGTATAGACGGACGTCTGAACAATGGGTACCGTTAATGAATTGTGGGAACGATAGCGAGCCTCACCAGCATGGACCGATTGCGTGGAGGTCAATTTCACCATCTCGTCTTCGGACCTATTGTCTGGGGATAAACCGTTTTTGTGCATAGTTTGTAACCTTTTTCTACATGATTTGTTAGAATAGGTACTAAGCAATTCTAAATGGATGTGTTATACTACTTTATTATACCAGCCTCATTCATAAACAGGGTACTATCGCCCTGTATAGATGGCCAGATACAACGCTTGTCGCCACGAAAGCGGGATAATCCCGCGAAAAAAGGAAAGTTTATTCCCTGAAAGAGGAGCAGGGTTACTATTTTTTAGCTTTCAGGTTAAGAGGAATGAAAAGCGGAACAAAGTATTCTGGCGGACTATATCAATAGACACTCAGTAGAGCGTAAAGTCACTCTGCAGCTGCTTAGCACCTGTTTCAAGCAGTTATGACCGTCTGCTAAGGAGCCGAAGAATCACTCTTTAACCTTGCGATCTGCTGAAAATTGCTCATTACGGCCTCCTTTTTTGTATTAGATGAGCCAAAAATAAGGAAAGCTATTATGGCCAAATCCGTATCCGTTCCCGAAGTAACCTTGGCTCCGTCGCTTGATGCCAGCCAACTCTCTTCCATGGCTGTCTCTGACATTGAGCCAGAGGTATTACCCAAAGAAAAATTAGCCCAGATGTATCGAGATATGTACCTGATTCGACGTATTGAAGAATCACTCCTCGAACTTGCCGAGTCCGGCAAAATTGGTGGAGCCATGCATACGGCCATCGGGCACGAAGCCGCGGCCATTGGCACTGCTGCCGCACTGCAAGATGGCGATTACCTTACCTCTACCTATCGTGGGCACCATCATTCTCTTGCGCGAGGTATGGGCGCCAAAGAGGCCATTGCCGAGGTTTTAGGTCGCTCTGGCGGTTTTGCCAAAGGAAAAGGCGGTTCGATGCACTTCTATCAGCCTGAATTAGGATTAATGGGCGCTAATGGAATTGTTGGCGCTCAAGTACCCCACGCTGCAGGCATGGCACTAGCCTCTAAGCTCCGTGGCGACGGTCGGGTTGCTATCACCTTTTTTGGTGACGGTGCCAACTATCAGGGCTTGATGCACGAAACCTTCAACATGTCCCAAAAGTGGCAGCTCCCCGTCATCTTCTTCTGCGAAAACAATCGTTACTCCGAGATGACGCCGATTAGCAATACATCATCCGTCGAGGAACTATATCTTTTTGTCCGTGGTTACGGCATGAATAGTATCCAGATCGATGGCAATGACGTAGAGGTCGTCTATACGGCAGTCCGTGACGCCGCCGCTCGTGCCAGAGCCGGAGATGGTCCAACTTACATCGAGGGGTTAACCTATCGTTTGGCAGGCCACATGGCCAATGATCTAGAAACTTACCGGACTAAAGAAGAAGTTGCCATGCACAGCGAGCACGAGTCAGTGGTCAATTTGCGCGGTAAACTTCTCAAAC
Source organism: Chloroflexota bacterium (assembly GCA_039028975.1). Lineage (GTDB taxonomy): Bacteria > Chloroflexota > Anaerolineae > Caldilineales > Caldilineaceae > JAHBNG01. The sequence continues at coordinate 80,288 of JBCCHB010000039.1, forward strand.
GTGGAATTGATCAGACCGAAATTGATGAAATCCAGGAAGGCGTCGAGCGAGAGGTCGTTGACGCGGTCGAGTGGGCTGAAAATAGCCCATGGCCAGAGTTATCTGAAGCCTATTCAGATGTATACAAAAGATAATAGCCTGTCGGCTAGTCAGCCAGTCAGCCTTCAGTTTGTCCGAGAGTTAAGATTCTAATAGAGCATAGAGAATCTATAACTGACAAAAATCTGAAATGCTGACCCACTTCCAGGAGAGAAACGTGCGCAAAACTACTTATATTCAGGCCGTAAACGAGGCCATGAAAGACGAGATGCGCCGAGATAAGGATGTCTTCTTGATTGGCGAAGACATTGGCTCGTATGGTGGCCTTTTCCGCGTCACTCGGAATCTTTGGGATGAATTTGGTCCCGAGCGAGTTATCGACACGCCTATCAGTGAACAAGGTTTTATGGGTATGTCTGTAGGGGCTGCTCTTGTGGGTATGAAACCGGTTGTCGAATTGATGTATATGGACTTTTTCTTAGTCTGCGCAGATCAGATCTTCAACCAAGCGGCTCGCTACCATTACATGAGCGGTGGCTTACTCAATGTCCCTCTAACGATTCGTGGACAGCAAGGAGCAGGCAAGAGCTACGGCTCTCAACACAGTATCTGTGTCGACAGCGTCTTCGCTCAATTTCCAGGCATTAAAATTGCAGCCCCATCCACCCCCTACGATGCGAAAGGGCTGCTCATTTCTGCTATCCGAGACCCCAATCCTGTTCTCTTTTTAGAACATAAGATGCTTTACTTTACCAGGGGTGAGGTACCTGATGCTAATGAAGAGTATACGGTTCCATTAGGTAAGGCTGATATCAAACGAGAAGGGACCGACCTGACCTTGGTTACCTTTAGCTATACAGTTTTAGAGGCGCTTCAGGCGGCTGAAGAGTTGCAACAAGAGCAAGGCATAAACCTAGAGGTGGTTGATCTGCGCAGCGTGACACCTTTGGATATGGAGACTGTTCTCGATTCTGTTGCCAAGACCGGGCATCTACTCGCGGTTCACGAATCTCAATCCAATTGCGGCATCGGTGCAGAGATCGTGGCCCGCGTCTACGAGGAGGCACCCTACCTCCTCAAATCGCCAGGGCGCCGCTTAGGCATGCCTCCAGTGTCAATTCCGGTTTCGACACCTCTAGAACTAGAAATCATGCCGACGAAGGCAAAGATCAAAGCTGCTGTATTAGAGATTCTGCTAGAGCGGGCAGCAGCGTAAGAATTTACAATTTTCAATTGAAGATTGACGATTGAATGTGGTTAAATTATGACGTTGATTGGCACTCTGTTTCTGTAGTTTCAAGGCTTCTCTATTCGTCAATCTAAAATTTTCAAGCGTCAATCATAAAAGGTTTAACTGTTATGGCTACAGAACTAAAACTTCCTGATTTGGGAGAAGGCATTGAAGATGTAACAATCAATCGCTGGGTGGTCTCAGAAGGGGCCTCGGTCAATGAAGGGGATATTATTGTTGAAGTTGCAACAGACAAGGTAGACACCGAAGTCGCAGCCCCCGTAAGCGGAACTTTACTAAAAACCAATTTTGGTGAAGGTGAGTTAGTCGACATCGATGCTGTGTTAGCCTTTATTGGCGAGGCTGGGGAAGAGGTTGACGCAAGTAGCAGCTCCGCTCCTGCCCAAGCAGACGCCCCCTCACCTACTCCAGCTCCGACGGAATCAACCACATCTACGCCACCACCAGCAGAAGCGCCCGAAGCAAGTGAAGATGGCATCAAAGTAACACCTGTTGCCAAGCGGGTAGCTGTGGATAAAGGTGTTTCACTGAGTGGTGTCTCTGGGACAGGCCCTAATGGGCAGATAACCAAACAAGATGTGCTCAACATGGCAACGGGCGCTTCCTCAATGGATGCCCTGCCTGGTGATCTGGCAGATATTCCGTCCTTCATTGTGCGCCGCTTGGCCGCGGAGAATGGCATTGACTTGGAGGAGATTGCTCAAGGTCGCCCTCTGAGTACGCTAACAAAGTATGATGTATTGAGCGCCGTGGCCAGCCGGGAGGAAGGGCGAACGGTTGTTGTTGAACCACGAGCCGTTCCGGCCCATGCTCTACCATCACCTGCCACTTCGACACCTACCGGTTCAGCGGAAGCCAAAGCTGCAACCAGTGCTTCTACTACATCATCTGCTCCATCAACGTCCCAGCCAGCCGCTGCGTCGGCTACTACTGAAGGGGAAGAGCTGATCAAGCCAACTCGGATGCGCCAGCTCATTGCCAAGAATACCTTGGAGAGCCTCCAGAATACCGCCCAAGTCACCACTATGTGGGACGTGGATATGAGTGCAGTTCTGGCCCATCGCAAAGCCAATAAGGGTGAGTTTGCGGCTCAAGGGGTAAAGCTGACTGTCACTGCTTATCTGATGATGGGAGCCATTGCTGGTATTCGCGCTGTGCCTGCTGCCAACTCGGTTTGGACCGACGAGGGGGTGCTAATCAAGCGCTACATTAACCTAGGCATGGCCGCAGCGCTACCAATGGATGCGAATGGGCTGGGCGGACTGATTGTTCCTGTAATCAAAAATGCTGGCGATTTGAACTTGATCGGAATGGCACGGGCTGTTAATGACATGGCAGGTAAAGCCCGCGGCAACAAGCTGGCCGCGACGGACTTGCAGGGTGGCACCTTCACCCTAAGCAACTATGGCACATCAGGAAGCCGTTTCCAGACGCCCATCATTACCCAACCTCAGGTAGGTATCCTAGGCGTGGGTGCCACCGAAAAACGAGCTGTCGTTGTGAGCAATGGTCATCCGTTGGAAGCCAACACGGGCGATTACCTGACCTTCAAACCCATGACAACCCTGGGCTTTACATACGATCATCGAGTCCTGGATGGTGCTACGGCCGATGCTTTCTGCGCCGCCGTCAAAGATGCACTAGAGAATTGGGCTTAATCCGACTTGTAGCCTAAACTTAGCGAGATTCGACCTCAGACCGACCAGAAATCGGACGCGGGTGAGAGCGGATAAACACGGATTTTCATTCACAAAGACTTGACTCAATCGCCGAGCATTCACCGGTTAGAATGTTCGGCGTTTTGTATTTAGGAGGAATTTTATGCAGCTCACCTACAACCAAAAACAATCCATCCTCACCCAAGGCTACGTCCACATCCCGGGCGTTGTCCCCCAAGTGATGATTGACAAAGCTCTCCATGCCATCAACCATTCCATAGGTGAGGGTATGGACGCAGCGGATATGCGGACCATGCGCTCTCGGTCCTACTGCACCGAACTCCAGAAAGATCCGGTGATCCTGGACTTGCTTTACAAAACACCGGCTTGGACTCTAGCCGAATCTGCCATCGGACAAGACAAGATCAAACCCACTTCCTCAGGCCAAATCGCGCTGCGTTTTCCATCCTTGGTCGATCCGCCACCTGAACCCCATCCTCACCTTGATGGTATGCACTCACCCCACAACGGCGTTCCCAAAGGCGAGATCCGCAACTTTACCATGCTGGTTGGCATTGCACTGAGCAACGTGTCAGCACCCTATTCGGGTAACTTCACCGTTTGGCCCCGAACCCATACCCTCTTTCAAGACTATTTCCGAGAGCACGGCCCCGAATCGCTGCTGAAGGGAATGCCCGATGTTGAACTGCCAGAGCCTCATCAACTATTAGCCAAAGCAGGAGACGTGATGCTGGTTCACTACGAGGTTGCCCATAGTGCGGCCATCTACCCAGCATACTGTCTAAGTCAACCTCTCAGAACGCATAGAATTAGCCCTTTTTACAGTTGGCTGGCTCAGGTAATACCCGTTTCAGACTTTCGAAAGCGCCAAATCTCTGTGATAGAAAGGCTATCGAAGGGACCATTGTACCTAGCGTAGCGGGGAACGGTTGCGGCTGTTCTCTTATCTAACAGATTGTTTGATAATCTGTTGAGACAGCTTGAAGAAAAGGATGACTTGATAGATGCATTCAAGGTTGAGTTTGACGTTAACCTTCTGATTGTGCAATTATTCACAAAGAGAGGTTTATTTGACGGTATTGGGTACTATCAGCTATGATCAACAACCTTACTACACGCCATATTTAGCCCGTGAAAGGAAGGTTCAATGATGAGCACCTCTCTCTCGTTCGAGCAGTTACCTAACATTCCCCAAATGGTCCATTTCAAAAAAGTTGCTACCCGCCTTTGGGAACGCGATGGTGTGGTCGCTATCTGGCTGGGGGGCAGCATAGGCACCGGCAAAGCAGATCGGTATAGTGACGTGGATCTTCGATTGGCCGTTAAGCCAGAAGCTCTCGACCAATGGCAAAAACCGGACTGGGACGGGATATTCGGTCGCCCCAACATCAACAACTGGAGTCGCCCCTCTGAAGAAGATGCCTCTCTGCATCACGTTCTGCTGGATAATGCCGAGATGTATGATCTGTGGGTACAGACGCCAGAACGGGAGTTGCACCAAGAGCCAAAGCTCGTCATTGGCTGCCGAGACGATGAGCTAGCGCAACGATTGGCAGAGCCCTCTAGCGAACCACGGCTCGAATTTGATCAGGTGGTTTCTGCCAAGATTCAGGGAGCGATTGAAATGTATTGGTCCAATCACGTTAAGCATGAGAAGGTTATCCACCGCAACTTGACCTTGATGTTGCGAGATGGCATGTACATCTTCACTGGCATTTTGCTGCGGCTCAAGTTTATCCAAGCTACGGGTAAAGATTGTGGCAATGTCACTTTTCCACCAATGACAATTCACGCCATAACGCCCGTTTTGTCTACTTTGAGGGATAGCTACGGCAATAATATGTTGGCCGGTATGGTTCCTGGTGATTGGTCTCAAGCCGAGACGGTAAATGCCATTGATAAGTTGGATGATGCAATAGCCGAAGTGGGGCGTAGCCTAGCAGAACGATATCACTTTGATTATCCCGATGAGTTACAACGAGTTGTCTTAACGAGCTGGCAGTACTTTAAGGAACGCGAGGGATACTAGCATGACCATATTACCACCCCGTGAAAATACTTACGAGCAGTTTGCCGAGCAATATGCTCAATCTCAACAGCGACCTGACAATGGTTCCTTTTCGTGGAATTACGACTTGGTTATTCCACAATTGCTAAATGTTGTCGGAGATGTTACGGGGTGTTCTGCGCTGGATGCTGGTTGCGGAGAGGGGATTGTTGCGCGCTTTCTTGCTGATTTCGGTGCCAAGGTGACGGCCATCGATGTTTCTCCAAGACTGGTTGAATTGGGTAAGGCACAAGATAGCCAAAATCAAATCACATGGATCGTGCGTGATTTGAGCTTGCCCCTTGCGTCCTTTGATGAGACATTTGATGTGGTTGTGAGCAATCTGGTTCTGAATGATGTTTCCGACTATTGTGGATTTGCACGTACGCTGGGGGCAGTGACCAAAGTCGATGGCCGTGCAGTGCTTTCTTTAACCAACCCTTATTCTGCCGTTATGCGAGAGAAGGTCCATAGTTATTTTGACTCCGGGGAAGCGATCCCTTATGCTTGGGCCGAGCCAAAGGTCTATCATTTCCACCGCACCATGCAAGATTATGTCAGTGCATTTCGAGATGGTGGCTTTCTGCTGAACAGTCTGACAGATGTGCAGATGCCGAATGAGATGGTCAAGCGACTGCCCGATTCCAGAAAGGAAGAGATTCCGTGGTTCGATCTCTATCACCGTTACCCCTTCTTTGTGATACTCGACTTTGTTAAAGTTGGTTAACCTACAATGACGAACACTTACTCTACCCAAATTACAACCCACCTCTTTGCCGACGACGGTTCGATCCCCAACAACCCTACTCTCCCGCTGATTCTCTATTCAGGAGCAATCGACTTTGGCGGAAAGGATGCAGCCGACGTATGTGAAGAACTTTTTGCCGCTAATGGCTGGGGAAAGTCGTGGCGCAACGGTATCTTTTCATATCATCACTACCACAGCAACGCCCACGAAGTTTTAGCCATTGCCCAAGGTCGCGTTGAAGTTTATTTAGGTGGTGAAAGGGGGAGCATTATAACTGTCAAAGCAGGTGACGTCATTCTCATTCCAGCAGGCGTCGGACACAAAAACCTGGGGGCAAGCACCGATCTATTAGTGATCGGTGCGTACCCACCAGGCCCCTATTGTGATCTCTGCTATGGACACCCCGAAGAACGCCCTCAAGTACTACGCAATATCGAAGCTGTGCCGTTGCCTTCTACCGATCCCGTCTACGGTAATGTAGGACCACTATTTGAGTATTGGCAGAGTTAAGCTATCTATGCAAATGGATTCGACCTGTTCAAAACGAACCCTACTGTAAGACCACTTGTGTTGCCGATAACCTTTCCAACAAATTCCTTTGCCTTTACCTGATCAAAAGTTGTTTCCGTATTCATAATATTACACGCCTTTAGTGACTTTGAATTTGTCTATTGTGGGATAAAAATATGGTGTTACGCTACGAAGAGGATCGCAAATCGAGCGTTCCCAAATCGTTGCTTTTTGTGAGGAATCTGAGGGAAGCTCCAATGAATTGCAAAGCTAGAGCGGAACGTTCGGGAACGTACTGTGGTGGATAGTATAATACTGCGGTCGATTCTTGTGTGCTTGCTATATGAGTAAAGAGGAGGGGGTGAAGAGGTCGGTGAGCTTTGCGGTTATGGATTGTGGTTTAGTTCACGATTTACTACTTGGGAAGACGCTAGGGACAGGAAAGACGCGATACCCAATATTCCCAAAACAATAGATGACAAACTGCTCAACCTGGGCTTCAGGATACTCCTTGAGCAGATCGGTCGCATATCCTACAATCTGATCGGTATCGTCTTCATCTAGCTTGAATGCTTCAATGGTCGTCTCAAGCTTCTTGAATTTGGTATTGGAGAGGTATTTGAATTCGATTACCCAGCGTAGATTAGCAAATTTTTCGTGATACTTGCCCACAAATTCAAGGTCGCTTTTGCCGGATGGGTAGGAACGCTCCACATTCCACGTGAACCAAGGCGATAGATAGCGGCTACAGAGTTGATAGAAGGTGGTGCGGTAGAAATTCTCATTCATCTTGGAGAAGACGGCTTCTGGCAACTGAGAAACATACTCCTGCCAGTAACCATCGAAGAGTTCTTCCAAGTTGGGGGCATCAACAAAACGCTGCATCATTTCACCGTAACGAGTTGCTGTGTCAATTTCGTGTAGTTCGTTGAAATATTCAGCAAAAATCTGACGCATATTCAGGTTGGGGAGCTGCATATAGAAATGGTCACGCCGGGTGAGCATGCCCAAATAGAAGAATGAGAGCGGGTAAAAACTTGGCTTAAAGAACTGACGTAGGTTGAACTTTGTGGTCAACATGGTCCGATCATAGCTTATCTGATTCTCGTTAAGTAACTGTTCCACAAAGGCTGTGGTATTGTCAACACCTTTTCCTGGCCCACCACCCGTCAAGCGATTCACCCAGGAAATATCCGTACGCAGGTTCATGTCCGTCAAAAATTCAGGAATTCCATCGTAAGCCAAGAATTCATCTAAGAAGTACATCAGGATTGATGAGTTATAGAGCGCTTGACCGCCCGGCGCAATAAAGTGATAGCCATTATACTGCTCTTTAATGACTGTATTCACTTCGTTGCGTGTCCCAGGATCAATCTCATGGTCTAGATAGAATTCGTCCAATAGCTGAGCAACCTCCGTCTGGGTAAAGCCAAGCATGGCGTCGAAATCCGGGCGTAGGGTCAGATATGCCCCCACATTAAAGGCCGAAGCCAACTCATCTAACGTTATGGGTAGCACACCCGTGATGAAGACGTTTGCAATTGCCCCTGTTTTTCGACCCTCTTTCAGGGTTTTGAAGAAGGTTTTGAGTGAGCTGTCATCGGCCATTAACTCATAAAAAAGCTGATCCATGTAGCCTGTAATGAGCTGGTTAGAGAAATTATCGTACTCATCGATGGTAACGTAAAGAGGAGGCAGATTATTCGCCTTGATCGCATTGATGATAAGCTTTAAATTATCAGCAACAGGGCCGGTCCGATCTAGCTCTGGCAGATTCTCTAAGTGAGATGCGTATTGTGTACGTAGACCCATCAACAGATCGTTGCATTGCTTCTTAAAACTGTTTTCAACCTCATCTACACTCGTGCCAACATCCAGGGTAGAGAAATCAAACGCCAGGATCATGTATTGATTCTGCTGCCCTGTTGGATTCTGACCGATCCAGGTTTGTCCAAATAATTCTTCAGAATTTTCTGCCTCATTAAGATCGTAGTAATACCCCAGCATAGAACGGAGAAGTGACTTGCCAAATCGGCGCGGGCGTAGAAAGATGGGGTTGTTCACCCACTCCAACTTGGCTATATATTCAGTTTTGTCAACGAGGTAGCCATTCTTGCGAATCAAAGCGGCATAATTTGCTTCCGCGTAGGCGACTCTCTTTTTCACACGTGGGGTTGTATTCATGGCCGAATTATACCACAATCATATAACTATACTCAGCTCCGTTTGAAAACGGATGTTTGGCTCCTTACTGATCTCCTCTAACCATCCCTGAATCTCAGAAATGGATGCCTTCGCACCATAGCCCAATAATAATGGCTCATCAACAGTTGCGATAGTGAATGACTCTCGGCGGCGCAATTTGCCTAGAGCCTCCTCGGTACTTTGCCTGTCATAGCTGTGAGCCGCAGGGCTATGCAGAATGTAGCCAGCAAGTAATAATGTTCGATCTGTGTCGTCTTGCACAATGGAAAGTTGTAGGCCACTAATAGCGGTCGAAATCCATGCCGAGGTTGATTCCAGCAGAACGGATTCGGAAATGGCCCGAGCCAAGAGTTCTTGGGCTTTAGAAAGATTACCCAATTGAGCATGGGCTTGGGCGCGCAGGTTGAGGCCAGAAATGATCCCGCGCTGATTCTCGATCTCTCTGTAGATCTGGTAGGCCCGTTCCCCAAGCTCTAACATCTTGTTGACCTCACCCTGCTCACCAGCACTTTGAGCCATGTGGCGCATACAATTGGCCTGTCCCAATTTGTCGCCGATGGCTACGCGGATTTCATAATTCTCTTCCGTTAGCTTCTGGGCCTTGGCCGGGTCATCAACATAGGCAACAATTGCCAGATTGTTGAGTGCAACACCTGTCAGCCGCTTGGCCCCTAATTCCCGGCTCATTCGCAAGCTATCCAGCAGAAGCTCTTCTGCTTGATCATAGCGATCGATAGAAATGAGCACACAGGCGTGATTGAGCAAGACAACGATTTCGGCTGTGCGATCTTGGGCTCGTCGCGCTGCAACCAAACTCCTTTCATAGAGGGGTAGCGCTTCTTCAGGTTCACCCTTAACAAAGTAGAGCAGATCCCCCAGCTCTCGCAGAACATTGGCCATGCCTTGTTGATTCTGGGTCTGTTCGTAGATCTGGCGCGAGGTCAATAGATGGGCCTCCGCCTCGTCATATCGACCTAATTCATATAGTACAGTGCCTAACCATCGCTGAATATAAGCAACTTCCTCGACATTATCTGAATCTTCAACTGTAGAATCTTCTACCAGTTTGAGTGCTTTCTCTAGCATGGCATAAGCTGGAGTCAACTCGCCAAGTCTATACCGCAGCGCCGCCTCTCTCGCTAGCAGGCATCCCTGTAGCTGGTCAGTATGGTTGGCAGTAGATTCGGTTCTCTTGGGTGGCTCATGGACTGGCCCGCCAGAAAACCCATCGCTGAGTCTGTCAGAAGACCAATTTGTTATGGCCACTGTGGCTTGGCGGAATTCGTCCGCACCGATCTGATACCAGCCACTAGTCTCGTAGAAGGTATGTAGGGAGCCGAGGGCCGACATGAGCGCGTCTCTCTGCTGCTCTGCCAGTGCCCAACGCCATGCTTGGTGAATATCATCTAGCAGGTTACGAACATATCGTTGGGCTTGGGACTGCTCGGCCCCTCGTGGTTGGCCCAATTGCTGAACCAGGAAATTCAGATGATAGCGGCTGTGGGCAGAGTGCAATTGATGCTCAACCTCTTGGGCTTGGGCCAGCTTACCCGCTGCATAATGGCGAATCACCGGATGCAGGGTAAAAAACTCTTCTTGAAGCTGCACAAGCGAACGATCGACCAGTTTCAGAAGCACCAAAGTCGAAACGTTCGCGACTTGAGCGGTTGCTTGCCGACTAAATTGGCGGCTGAAGACACTGAGTTGCCGTAGCCCCTCCTGCTCCTGTGGGGTAAGCGTCTGCCATGTATGGTCAAAGATGACCTGTATACTTCTGTGGCGTTCAGCCACGTCACTTTCTTCACTGGCCAGCAGATCCAGGCCAGTAGCAATTTCGGCCTGAATTTCTTGACAGGAGAGAATACGCACCCAAGCGGCAGCCAGAGCAATGCTAAGGGGGTGCCCGTCAACCATTTGGCAAATTTGGGCGATGTGCTCCTGATCCGCTCCTTTTGGATTAAAGTTGGCCTGAACACGTCGAGCACTTTGAATAAAGAGCTGATAGGCTTCTGACGAGTCCAAATCACTTAGGTTTGTCGGCAGGCTAAGACCACCCACGTCCCAGAGCCATTCTGCCTGCACACTGAGCCTTACCCGGGATGTACAGAGCATCTTCACCTTGGGGGCTGCTTCCAAAAGGTGCGCCAGCGCGTTTGCTTCTGCTGTCAGATGTTCTACATTGTCCAGCACAAGTAGTACGTCTCGACTGGCTAGATACGTTGCCAGATGATCCTGAAGCGCCGTAGTGGTTGGCATCTCTAGACCTATGGCCGAGATCAACGCTGGTAAAATCGAGTCAGCACCAGCAAGGGAGACCCAGTAGACGCCGTGGGCAAACGCGTCGGCTACAATCTGACGTTGGGCAGCTTCCAGAGCTAAGCGGGTTTTACCCATCCCTCCCAATCCAACTAGATTGAGCAAGCGACAGGCTGGATCGGAGAGCTGGCTATCTATCTCGATGAGTTCTTGGATGCGCCCGATAAATGGCGTGGGGGGCGTGGGCAGAGGTGGTTGTTGAAATAAGGGTGATTGGCTGCTTTCAGCTCCAGTTACCTGGCCGCTCTGCAGGCGGGCTTTGTCGCGCAGGGCAACCGTTTCCCCATTCGGAGGAACACCCATCTCGGTGGAAAGCACTTCGACACACCGCTCATAGTAGGCTAGGGTTTGGTTTGGATCGTCCTGAGCCAATGCACAGCGCATCAATGCCTGATAGACATCCTCTTGTAGTGGATCGATGGCTCGCCAGCGAAGGGCTAACCGTTGTGCCTCAGCATACTCCTCTTGATATTCATGCTGAGCAACAGCCATCTCAAAGGCAGCTAATGCATCATGGCGTAGCTGCTCGCGCTGAATCAGCATCCAATCTTCAAATGCGGCGCTATCATCTACAAAGAAGCCATCAAGAAAATCGCCTTGGTACCACTTAAGGGCAGTTGCTGCGCCATTGGATGTTTCCATGGCTTGCTCAAATGCACTGACATCCAGCGCATAGGGCGACTCTGGATTCCACCGGATGGTCTGTTGATTGGCCAAAATATAAGGGATGGGATTCTCTTTCTCCCTAAGCGATTTGCGCAGTTGGGCCAACGCCTGACGTAAATTCTGCCTTGCCTTCGTCTCATCTTGCTCTGGCCAAAGTAGACCAGCGATCTTGGCGCGGCTGTGGGATTGTTCTGCCTCGACGACCAAATACGCAAGAAGGGCGCGGACCTTGTCAGAATAAAATTTGGTCAGTAGATTGCCTTGGCGGGTGACAGAGAATTCACCCAGAAGCTTAACGACTAAGGGTACCATAACTGCGTGTATATCTTGGGAGCAGGCTTAAACGTCGAACAGAATGTTCCTAGCTGAAACGGAATTGTAAGTAGTATAACACAAATAAGTTGATTGAATCAACGGGATCGGATTGGTTGCTGGGGGCTGGGGGTTGGTAGCTAGTGAACTTCGGGGGTGATTGTAACCTGCTTACTGTGGACGTTGTCATTCTGAACGGGTCAACGAGCTAATTTTCAAGACTCTTTTAGGCTAGTGAAGAATCTCTACTCACACTTGCCCCGCAACTAAGATGCATCCTGAGTGGTTGGTGATTGGTTGCTGGGGGCTAGCCGAAAATGCTCATCAAGCACCAAAGAGATATGGGCTTTATGTTATCCATACCAAATATAATCTATATACGAAACAAGGAATTTTGATTTGATAAATATTGAATTGGAATATGATTTTTGATTTGGATATAATGAGAACGTGCGGTATACTGGAAATATCGTAAATATCTATCAAGGTAACTTAGTACAAGGAGCACGAACATCCCATGAATGAACCAACAACCCAACCGGATTCCCAGATCAAAGAACTTGCCGATATCTTTGGGTTAGTGACCCATCGATTCTTAGAAGATTCCCAAAATAAGGCCGAACTTGCCAAGGCAGCAGGCGATAGAGAGGAGCTAATTAAGGAGCAGATCAAGGTGGAGGTGCTGAGGCAAACCCGCCGCATCTTTGAGATACACTACAAGCGCATCGCTGGCACCGAGCCGTGGAACGAGAATAGTCATGAGTAAGATGGAGAGAGAGTCTTCGTCGGTGGCCAATCTAGATGCCCGCGCTCAGTTGTTCAAGGCCCTTGGCCACCCGACCCGATTGCTCATTTTGAACCTAATCGATATGAAGCCGCGTCATGGTGAGGAGTTAGCGGCCATTCTCAAGATGCCACCTGCCAGTGTCTCTCATCATCTAACCAAGTTGACCAATGCAGGTTTATTGGAGACCGAAAAAGAGCAGTACTATCAGGTGTATAAGTTGGTAGAGGGTATCCTGAGCAAGTCTTTAGGTGAGGTGGTGCGGTTGGAGCAGGCAGGGCTTGGAAACGATGTAGAAGAGGATGCCTATCGCCAGAAGGTATTAAAAGCATTTTTCAAACATGGGCGGTTGGTCAACATTCCTGCCCAGCTAAAAAAGCGCCAGATCGTCATAGAGGCACTTGTTGAAGAGTTTGAACTAGAAGAGGAATATACGGAGCGGGAAGTCAATCACATACTGGTTGATTTTCATGACGATGTTGCGTATCTAAGACGTGAGTTTATCTCACAAGGATTAATGAAACGAGAAAAGGGCATCTACAAGCGGGTTTAATATGATAAACAATCTGGCACTTATCAGTCCGCGAATTGAGTCATTACAAAAGCGGCTGGAGGCTGGCGACACCTTTCTATTTATCTGAATGTTGGCCTGTATGAGCCACAAAACCTCACGATCAATCGCAAGATGCAGAGGGTGTTAGTGGAAAAAGGATATGATTTACGATATGCTGAAAGAAGTGGCACCCATGAGCCAATTTCATGGCAAGATGGTTTGGTGGAAGCTTTAACTAAGATTGGATAAGTCGCCGTTTCACTAACCATAACCAGATAAATCAGGGGACGGAAAAAGCCGTTTTATTTGATTCAAGTTTTTGACGCTCATAGGGACGCCTATTTATCCGGTCCATGATCGTTTCAGTCCATGAGAAAAATCGTCTTTGGGGTCTGAGGTGGAACCTGGCTAGGTTTCGGGTTGATTTGAAATAAACTAGCCAGGTCTCTCCGTAACAGTAGCGATCTGTTTTGTAGACGGGCCAATAACTCGTTCAATCTGAATGCTTGTATCGAGAACAATGGCCTGTAGCTGTCTTGCTTAAATAGATTGAAATTGGTTCAATCCTGATTGGCTAAATCGGCCAACTCTGAAAATTGTTTACGCCAAGCCAGCGCACGACGCGCTGACTCCAAGGTCTGGCGACTAATCTCTCCATCCAACAGACCTTGAATAGAGAGATGTTCATCCAAATCCGGCCACTCAATGCCCATCCCACCTGGCATCAGTTTACAATTGATCCGCTCCTGCTTCTCTGCCACTTGCAACATCGCTGATACCGTAATCGGAAAGCGCACCACCGTGTCACCCACCAGCCGCACGACAATTTCGTCACCGTCACAGATCACGCTATGCGCAACCGCAGCCCGCTCTTTAACGAAACCACTCATCCCAAAGCTCCTGTAGCTGCTCCCCATAAGTCAACACAACCTGTCCAGCACGTCGAATCTTTCGCCCCGGCGGGTTGCTATAGACATCCAGATAAAGATTTTCCGCACTTCCCCTGAGCTTGTCGAAGGGAAGTGCGGAAAATCTTTATCTTAAAAACTATATAATCCTCAAGAGGCGTGCCGTCCTCAATCCTTAACCGAATCTCATACCCATCAATTCATACATGCACATGTGGCGGGTCATGATCATTCGAATAAAAGAAAAACCGATATCCTTCAGCCCGAAAGCTGGGCGCAATCTCCCTCCTGTACAATAAACGCTTGAGTTCTCTCCTGCTTTGCTTGTTCTCAGCCCCTGTCGGGGATTCCCTGTTGTTTGACTTGGGCGAAATCTGTAACTTCTTTGCAGAAAATGACTCGTTCTCGACCCCTGTCGGGGATTCCCTATTGTCTGACAGTAGTTTGCCTACATTTCGGCCTTTTTGGGTGGTTTTTGAGCTATTTTGGGCCTTTTGTAAGGTGATTTGACCATTTTTCGCTCCGTTTTTATTCGTAGAGACCACCAACCGACCACAAGTAGGCAAGCTGAGGCAAACTTTTACAAGGTTTTTACGTATAGAATGGAAGATGGACCCATCTGTAGGCAAAGACCATTTTGATGGTTCTGTTTGACCCTTTATTTGATTCAAGTGGAGCTGTTCCATGAACGACAAACCGAACACTTTACCTACCCTTGACCAAGCACTTCAATCCTCTACTTGGCGTAGGCTTCTGGCCATCATGGAGCGCCACAGCCTATCCGCTTCTACCCGTCAATCTAAGAAGCCATACTTTTCAGACAGCTTCTGTTCGCTCTAGTACCGGAGTGGATATACTCCAAACAGGGGATCCACCCTCAGAGCGGAACGACTGACTTTTCAGACGGCTTCTAAGGGCGATCTGCTGGTGACCTTACATGAGCATTTACAAAACCCAGCGACGCTTACGGCTATTATAGCACCGCTTTCCCAGAGCGACCAACGCGCGCTCAATGCCCTGCTCCATGCCGGTGGGAGCTTGCCCAGCTACCAATTTGAGCAGCACTTTGGCGGCATCCGCACCTACCGCCCCTGGCGCAAAGACCAAACCGTCTACGAGGGGGAGAGCAGCGAAAAGTACGTCCCTTACCTAGCTCAGCTCCATCACCATCCGCTACTGGAACGCCAACGACGAGCATCCCACCACCCGCACCGTCACTCCCTACCGCATCGAAGAACAGACCTATGCCAGCTACCTCATCGCCTACTGCCATCTACGCCAAGATGAGCGGACTTTTCGCATTGATCGAATTGAATTGATTGACGATTGGGGATGCTAAACGAGCAGGCTCTCCAACGTACACACCCCATCACAAACCACGTAATCTTCAATCTTCAATCGTTAATCTTCAATCTCCTCACCTGCCCCATCCCCACCGTCGTCTTCACACCTACCCCGCTATACAAGGCAAAATCTGCCAGCATCTGCATGGAGGCCAGCCAGTATCGGTCACCGCTAAGGGCCGAGTAGGTAGCGCGGCCGATGCCGCCGATGATGGCTCCTTTGCTCTTCTGATCCACTGTGCGGGAGCGAAATTCATAGTTGCTCAGGGCCACCACTTCGTCGGCAAAGCGACGCATCTCTGGGCTGAGGGTGACAGGGCTGAAGTGGTTCCAGCGCTCTACCAAGCTGCCAAAGACCAGATCCGGCATGGGAACCGGCACGTGCATTCCCTTGGAGCGGAACGAAGTGGGGCTGGCAAAGAGCATCTTCACCTTGCGCTCCACCCGGCCGCTCTGCAAAAGCTGTTGGGAGGCCAGCTCTTCGTAGGTTACATGGTCGGTCCACGGATCCACGGCCGGGTCGCAGGTGGTGCTAGCGACGGTGAAGGCATGGTTGGCAATCGACCAGTGGGTTGGCGGATCCTCACCGAGCACCCGGGCCAGTACCGCGGTCACCTCGGGAATCAGCCCGGTAATGCGTACGCGGTACGCCTTCTGCTGGGCGATGGGATATCCCCCCTTGCTCATCGGGCTGCTCACGCCTCGTTCATCCAGCAGAGCAGAGCAGGTAAGGGGCTTGGGGCCGTCCCCATCGTGGATGGCTTTGCCAAGGGCCGGATCGACGGTCTGAATGAGAGCCAGGATGTTGGAGTAGTTGGCTCGCCCCGGGATGGGCTTGTGGGGCAGAGTTGTATCTGTTGAAGAGATTAGGTTGATTGTGATTGAGATTGGCATGGTTTGTAAAGGTTGCAAGGTTGCAGGGTTGCAAAGTTGTCATGCCCGAAGGTAGTTATCGGGCATCCAGGGTTGTTGTGTGGGACACACGAGAATCAGTTTGCATTGGATTGGTTCTCATTTGGTCTATTGTCGTTTGAAGCGTTGGCTGGGTACAATTCGACTAGTTGGTGCAGCAGGTTGCGGCGTAGTGCGGTTTGGTCGAAGGTTAGCGCATAGGGTTTGGGCCGTTCTAGCAGGTGACCATATTCGGGGTCATTGGCGGTGGCGGTATATTGGACTCGTCGCCCTTGCAAGATCGACGCCAGAATCATGCCCGATGTCATGGTGATGGTGCCGCCGGAGATGTCGGTGATGAGATCATCGGGGGTTATGCCGTTGTTCCATTCGCCCACTTCTCGATAGATCTGCTCGACTGCCGTGTAGGCATCTTCTGCATTGTATGGGGATATGGTCAATCGCTCTGGATCGGTAAAGATCTGAATCTCTCGGCTGATGTGGTGGTGGACAATCTGCTTAAAGGCTTGGGCTACTCGGTAAGATCCCTGTAAGGAGGTATCTACGTCTGCACCGATGTTCACATCTATGTTAGCACCGTCAGGCATATCTCTGGTGGTAATAATCCACAAGTAGCGCAGGGTTCCCTCTTTACGGTGATGAAAGATGGCCTCCAGCGGAAGCTGCATGTTGCTGGCGTTGACCTGATTGAGAATCAGATCCCAATCCGGCTTCTCTGCATCAAGAGCCTTAACCAGATCCGATCCATCCCACCAGATCAGCGAGTCATTCCCCTTGACCTTGGCTCCGATTAAGCGAAAGGTACTCAAGAAGAGAATCAATCCCTGGGCCGGATCGGGCTGTTGGGTCGCCTGAAGGGGATCCGCCGGTCTCTGAGCCGCCTGTTGCCAGCGATACTGAATCGCTCGATAGGTCAGCCAAACCACAGCAGGGAAACCGAGCAGCCCCAGCCAGAAAGCCCAATCCCAATCACCCCACGTCAGGAGGGCCATCAGCGAATCACCAAACCAGCCAATCGTGATCACCCCAAAGGCAAAGAGCAGAATAACCCGCACCCGCTCCTTGGGATCCAACCCCAGCAAGATCGCCAGGCTATGAACAAAAATATCAACCGCTTGATTCATATCGAATACCTATAATTAGTCCTTGGTCCATAGTCGTCAGTCGTCAGTCGTCAGTCGTCAGTCGTCAGTCCGCAGTCAACAGTCGTCAGTGACCAAGGACCCAGGACTATGGACCAAGGACCCAGGACCCAGGACTCTGGACTGTGGACTCTGGACTCTGGACTCTGGACTCTGGACCCCGGACTCTGGACCCCGGACTATGGACCAAGGACTATGGACCAAGGACCCCAGACTACCGCTGTTTTCGAGAACTCTCCCGAATCGACTGCAAATCCAAAATCTCAGCCACTTCAAAGCGGCGGGGGATGCTGTTGGCTACGGGTCTTGTGCGCACGATGGGTGGGAAGTAGCCCATGCGACCATGCAGTTCGGCCAGCAGGGCCGCGGCAATAAAGTTGAGGGCCGGCGGCACCACCAAGATCGGTTCGCTCTGCCATTGGGTCGGCGTTAGCCCAATCCCCTCCATCAGCGATTCTAATTGTGCTACAAAGGGCAGCTGATCATCAAAGTGGGTCTTCACGTCGATGACCTGGTCTGGGGTGCGGCCGAGCAGATCGGTGATCTGGATAAGTTGGGCGTCGGTGATTGGGTGGGTGAAGTTGAGTACAATCATGGGTTCGTTTTTGGTTTATTCGGTGTGGTATACTTTGGCTAGTATCGTATTTTGGTTCATGGTCACCTTGGAGTCAAAGAGTATGACAGCAAAGAAACTTGAGGACTATTTCGAATTCATATCGCCCGAAGAGATTCAGATTAAAGGCCATCGCATTTGGATGGAGAATATTCTTTACGAACATATCCACAATGGTATGTCACCTGCAGAGCTTCTAGAACGTTTTCCAACCTTGAATCTTGAGAAAATCTACGCTACCCTGCTCTATTATGAACAGAACAAGCAAGCCATGAATGATTATGTGGCCGCTTGGATTGCCTACGGTGAACGAATGCGCCAAGAACAGGCTGCCAACCCGACGCCGGATATGTTGCGTTTACGAAATGCACGGGCGCAGAGAGAAGCACAAAAGCAGGCTTTGGTTGAAGCATAGCGTACATGGGCGAAATACAATATTTACTGGACGAGAATCTTAATCCTCGTATGCGTAATGCCATGATGCTTGCCGCGCCCCAAATTACTGTTTTGCGCGTTGGTGATGCCGATGTTCCCTCGTTGGGTACCAAAGATCCCGAAATTCTGGTCTGGTGTGAAGAACACAATTTTATTCTCGTGACGGATAATCGGACTTCTATGCCAGTCCATCTCGCTGACCATATTGCAGAGGGCAAACATTGCCCAAGTATATTTGTACTACCTCCTGACTATAGCATTGGTGAAATCGTAGATGAATTGATTCTGATTTACGAAGCTTCATTATCCACTGAGTATCAGGATCAGATTCGATTCTTGCCAATTTCTGAGTAGTTTTCATGGTTCGATTTGGTTTTTTCGTTATGGTATACTTTGGATAGTATCGTTTGGATATTATGGGTTTTTGGATATGGAGGATCGTATGGATCAAGATACACCAGTTCGTGACACCGTTGAAAAGGACACGATTGAAAATCGAGAGAATGTTCCTTACCGCATTACCGTTGATAAGAATGATTTTGTTGTGCGCCTCAATCAACAGTTCTTTCAAAAAGAAGCGATTTCCCGTTTCTTAGACTTCTTAAGCGTAGAGATCGTCAGAACGCGTAGCCAAGCCACAGAACAAGAAATCGAGCAACTGGCAAAAGAGGTCAAGCAGAAAGCATGGTCTAGGGTCAAAGATCAGTTTTTTGAACCTGTTTGAGCGCGATAAATATCATCTTCTCGCCACTCTACTTTGATACATCATCAATTTCAATTTGACACCAACCAATGGCTTCAGCAAGCTTTCCATCTGAACGTCGCAAGAGATGACGGCTTTTTGGGAAGATCTCACCTACTTTGCGGTCACCAGTAGGATCTAGACGATATTGACTAATAATCTCCTCAAACCGCCTTGCATCCTTTTTCACATACTCATTCAATGTCTTCGTGTGCCAGCCTCCGCCCCAGCCCAACTGAAGCATAAACTGATTTTTCTTTAGCTTGGTGAAACGAGTGACCATCTCATCATAAAAAGCGTGAACGGCTGGCACGTCTCGCCGCGGCTCAAAATAGGTGACTTCTTGGATCAGGAGATTACGAGCGTATTCACGCCCATGTTTTGCTAGGTTTTCCAACCACTTGGCGCGCTGGGGCCAGTGATTTAGCTCTTGCTGGCGACGCTCATCGAAGGGTGTATGTCGATTCTCTAAAAGCCCGTTTGGGGTATTTAACGAGAGCGTAAATTGGGTTCCTTTTATGATTGTCTCTAAATCAATATCTACCCCGCGGCTGTATCCCTGTCGATTATTCGATGCTGTGGGATAAACATGAGTACGCCGCATACGAAGGCTGTCAAAATCTACCTCGTTACTATCGCCAATCTGAATAGCACGACCCAAGTCTTGATTGGCGTTGATCCGGCTGCCACCTTTGCCAAAGAGTTCTGCCTCCACAGGCTGGGCTGCCCAAGTACGCCGATTGCCCAAATTATCAAGAGATGGGGACATTTCTTTGGCCGCTACAGTAGCAAGGATGGTCCGAATGGCTCCCTTCAAACTAGACCCAGGCAGATAGGGTTTGCCGTAGACGCTCTTGAGCTGTTCACGGATCTCGTTGGTGGTTGGCTCTCCTTTGAGACGATAGAGAAAGAGTTTGCTATCAGCTTCGAAATCTTCTCTTACCAACCACCCTGCATCAATGAGATCTCCTAATCTCATTCCAGTAATTGCTTCAATGACTTCGAACTCATTTTGGCCATCGGCTTGCGCGCGGTCAAGGATTGTATTCATTAGCTGAGTGTCATCAGCTATGTAGGTGAAGCCGTTGCGGTACGTGAGCCAATCAATACCGTGCAATAGTTTTGTTCCTGTGCCAATGTGGAGATCACTCAGAAGGGTGACGGTTAAAGTTGTTTTTGTCATAGGATTTAGACGATTTATGAATTAGATTCCAAAGGCAGCACAATCGGAATCGACCAGCAAATCCCATATCGATGGATGGTATATTCGCTATCAATAAGTTTGGCTGGCGTGGCATCTGCCAGATACCCTGTTGGTTGGGCCACATTTGCTCTGGCTAAAATAGCACCGCTATCGACCATGCGCACAGTAGGTCGTCGTAAATTGTTATAGCCAGGCAGAGTAAGCCAGCCGCGACGCAGGATAATCTCATATCTTGACTGCTCATCTTGGAACATTACTCGCTCACGAGTTTGAGGTAAAAAAGGTGCTAACGTTGTCACATAGTTGGCCGTTGCTGGTTGCTGAATTGGCGAAGAATCGTAGTGCTCAAAGTGGGGTGTGAAGTGTCCGTAGCCATAGGTCCGTTCGCCGCCAATGCCAGCATCACCCAGATAAGCGATAGCCGTTAAGATCGAGTGTCGCAAGTCAATATCTGCCGATGGTTCCCACTGAATGTAAAAGTATAAGCCACAACCTTCTTGAAATCGCACGCTACCGCTGCTGTATACGGCGGATGCGCTCGTAACCCGGTCCACGGCCACGCGTGGCCGAATACTTACAGCCCAAAGACGGGTCATGCGCCCTTCTGTCTGAGCATACTCAGCCTCTGTTAACCAAACGTTACCGTTTTCAACTGTTCGCGGCCCAGCTTCTTTTTCATTGTGGGCATCTTCTAACAGGCTCTTGTTGCCGTCTACTGTTTGACCGCTGATTAGATGTTCAAAGACGGATCTGCTAACCCACTGTATACTCTTTATGCGCTTGCGGTTGGCAATTGCATTGCCACTGATGGGTATGTGCATCAGTGGCATGGGCAGTAGATAGGTGTAGGCTTCTTCACTACCTGTCTCACCACTTTGAAGTGAATTGATCTGTGCTGCCGTTAATTCACCGTTGCCAACTGATTTCCTTTGGTTGGACATGTATGGCATAAGCGATGTGATGCGCAATGGAGGCAATCGTTCTGGCTGATCCGCAGTAGGAAATTGCTCCAGAAAACGCTTGACAGCTTTTCTACCTTCCAGTTCATGGATGCCATTGCATAGGGCAGAAAAGAACCCGTCTGCTGGCATGGCAATCTCTGTTTCATTGAGACCCACGCCGCGTTTGCCAAAGTGAAAAGGCCCCAATGGCGAGAGCCGAACACACGTGTATTTTGCGTTAGCCAGCGATCCCATGTTTGTTTCACTCATATAGATACCTGCTATGGCTAAACTGATGGGAAATGGGAACGGACCCATTCCTCAATTTCGTCACGGCGTTCGGCTACAGAACCTGGTTCTAGAGGCATGCCGTCTTCTTGGTAGAGGCTCCCTTTACGGACATACACTTTATTCATATCGAACTGGATCTTGCCACCACCACGAGAACCGAGACCGCCCAGATAATCTTCCTCTAGCAAGATCATCGAAGTCAGAAGGTGCTTGAAGTGTCCTTCCCCTGTTCGGCTGTATACATTATACACAAGTTCAAAATCCTTGAAGATTGCGCCCGCTGGCACCCGCTCGATCTGGCGCGGGGTTGCGGCACTCGTCACCCGATCGATGGTCGCTTCCCACTTGATTTCAGTAAAGGGCATGTCTGTGCGGGCCTTATCTAGTGCTACAGCACTCTCATCCCCTAAAAAGGTGTCGCGTACGACGAGGGCTGTTGGATGGGGGACAGGTTCGTCTCCAGTAACGCCAAAGATCGAGCAGACTTCGCATGCGCTAAAGATCTGCTGATAGCTATTCTGCCATTGGGCTAAAGCCGTATCCTTACCTTCCTCATCACTCGGATTACGCTGAGGTAATTTTCCTGCTTCGCATGTGTGAATGAAGACTTCTTTCCCTCGGGTACGCCCAATCTGAAAGTTTTGGCGTTTGCCATGGAGACGCTCGCTAAGTGAACGCAACTTGCCTTTTATAGATGAACCGGGAATAAAGGGGCGACCGCTGAGTGGGTCGCGGATTACTGGGCTGTCGACACCGCCAATCTCCAGGTTGCCAGCGGCACCACCGATGTGGAGACCTGTAACAGCCTTGATATCTCCCCGTAGAAAGATGCGACCTAATAACTGAACTGAGCGTTCTTCAGATTGATTCTCATTTGTTTGGTTAACGTCTGCCATAATTCCTATCTCCTACCTCGGTTGTTCCGTCGCTTCCGCTGATTTTCCCCTTCTTGAGCCGTATGGAAAGCTAAAATTGCTTCAAACATCTCGACAAAGTAACCAAAACGTTTGTGTTGGGTTTGCGGCCCATCCTCGCGAACGACCAAATTGATCGCCTCTGATAGTACATCGAGCAAGGGTTTGGCTCTTGGTTCCCGTTCTGCTTGATAGGCCATACGTGGCTTTAACAAGAGTAAACGCCGTACATTATCTCTAGCCTCTCGTTCAGGGTCGGACCATTGGGCCTCGATCTTGCGCACCTCGCCAAAGACGTTGCGAATCTGATTCTTGGTCAATCGTTTGTTTGCTAGATCGCGGCCAAATGCATCTGCCTTTGTCACCAGTACATCGGGTTTGCCATCGAGAATAATGGCGTTGAGGTCATCTTTCGTAATCATGGGACTACTCATGGACCGCTCCTTTCGTCTGAAAATTCGGATAAAATTGCCTACTACTTCCCTTCCCGCGTGATGAATTGGGCCCATCGGGCACTCACACTAATCTGCTCAATCCCTCCCTTTTCCAAGAGAACTCGTTGAAGCTCGGCCATTGTATCAGCCACCTGAGCATCATTAACTCGAACTCGGCCAAGACTGTATATCATATTCCAAAGCCACGGACCCAGAAAGAGAGTTTTGCCGTGGTAGTTGGTCTCCTGGCCACGAGCCGGAATGCCATGAATTTCGCCTCGATTCGCTCGGTATTGTTCATAGATAGTCAACAAGCGACCAATAAGTGAAGCTGGTACGCCTTTACTGCGCATTTCAACCAAATTTCGTTGCCATTTGATGATCTCGCCGAACACATGCCACTGATAGGTCTTTCCCAGAAAGTTGATTGAGTTTTTGGTTGGATTCGCTTCGCCTTTTCCTTTGGCTTGGTCAAGCTGGCTATCTGCTGCATCTGCTGCGGCATAGAGTGGTTCCTTGCCGCCAACCAAAACGATGCCTGCTGAAAGATGGACGCCTGGGTTCTCGCCTGTAAATTCTTCAAAATCCTGAGCAATTCGCTGGGCTAGATAAGGCATAACGTCCCAAGTCCCGATGATAAGCAGATCATCCCCACCAGCATAAAGTATATAGACCTTGTCCTTGCTCCACACCTTTGGCGCAATTTCCATATCTCTACAGAGCTTATCGAGCCATCCACCAAAGAAGAGGGTAAGCGAGTCCGAAAGCATGGCGGTTTGGGCTGCGCTTCGTCTATCTACCCCTGTTGCCAGAATATTTGCGAGATTGTCCACATCTGCTTTAAGGACGCCGAGCCGCTTGAGTGATGTACGGGTATCTTCTGCCAGTTCACTGTTGTCACGAATAATATCTGCGTCTGCTTGGCTGCTTTCATCATCTACGACCTTTGTTGGGGTAGCCGTGGCAATGAGCCGAAAACCGTCCACGTGCGCTTGTGGGAAATCGTCCAGGCGAAGCGCCAATGTCATGGCCTTGGGCAGCGGGTGCTGAGTAATGCTGTACCAGTATCCGCTAACCTCATGGAGCGCCTCTTGCCAAGCCGAGACACCCAACTCATAACCATTGCGATCCCGAAACTTAGAATCAGAGCGATTCAGGTAGATATGGGGATAGGCCAGTGCTTTGGCTAATTCACGAAAACCGTTGCATTCGGGACAGATGGTACCTGGTTGGTCTGAGCCAATTTCAGCTCGTCGTTCATCTTCTTCAAATTCCTTGTCCAGCCCCTCTGGACGGCTGCAGATATCGCAAAACCGTCCTGAAAGGGATTGGTCAGTTTCAAAGAGCTGCTTGAAGCCGTTTTCTGATTCTATAAGCGTTTTAAAGGGGCGCATCTTGGCCCGAGATAGCTCGTCTTTAAGCTTTTTCTCGGCAGCCTGCCAGGGGCTGATGTGCTTGCCTAGGTCATCACTCCACACTGTAGCCGACTGATGCCATATCGCTTCATGAGGTAGATGGGTATAGGCCAGGGCTAAAGCTAGATCGCCCCGAAACCCGGCAAAGTGACGTCGATAGTTATCGCCATTAAAGAGGAGCTGGTTAACTTCTTCCTCTATGGTTTTAAGCACCTGGGTCGTCTGCTTATCCCATTTACATAGAATGAGAGCATTGCCCCCAGCATTGACTATGACATTTGCCTGACATAGATCGAGATCCTTAACAATTCTATCGACCACAGCCGAGATAAGTAGCTGTATAAAGGCAGAGCGTCCGCGTACGCCTTTGCCAGCACCGAGCGCGGTAATGGTATAAACCATTGTTTGAATTCCGGGTAGATCGACCCCAATCTGGCCAAGACCTGGTAGTACCTCGTATTCTTTGCCTTCTGTAATCGCCATCAGCGCAGATGCCATAGTCCATTGCCGAAAGAGCGAAACGCCCTCTTCACCATATGTGCAGGGCAGGGTGCTGGCATATTTCTGCATCAAATAGTAGAAGCGGTCAAAGTCGGTTTCGGTTGTGCCACCGTGGTGATTAAATTCACTAACCAAGCCGCTGATGGCAGTCGAAAAATCCTCGGTCTCATCACCTGGGTTGAGTGGACACATCCCGTTATCCTCTTCCAACCCCAAGGCCCTTACTGGCATATATCGCGGCTCGCCAGGATGACGGCCATCAGTAACCATAGACCAGATGGACTGCATGGTGAGCGGCGTTACATCGTCCTGCCAAAGATGGCGGGTCCAGGGTATCCACGTCTCCAAAGAGATGTCTGACGGCTGGTTGCTGTCGGTTATCTTCTGCATTAACGCTTGCCCATAGGTGATGGCAAGATCTGCGATCCGTTGATTCACTGTACCCCCTTTGTAATTGTTCAGTTGTCCTTGCCGAAGACTTGATCAACGACCTTCTGGAAGCTGATTAATTCGCTATCGGTCCATGAATGTTTGCGCTCTTCCGTGCCATTCCAACTGTTAAGTGGAAGAATCGCAATGTTGTGTTGGTTGGCGATCTTCATATCCTCACTCGTCAATGACTCCGGTTCCGAGAGGTTTACGGCGAGGATTTTTCCCGTATAGGTGCCCAAATACCGCTCGCTTGCTATGTTATTCAACTGATGGATGCCCTTCATATTGAATTTCTTGAGGGATTTGCACTCTACAATGGCAAAGCGATTCTTCTTACGCAAGACCAGATCCGCTTCTTCTTTACCAGAGGTGACGACCAACACAGACTGCTCTATATCGTCAACCAGGGACTGAAATCCGGCACGAACATCTCGTTCGAACCAACTGCCCTGGCTTTCTTGGGTATTGGGTTTATATTGAAGCGATTCATGACCAAGGTAAAGGTAAAATAGATCCTGAATCGTGACCAGCGGTGGTATCTGTTCAGGATCGTCATGGTTCATCCCTAGCTGACCCTCTACAAAGCAGTAGCGCCACATGCGGGTGTCCAGGGTATCACTGTCGATGTAGACAATTTCGGCATCTCTTTCTCTTGCAACTTGCGTTAGCCCAATTGACATGGCTTTGGTTCCACCCGTTACATCACAGATAAGCTGGGCATTGGTTTCTCTCCGCAAGACATGAGAGAGGCGCTTGGTGATGCTTAAGATGTTCCACGGATCGACTGGCGTCGGCTCAATGATCTCAATCGTTCTTGCCAACTGATCCGTTTCAACTGGCAGCAGCGATATTTCCTTACCAGATCGGGCCAGATGATTGCGTAAGGTAATGACTTGTGGGTCATTAGATGAAAGCAAGATCACCTTATCTGGCTGAAGATAACGCATGGCCATCAAGGTTGGTAAGGGCTGATGACCCACGAGCGATATGAGAATCTTTGTCATAAAACCTCTTCGACTAAACAAACGCTTGGAAAATGCATACCTATTTTACAGAGGCTGTATTACCCTGTCATGGGAGTCAACTCCCAAATTACCACACTTTCCCCGGCCTCATCTACTGAATCTCTATAGAATCTCTATTCACCCTCTATGAAAATACCCACCCAACTCCTTCCGCAAAAACTCCCGCTTCAACCCTACATCTGGCTGGAGACCGAACCAGCTTTCGAGCTTGCTGTAGACGCTGTTGAGCTGGTTGGTGACCGTCTTGGGGCTTTTGTGCAGTCGGGCCGCGATGGCTTTGACGGTGAGTAGCTCCTGGGCGACCAGGGCGGCGACTTCTCGCTCGGCTGGGGTGAGTTTTTTCTCGACAAAGTTGCTGAGGCGACGTTGGCGCTCCTGGCTGAGGTGCTTTTGGGCGCTGGCCGCGTTTTCAGCTTGGATGGTGGGTGTGTAGATGGGCGGCGATGGGCTGAGTTGGGGCAGGTCGATGGCGATGAGTTGGGCTTGATCTTCTCGCTCTAATTCAAAGCGGCGGGATTGGCGCAATGCTTCGTCGGAATGTAGATACCAGAGTCGATCGGTTGGCCCCAACAGCATCTGGGCGATGGTGGTGCCGATCATGGCCATGGGCTTGCGTCCCCCGGCCAGTAAGAGATGGATGCAGTTGCCTTGCTGGATTTGCTCTTTGAGTACGGCGAAGAGTCTGTTGCCAAAGATCTCTAGCTCTTCTGGTGTCAACACATCGTCCATCGGTAGTGGATGGGGCCTCAACGGTGGCCAAGAGGGCTGTTCCGCAAAGGCTTTCTCCAACGCGGGTAGGGCAATGGAGAGCGGCGGCTGATCCGTTTGGGTATGCAGGACAATGACAGAGCGCAGTTCAATACCAGACTGCTGCAGCAATTGGCTGGCGATGGCAATGACCTGGGGTTCAGCACCCAGGGTGGCCACAAGGACGGCGCTCTCTGTTGGGGTAGATTTTTCTATCTCAAGAATGGGGCAGTCTTTTCTGTTTGGCAATCATGTTGGCGTGGATCGTAGAAATTTCGATTAGTCTATCACAGGTAGCTGGCAAAATCAACTGGGTTTCAGCCAATTTTTGTGACGGTATCATTACGATTTGGATACGGTGGGTTGGGCGGATACGTCATTTGGCGGAGGGAGGTACGCCATTTGTCCTTGGGCCTACCCGCAATATTGAGCACCCGTGGTGCGTGAACCCGTCGAGAGAAGTTATTCGACATCTTTGGTATGAATGACACTTTCGGCTCTCATGCTCTGCCTACAAGTAAGCCCCGTTCAGGGGCGTTGTTCTATAGCCCGATGGCTGGTTCCTGAGCTTCGCCGAAGCGTAGCCTCGGGCAGTCTGGGCGACGAGTACGCTACCTTGATTATCGAAGTCGACCCCTAACGGGGATTCCTAGATCTCAGACGATCCGACGCATTGCAGGTGACCACGACGATGAGGAGTTTCCGGACCTTCACAGG
This sequence comes from Chloroflexota bacterium, assembly GCA_039028975.1. Classification (GTDB taxonomy): domain Bacteria; phylum Chloroflexota; class Anaerolineae; order Caldilineales; family Caldilineaceae; genus JAHBNG01. The sequence continues at coordinate 108,115 of JBCCHB010000039.1, forward strand.
GATTCCTAGATCTCAGACGGCTTGATGAGGGTACACTGCGGTGGGAAACACTGCGTTTCCGACCCTTCACAGGGATTCCTAGATCTCAGACTCCGGAACCGTTTGATCCGAATCCGCCCAGTCCGAGTTTCCGACCCTTCACAGGGATTCCTAGATCTCAGACTAAATTATGGAAGACATGATTACAATCACGATTTCGTTTCCGACCCTTCACAGGGATTCCTAGATCTCAGACTAGATCTTTTGTTGGTGCACTAAAGATATTAATTTGTTTCCGACCCTTCACAGGGATTCCTAGTCACCAGTATAAGGCGGAAACTGACGGTAATACTCCTCGAATATCGCGTTCAGCGTGTCCGATCC
>JBCCHB010000040.1:0-107166 GCA_039028975.1 Chloroflexota bacterium
CTAGCTGTAAGGGTGTAGCCGCCCGATTCGGCGAAATTGAAGGCGTATAGCCAAAGCCCATCGGTATCGATCTCTGTGGATCCATGAACCTCACCATTCACGATGAATTCAATGGTATTACCAGGTGTGCCACTTCCAGAAAGGTCAAAGGCGCCACTCTGAAGAGTGCTAAGATCGGGTAGCTCGAAGGTAGGTGTAACTGGGTTGGCGAGGTCAAGTGTGGCAGCCTCTCCGTCCACGGTAAAGCTATGTTCCTCTGAAGAAGCAAGGACATTGCCATCCCCATCTAGGGTGTTGACGAAAAGGGTGTAGTTACCCGATTCGGCGAAATTGAAGGTGTAGTGCCAAAGCCTATCGATATCGACGGCTGTGGAGCCATAAACCTCATCGTTGACGATAAATTCAACCATATGCCCAGGTGTACCACTTCCAGAAAGGTCAAAGGCACCGCCCTGAAGGGCACTGAGGACAGGCAGCACAAAGCTGGGATCCTCTGAGTTGGTGAGGTCAAGCGTACCAGCCTCTCCACCTATGGTAAAGATATATTCCTCTGAAGAAGCGATAACGTTGCCATCTCCATCTAGGGTATTCGCCGTAAATGTGTAATCACCTGCATCGAGAGAGCTGAGGGTATAGTGCCAATTCCCATCCGCGTCGGCCTCCGCTATAGCCACGGCTTCTCTACCTAGGAGGAATTGTACGCGAGCGAATGGGTCGCTGGTGCCAACCATTTCGATAGGACCAAGGGTAAAAAATGACGAGGCTGGCATGATTATGCTCGGTGCCGATGCTGTAAGGATGGCGTTGACGTCTTCGTTAGCTTCCACTTCCATCGGTGGCGAGTCTGACTCAACAAACGAAAGTTCGAGCACATTAGCTGACTCGGCCATAACATCCCCGGAATCCAAATTAGTCCCACTAACCGAAAAGTTATATATCCCTGCCTCTTCAATATTGGCCCTCATCTGCCAGGCACCATCTGCATCTACCAGGGTTTCTCCTAACGCTACATCACCCATGAAAAGTTCAACTGTAGAATTCGGCTCACCCGTACCGCTAAACGTGATTTTACCTACGGGCAGCTCAGCCCCACTAATTGGGGCTAAGATTAGTGGCGCTACAACATCTCCCCCTAAGCAACTGCGTAGCAACAATAGTAACATTGCGAGCAGCGCCAAGAGTAAGCCTGTGAGCCATTTCCAACGACGATGCCGACCAACGGCTTCGTCATTACAACATGTTTCTGCTGTCACTGAAGACTCTCCTCTGTCTGTTAAACCCAGCTTTAGCATAGATGACACTAGTGCCATCTATGCTAAACTCCAGATGCTCTATTTGCTCGCTTGCGCTAACGTGCTTGCTTGGGCCTTCCAATCTTCTAGATCGACATCCTGCCAAGCTTGAATACGGCAGATTTCATGGAGCCGTTCAACGTCAGTTGCTGCTACCTGCTCAAAGGTGAAAATTTCCGCTTCATACATTCGACGTTGATAGACAGCTCCAACACCTAAGATATCTGACAACCGATCTCGCTGATCTGTGGTAGTGACCGCATAATCGGCTGCATGCCCGCCCGCGCCAAGTCGGCCTCCGCGTCCTGTTATAAAGGTTCCGCCAACAATGTCGTAGGCTTGATGTATCCAGTTTGTTAAGTCGACCTTCGTACTTTCTCCTTCAACCTCTATCGCTTGGCGCAATTCATCAATTGTGGCATTGGCAACGTCATAGTAAGTATAGAAACCAGCATCAAAGAGGCGCTGTTGATATGTTGCGCCAATGCCTTCAATGTCTTGCAATCGGTTATAGCCGCGACGTTGACCAGCCAGAATTTCATTAGCTTGACGAATCCAAAGGACCGTATTCACTTCAGGATCGACTTGGGATACTTCGGTTAACTCATGGCTACCATGCTCGCTTAATTCCAAGTAACTCGTAATATCGGCTGCATAGAAGCGACCTTCAGTCTCTGCTGAGATCCCTTCGATAGCTTGAAGATGATCACGCCCAATTCGACGAGCGCCACTGCGCAACCGATTGATCTCTTGCTGGGCCGCCTCTAGCTGATTTTTCATCTTACGACTAGGGGCTTGGCGCGGTGCCTTAGGCTTGGCGCTCAATTCTGCCCGCAGTCTGGCAACTTCGGCTACTGCGTCATTAAGTGATTGGCGTAGTTCGTCCCCTTCCCGCCCCACAATGGTGGTGTCTTCAAGGACCATAATCTTGCCACTGCTCTTCATCTGACGAGCTTGGACTATCCAACTCGGTGTATCAACCTTTTGCCATTCCTTGGCCTCAACAATTTCATAGAGTCGGTCGGGAGCCGCATCGGCAAGCTGCTCATAGGTCGCTATGCCTGCTTCATACAGCCTTTTCTCCATTACTGGACCGATTCCATTGATCTTCTTGAGGTCATCCTTGGCATCTACCCACTTGAATTTGGGCATATTTGCTAAGCTACCCGCTTGATAGTTGATATCTTGTGTTTCCGTACTTGACTCAATCTGCCATGAGCTAGCATCCAAATCAGAGTCCGACTTGACAGACAATTTCTGATTGAGATCGATAATTTGGGCTTCATACTCAGCCGTGGCACTTTGGGCCGCCTCCAGTTCCGCTTTCAGGCTCCCAAGCTGATTTTCAAGAGCGTTCTTGACGTCGAGTTCGGTCTGAAGTTCAACCAGGCGAGCTTGGACTTCACTATCATCGTCGGCATCAAAAGCAGCCCCTAAGCTAGCAACCAGTCCGCCAGCTCCAGCCAGGAGGCCGAGTCGATTGGTGGTGCGATTGAGGTTAGAATCCAAGTCACCCAGACGAGATTCGTATTCAGCTTGGCTCTGCCGCTCTAGTTCAAGCTGGTGATTGAGTTCACCGATTCGGGCATCGAGTTCCTTACGATTGTTGCGAGAAGTGTCAAGTTCAGCTTGCAGAGCCTGTAGCTGATTTTCAAGAGTGCTCTTGGCGTCAAGTTCGGTTTGAAGTTCAACCAGGCGAGCTTGGACTTCACTATCATCGTCGGCGTCAAAAGCGGCTCCTAAGCTGGCCACTAGCCCACCAGTTCCGGCCAGTAGACCGAGTCGATTAGTGGTGCGATTGAGGTTAGAATCCAAGTCACCCAGACGAGATTCGTATTCAGCCTTGCTCTGCCGCTCTAGTTCAAGCTGGTGATTGAGTTCACCAATTCGGGCATCGAGTTCCTTACGATTGTTGCGAGAAGTGTCAAGTTCAGCTTGCAGAGCCTGTAGCTGATCTTCAAGAGCGTTCTTGGCGTCAAGTTCGGTCTGAAGTTCAACTAGGCGAGCTTGGACTTCACTATCATCATCGGCATCAAAAGCAGCTCCTAAGCTAGCCACCAGCCCACCGGTTCCGGCCAGTAGACCGAGTCGATTGGTGGTGCGATTGAGGTTAGAATCCAAGTCACCCAGACGAGATTCGTATTCAGCCTTGCTCTGCCGCTCTAATTCAAGCTGGTGATTGAGTTCACCGATTCGGGCATCGAGTTCAGCATTGGTGCTGTGGAGGGTATTGAGTTCGGTGCTTTGAGATGACAACTGCACACGAAAGTCATTCAGTTGACTCTCTGTACTTTCAAGCTCAGCCTGTAAATTGATCTCCGATCGGTTGAGTAGTGCATTTTCACTTCGAATCTTCTCCAAATCCTGCTGAAGTTGGCTGAGTTCGACTTGGACCAAGTCTCGTTCAGATTCGGCTTGGACCTTGGCCTCGAGTTCAGATTGGAGCTGGCCAACGCGCGCGTCAGACGACGTCCTTGCATCCCGTTCGCTCTCTAACTCATCCATGAGCGTGCGTAGTTGTTCTTCCAAATCCGATTTGGCGCTTAACTCAGCATTTAGTTCACCCAGTTGGACTTCTAGCTCACCGTCATTGTCAGAATTGACGGCCGCACCTAATCGACCGATGGGCCCTCCAACGTTCGCGACTTTCTGCAACCGACTGTTGGTCAGGTTCGCACCGGAATCAATTTCACCAAGTCGAGCTTCATATTCAAGCTTGCTCTGACGTTCTGCATCAAGCAGGATAGTAAGTTCGCCGATGCGGTTATCAAGCTCTGTGTTGACACCTTGAGCCGAGTGAAATGCCGCCTGCAATTCCTGAAGTTGATTTTCAAGAGCGTTCTTGGCATCAAGTTCAGTCTGAAGTTCAACCAGACGAGCTTGGACTTCACTATCATCATCGGCATCGAAAGCAGCCCCTAAGCTAGCCACCAGTCCGCCAGTTCCGGCCAGGAGACCGAGGCGACTGGTGGTGCGATTGAGATTAGAACCCAAGTCGCCAAGACGAGATTCGTATTCAATCTTGCCCTGCCGCTCTAGTTCAAGCTGGTGATTGAGTTCACCGATGCGGGCATCGAGCTCAATATTGGTGCTGTTGAGGGTATTGAGTTCAGTGCTTTGAGATGACAATTGCACACGAAGATCATTCAATTGACCCTCTGCACTTTCAAGCTCAGCCTGTAAATTGATCTCCGATTGGTTAAGCAGTGCATTTTCACTTCGAATCTTCTCCAAATCCTGCTGAAGTTGACCGAGTTCGACTTGGACCGAGTCTCTTTCAGATTCGACTTGGACCTTGGCCTCGAGTTCAGATTGAAGCTGGCCAACGTGCGCATCAGACGATGTCCTTGCATCCCGCTCACCCTCTAACTCATCCATGAGCGTGCGTAGTTGACCTTCCAAATCGGCTTTGGCGCTTAACTCAGCATTTAGTTCACCCAGCCGGACCTCTAGCTCATCGTCATTGTCAGAATTGACGGCCGCACCCAGGCTGCCAATCAGACCCCCAGCGTCAGCCATTTTACGCAATCGATTGTTGGTGAGGTTTGCGCTGGAATCAGCTTCACCGAGTCGAACTTCATATTCAAGCTTGCTTTGGTGTTCCAAGTCAAGCTGATTGGTTAGTTCACTAATTCGAGCATCGAGATCGGTCTTAGCGCTTTGAGCTGCCTCCAAATCGATGCGAAGCTGATTCTCTAGATTGGTCTTGGCATCCAAGTCACTTTGCAGTTGGGCGATGCGGTTATCGAAGTCGGCATTGGTCTGGTTGAGCTGGGTACGCATTGTCTCAAGCTCAGACTCAAGGGATGCTTTGGCCGACAATTTCTGATTGAGATCGATAATTTGGGCGTCATATTCAGCCGTGGCACTTTGGGCCGCTTCCAGTTCAGCATTGAGGTTCCGAAGCTGGTTCTCCAGATCGCTCTTGGCGTCGAGTTCGCTTTGAAGTTCGGCTAAGCGAGCTTGAACTTCACTATCGTCATCGGATTCGAAGGCAGCCCCCAAGCTGGCGACCAATCCACCGGTTCTGGCCAGGAGGCCGAGACGGTTGGTAGTGCGATTGAGGTTGGAATCCAATTCACCAAGATGAGATTCGTATTCTGCCTTGCTCTGTCGTTCCAGCTCAAGTTGACGATTGAGTTCACCGATTTGGGCATCGAGTTCAGTACGATTGTTGCGAGAAGCATCAAGTTCAGCTTGCAGAGCCTGTAGCTGATTTTCAAGAGCATTCTTGGCGTCGAGTTCGCTTTGAAGCTCGGCTAAGCGAGCTTGAACTTCACTATCGTCATCGGATTCGAAGGCAGCCCCCAAGCTGGCGACCAATCCACCGGTTCTGGCCAGGAGGCCGAGACGGTTGGCAGTGCGATTGAGGTTGGAATCCAATTCACCAAGATGAGATTCGTACTCTGCCTTGCTCTGTCGTTCCAGCTCAAGTTGACGATTGAGTTCACCGATTTGGGCATCGAGTTCAGTACGATTGTTGCGAGACGCATCAAGTTCAGCTTGCAGAGCCTGTAGCTGATTTTCAAGAGTGTTCTTGGCGTCGAGTTCGCTTTGAAGTTCGGCTAGGCGAGCCTGGACCTCACCATCATCATCGGATTCGAAGGCAGCCCCTAAGCTAGCAACCAGTCCGCCAGTTCCAGCCAGGAGACCGAGTCGATTGGTGGTGCGATTGAGATTGGAGTCCAAGTCACTAAGACGAGATTGGTATTCTGCCTTGCTCTGTCGTTCCAGCCCAAGCTGGTGATTGAGTTCACCGATTTGGCCACCGAGTTCGGCATTGGTGCTTTGGAGCCTATTGAGTTCGCTGCTTTGAGTCGATAGTTGCCCACGAAGGTCATTCAGTTGACCGTTTGTATTTTCAAGCTCAGCCTGTAAATTGATCTCAGATTGGTTGAGCAGTGCCTTTTCACTTTGAATTTTCTCCAAATCCTGCTGAAGTTGGCTAAGCTCAACCTGTACTCTCTGTAGCTCATTTTCGAGATCATCTTTGGTTTTGAGTTCAGCCTGAAGCTCAGTCAGCCGAGCTTGGACTTCATTATCATCATCAGATTCGAAGGCGGCTCCTAAGCGTGCTACTAGCCCACCAGTCCCGGCGAAGAGGTTGAGCCGATTGGCGGTGCGGTTCAGGTTGGTATCCAGGTCGCTTATTCGAGATTCGTACTCTATTTTACTTTGGCGTTCAAGATCAACTTGGCTAGTCAACTCACTGAGGTTTACATCGAGCTCAGAATGGGCACGCTGGGCTGCATCGAGTCCTTCACGAAGTTGGGCTTCGGCAGCCGTCTTGGCATCCAACTCCTCTTGCAACTGAGCCAGTCGGGCTTCGAAATCGGCGTTAGCACTGCTCAATTGTGTGCGCGTTGCCTCGAACTCAGATTCGAGAGCCGATTTGGTGGATAATGCTTGGTTGAGCTCAGCAACGTGGGCTTCAAATTCGGCACGGGCATTGTGGGCTGCCTCTAATTCCGTGCGAAGTTGTTTCTCAAGATTCACCTTAGTATCTAGCTCATCTTGAAACTGAGCGACGCGGACCTCAAAGGTTGAATTTGTATTGTCCAGCTGATCCTGCAGAGACTTTATCTCAGATTCGAGGGCTGCTTTGGCGGACAACTCCTGGTTGAGATCTACAATTTGAGCTTCATACGCAGTAACAGCACTTTGGACGCTACTCAGCTGAGACTCAAGGCTTTGGACCCGTTCTTCAAGCTTCCCTTTACCCTTGAGTTCGGACTGAAGCTCAGTCAGACGAGCTTGAATTTGTTCATCATCATCAGAATCGAAGGCCGCTCCCAAGCTAGCCATAAGACCTCCGGTTCCGGCTAAAAGGCCTAGGCGGTTGGTAGTGCGATCTAGATTTGTATTGGCATCGTTGAGGCGAGATTCAACCTCTAGCTTTCCTTGACGTTCGAAATTAAGCTGGCTGGTTAGCTGGTTGATTCGAGCATCAAATTCTGCAGTGGTACTCTGAGCTGCATCCAGTTCGGTAAGAAGTCGCTCTTCGCTCTCTCTTTTCGTCTTTACTTCGCCATCTAATTCACTGATGCGTTCGCGTAAGCCCTGGATTTCCAGAAGTGAATTGTCAAACTTTTCTCGCAGATCACTTTCGGAACGGACAATGATGTCATGGTCCGTACGAATTGTATCCAGATCCGCACTCTGGGCAGAGAGTTGAGCACGAAGCTCATTTAACTGAAGAAGTGCATTGTCGAATTGTTCCTGTAAGCTCTTCTCTGATCGTATGAGAAGAGCATTTTCGCTTCTTGTACTCTCTAAATCCTTTTCGAGTTGGCTTCGTTCACTTTCTAGTGAATCTAATTTGGCTTGAATCTCAGCCTTTGTTTCAAGCTCAGACTGAAGCTGTGCAGCCCGAGTTTCAACTATGGTTTTGGCATCTCGTTCGCTATCTAGCTCATCCATTAGCTGGCGAAGCTGATTTTCAAGATCCGCTTTGGCATTCAGTTCAGCGTTGAGCTCACCCAGGCGAACGTCTAGCTCATCATCATTCTCTGCACTGATGGCTGTACCCAGCCCACCGATGAGTCCCCCAATATTGGCTACTTTATTTAGTCGATTGCTGGCGAGGCTGGCTCCCGAATCAATCCCATCGATTTTGGATTCGTATTCGGCTTTGGTGTTTCGTTCAGCATCTAACTGGGCATTGAGTTCATCAAGACGAATTTCTAGCTCGGAATTTCTGCTGGAGGCCGTTTGAAGCTCATCCTTTACAGCCTGTAATTCCCTTTCTAGACCATCTTTTCCACCGAGTTCTGCTTGAAGCGCGCTCAGCTGTGCCTCAACGGCACTATCATCTTCCGCACCCAAGGCTGCACCTAGGCTAGCCACTAGTCCACCCGTTCCAGCAAAGAGACCGAGACGTCTGGTGTTGCGATGCACGTTGGCGTCCAAGTCGCTGATGCGAGATTCATATTCAGCTTTGTTTGCGCGTTCGGCTTCAAGTTCGGTATCTAGTTTTCGAATATGGGCATCGACTTCAACCTTGGCTTGGCGCTCGAGGCCAAGCTGGCTATTGAGTTCTCGAATACGGGTATCAAATTCTGCGCGGAGCTGGTTTCCTAGGTCAACATGGTGGCTTGGGTCACCATTCAATTCTGCTATGTAGGCACGGAGGCTTGTAATTTCGATGAGGGCGTTGTCGAATTGTTCTTGTAGATTGTTTTCCGATTTTGCTAGCAGCAAATTTTCGTTTCGGATCTCTTCCAAATCCTGATAAAGCCGGCTTAGATCGGGCTGTAATGACTTATGTTCAACATCCACTTGGCCTGTTGGCATGGGAGATGATCGGGGGTGACTAATAGGTGCAGCCAAAGCGGCCGTGCTGCCAGGGGCAGAGCTATGTGCCAAGTCACCTTCCTCAAGCGTGTAACCATGTTGTGCATCAAGTTGGTTTTGTAGGTATGTGATGTGGGCTTCAAACTCGTTCTTGGCGTTGCGTTCTGCATCCAAGTCCGCCATTAATTGACGTAGTTGGTCTTCTAGATCGGTGGTGGCCTCAAATTGGGCCTGAATCCTGGCAATTTGCTCTTCTGTTTCAGCGTCCTCATCGGCCGTAAATGCTGTGCCAAGACTAGAAAGCAGGCCGCCTGCGCCAACTAGCATGCCTAATCGACTGCCGATGACAGATTCTTCAGCATTGATCAAACTGAGGCGGGTCTGCAAGTCCACTTTGGCATTGCGTTCGATAGAAACTGCGTCTTCTAGTGCCGAAATAGACCCGCGGAGCTCAGAAATTTCTGCCCCCGCCTTTTCCTCACATTCTTTACATTTCCGATTCCAAAAGAAATAATCGATGAGAAATTCGAGTAGCCACCCGAGTAAAAAACCGATGATCAACCACGGTATGATCGAACTCCATTCCATAACGAAGCTCCTCCTAATTTGGGATATTAAGAATTAATATGATTTATTCAGCCGTCGTATTGAAATCGGCTCTGTTCCTATAGGCTATCTAAGGGATCAGGCCCCGATTTTCAAACGGAGCTGCCTATACAGATGCTCAGATGAATCTTGTCCCGATGAGTACAAGAAGCATATACGAGAAGATGAGACTTGCCTCCATAAGATTGGGCTTGTCACTATATAGATGGGGATCTCCTCTCTTTTTGTGCGATGTCTAGGCCGAATTGCACAAAATTAGGGCAAGATTAACCTGGCGAACTATGCAGAACTTGGGGATATGAATATGCCAACGGTAATTACTCAGTCAAAACCACAGGTAAAAGCCTGTCAAGAGATGGCTGCGAACGTGCCATCCGCCACAAGTCCTTGACTTCTTCTTAGTGGCTACTCTTACCTCAATAAGCCCCAAAAAGCGGGGGAAACCCATTCTTTGGTTCCGTCTTGACTTGGATCTTAGTTTCTGAGCAGATTTTCTAGGACGTTTGGATAAGGTACTATTGACAAAAATATTGGTTGGATATACTTCGCTTGGGCATGGTTTGAAATTTATTATGCATGACCAAACTAGGTAAACTGTTTCTGACCAGGGGAATTTTCAGAACTCAACATTAAGGAGTAAGTGATTTGCATACTCAGCATACACCATGTGATTATAACATAAAAGTCTCTCACTTTTCTAGCGAAGCATGTTATAAATCGCATAATAAAGGCTTTTTGTGACTACTTTTGTGGATTGGTCAGGCTAGGAAATCAACGAGACAGAAATGAATCAGGTGTTATCGCCTATTGGATGAGTGTAGTTAATAAAGACGAAGATGACGAGAGGGGATAAAGATAATTTCATTCTATCTGCGTCTTCTGTCATTACCTGACATATACCAGACAAAAGGCTCCCAATGGCTCCTCTCTATTCGTACAGATGGTCAGAAAAGTTCTGTTCTCTCTTTTCAAAATATTCTGAGTAGATAGGATACGAGTCGGGAAAAGACTTTTCTGGCGAAGTACATCAGCAGAGCACAAATTCGTTTTGAGTGAAGGGGAGTTTCTCATTGATATTGGGAGCTACCGAGTATCCAATCATAGAAAGAGAAGATAATCGCACTGGAGGCAAACATGGCAGCCGATCGACGACAGCAGATGAGGAAACGCATTCATGAACTATACGCACGGGAGCATGCTGCATTGGGCAACGAAGGGACACTTCAGTTATTGGAGAAGGCCGAACAATGGGATCTCTCCAGCACGCTGCCGGCTGGTGGCGTGATCGTTTTTCCTCATGCAGGAGTAGCTGAATGTGGTCATCAAATCGCAACAGCGGTTCAGGCATGCCTGAACAGTGGCGCGGAGCGGGTGCTAGTGCTGAGTGTACTTCACGCATTTACCGAGGAGATGGAGGAAGCTCGCATTCGTGTCGCTAATGGTGGTGATGTAACACAAGAGAAATTCTGGGGAATTCAAGGGACAGGAATCGATGGAGAGCGGCAAGAGTGGCGTCACGATCATGCTTTGATTAGCTGGCGACACTTCTGGGCTGCTGAGACAAAACGACGTGGCATCAATGGGCCAGAAGTGATTGAACGCTATCCGTATTTGGCTGGGGGGAAGCCAGAACAGCTTCCAGGGGTGGAGGAGGTTGCCCAACTAGCCCAAGATGCGGTCATCGTCTCGACTGCTGATCCCTTTCATCATGGTATTGGCTATGGCACACCGCCAGAGGAGTCATATATGCCAGACCAGGGTGGGCTTGAGTTGGCTCGGGAAAGTATAAATGAAGGCATCAAACTTCTAGAGGATGGCGATTACTGGGGCTATAATCAACATTGCGTTGATGCGAAAAGCGATGCACGCGATGCGGGCCAACTGTTTCGCTACTTGCGAGGACCGCTCCGTGGTGAAATAGTTGACTTGACCTATAGTGATGCCACCGAACTATATAACCAGCCCCCGCCAACATGGGTCGCCACGGCTCTCTATGACTGGCGGGTAGCTTAGCTCACTACGAAAGAATAACCGACGCTTTTTCATTCTCGGGAATACGACCTGGGGATTGAACGTTTTCTAAGATCTTTGTAACCAATGCGGCTACCGACTCATCTGTGGCCTCTTTAACAGGCGGCGTTGCGGAAAGGAGCATCTTTGCTTGGTTTGCCACGTCAGGTGGAGCCGCTGGCATGGAGCTAGAAATCTGGCTAAGCTTCTCTGTTAGAGTAAGTGCCTTATCTCGGATACCCTGTGTAATCGCTGGATGAGTTTGAACAATCTCAAGTATGTCGAGTGCCTCTTGATAGTAGGCAGATTCCATATGGTGGAGGGCAATGCTGAAGAGCACTTCACCTATGGCTGGAAGAGAACCAATCGATTGGGCTTTTACAAGAGCCGTTTCTAAGTGAATCCAACTGCGAGAAAAGTCTGTTTCTTGGATGGCCAATTCGCCAAGCTGGGTGTGGGACTTGATCACACCCAGTTCATTCCCAATTTGCGCATAGATATGAAGCCCCCGCTGATGGAAACGCTTCGCGTCCTCATAGGCTCCGCGAGCAGCCACTGTATTGCCTAAATTTGTCAAGCAGTTACCCATACCACGTCGATCATCAATTGCCTCCGCAATGGCCAAACTCTCGCGGAACAGTTGCTCAGCCTCTTGGTGGTTCCCTTGAAGCCCCGCAATCACGCCCAAGTAGGATAACGAGAAGCGCACACCCCATCTATCTCCAATCGCTCGTTTAATGTCTAAACTTTCCCGGCAGAGTCGCTGAGCTTCATCATAATTCCCCTGAAGGTAATAAACGTTCCCAAGAATATTAAGTGCTACCGTATGCCCAAACAGCTCATTAATGTCCTGGCAGAGTTGCAAGCTTCTTTGCAAGCGCTCTTCGGCCAAGTCGTACTCGCCTGCGTCTCGATAAACAGCTCCCAAATAGTTAAGAACGAATATCAGCTCTGACTGATCTGCTGTGTCGTGGAGATTGCTCAGTGCTTGTTCAAGTTGTGTTCGTCCCAAATCGGACCGACCAAGCTGAAATTGAAACCAGCCCTGCCGAGCAAGCAATTGTCCAAGTAAATGACGCCATTCTACCTGATTACTGCTAGAATATGCCTGAGTAGAAGGACTTTGACCGGAATGGTCAGTATGCTCTGATTCTATATGTTCTGAAATCTGCTCAATGGCGTTGCCAAAATTTTCAACACCCTCTTGGAACCAACTGCGCATCTCATAGACTCGAAAAAGCGTATCGAGCAGCTTTCCAATCTGCTCAAGTTCTTTATGTTGAACAGCCCAACGCCATGCCGCCCGTGCTTCTTCTATGACATCCACAACTTCGGTCAATACCTTTTCTTGTGACTCTTTCTGTACGCTGCCTTTTAGCTCTTGGTTACGCTCTTGAAGATAGTTGGCAAAGTAAATTCCGTGACGCTGGCGTAATTCTGCCAACTCGTTACTATTCTGAGATAGATGCTCTGCCGCATACTGCTTAAGTTGACCGTGGAGCATAAATTGCCCTGAGTCCCTGCTGTGAACCAACGATTTATCAACTAAGGCGATCAGATCTAATGCCGATGCATCCGCCACGGCTTGGGCACTCTGGCGGCTAAAGGGGCCTGCAAAGATAGCAAGGCGGCGAAAGACCGCTTGTTCTTCAGAAAGCAAGAGGCTCCAAGCATGATTAAACACTGCTCGTAGGCTGCGATGTCTTTGGGGCAAATTGCGGAGTGAAGTTGTAAGAAAATCCAAATTTTGCTCTATTTCATCGGCAATTTCACGACAGCTTAGCATTTTGACCCACACCGCTGAGAGTTCAATACCCAATGGTGCCCCGTCAACCATTTCACAAATGCGAACAACCGCTGACAATTCTTCCTCAGATAAAGCAAAATCGCCGCGAACTAGCTTGGCTCGCTGAACGAATAACTCTAGCGCACTATATCCTAGGAAAGGTGGTTTGCTTTTGGGGTCGAGTAGTTGGGCTACCTTGTGCTCTGGCCAGTGAGCAATTTGGTTAAATGATGGACAGGTTAGCCCATCTACCGATAGTACCCATTCCTCATGTAGGTTGAGCCGTTCCTGAGATGTTATCAACATCCGCAATGCGGGTGCGCCTTGGAGGATATGGGAGAGAATGTCAGCCCCAGTTACTAGATGTTCAAAATTGTCCAGAACAAAAAGCATCTGTCTGTCATTCAGATACTGAATGAGCTGAACTTGTGGATCTACATCACCGTAAAAAGAAAAATTCAGTACTTCAGCAATGGCCAAAACGATCTGATCCAACCTACTAACGGTGGTAAAGGATACAAAATAGGTACCATGGGGGAATTCTTCTACCAGTATAGGAGCTACCTCTAAGGCGAGCCTAGTCTTGCCAATCCCACCAGGGCCAACTAGTGTAAGCACTTGGCAGGAAGTTTCTTCTACTAGCAATCGCTGGATCTCTATAAGTGTTTCGGCACGGCCAAAGAAGAGGGTTGTGGGTGTGGGCAAATTAGTCGGTGGGGGCATCAGTTGAACTGGATCACTGGCTAGGTCTACTGGCTGGGTTCCTGCTTCTTTCGACGAACTGATTTCTTGTCCATCCGATATCTCCTCCGAAATTGGGACAATAGTTCCTTGTCTAATCCGCTCGACGAGAGCCAAGGTTGATGCCTCAGGATGAACATTAAATTCTGCCTGCAGCAATTCGCGACATTTTTCAAACTGGTTCAACGCGGCTACCCGTTGACCCTGTAGAGCATAAAGGTGAATCAGGTGACGATGGGCCGATTCTCGCCAAGGATCTAGCCTTAGGATCTGAATTGCATCTTCAATACCCTCATCTATAAGATGATTTTCAATAGCATAGACTGTCATTGCCGTTAGGGCGTCAATAACAATTTGGTTGTAACGCTCTCGTTCTAGCAAGATCCATTCTTCAAAGAGTGGTGCATCGGGAATGCTTAATCCATCCAGAAACTCATTATCTGCTTGAGCTAGAACGCTCCGTAAAGGGATACGAATGTCGGAAGGATCGACCTCAGCCTCTCGTCTCTGCCACAGTTGCCAAAGACGTTCTATCTCGCGGCTATCTACCCAAATATCCATTGTGGGATCGAGGCCAATTCTTTGGCGTGTTGCAAGTAAATAATCACCCACCTCTTTGCGGAGGCTGGTGATGGCTGCCCGCAGATTGGCCCGCGCCGAAGTTTCCAGCATATCAGACCAAAGAAGACCTGCCAATGTACTACGCAACTTTTCTTCACCCGTGGATGCCAAATAAGCCAAGATACCTTTGGATTTGGTCATTCGTATGGTGAGATCCTGACCTTCCTGAATTTGAAATCGAGGGGTACCAAAGAGACGAACAGTAAGTCTGCCCGCTGAACTCGCTTCTGTCATAAGATTGCTTTTTGCTGTTTTAATGGATTGATAAAATTGTTGCCGTCTGTAAATTACCAGAACTCAATTGAATAACCAGCTCATCTAATGATACATTTTGGGTTTGATCTTCAATTTGCTGGCGTATTCCCGCTGATACATCAACGGCTAATTCAGACTCGATAGGCTCAAACATCTCTTGTAGATATGCGTGAGTAGCTGGATGCATACGCACAATTGCGCACAGAAAGAGCGCTTTTTCTGGCTCGGCTATGGCCTGATAAAAGTTGGCGCTGGGTAGTAGAGCCTCTAGCATAAGACGAGGAGATCGAAGTTGGTAGGAAAGCTGCAGGGCTGCTTGGATGTTCAGGGCTGCTTCATTAACATCGTCAAGCATGATTGCAATATTGGCCAGGTTAATCTTGTTATAAATGGCCCCCTCTACTGAGCCGATCTCCCAATTGATGGTATAGGAAGCTAAATTGCACTCGCGCGATGCGGCGTAATCCCCTATGTTATAATACACGATGCCTAAGTTCCCTAATATAGCTGCCTGTGACATGGTGTTGCCACATTGTCGAAAGGTCTCTAGGCTACTCTCGTAATATGCCCTGGCTGTTCCCCAATCTTTACGTACCAAAGCGACATTGGCTAAGTTTGTATTGGCTATGGCCGCATTGTATTGATCATTCAATTCTTCAAAGATGCGTCGGCTTTGTTTGTATAACTCTTCGGCTAGCTTAAAGGCCCCTTCATTCCAAGCCACAATCCCAAGCCCAATGAGTGTTCGCGCTTTGCCCGACGGATCCTGACCTAGTTCATAGGCTTCAAGTGCTTGCTGGTAGTATGCCGAAGCCCGATCATAGTCGCCAAGCCCTTCCCAAACGTTGCCCAATTCTCGGTAAGCAAGACCCAATTCTGCATGTGCATAGACTGTTTGGAGAACAGATATACCCTGAAGCAATAAGCTCTCTGCTTTCTCAAATTCACCTTTCAGTACTTGAATGCTTCCCATACTAATCGATATTTTGCCAACCTCTATTGTCAAATCAAGATCTGCACCGAGCTTGGCGGCTTCTTCTAAAGCTGCCAATGCCTCTTCATAGCGGTCGGTAAAGCGGAGTACCTCTGCTTGTTTTTGGAGAACGTTCAGGCGCTCAAGACCTTGCTTTTCTGGTTTAAGATATTTGAGCATTCGCTCGTAATGTTCTAATGCTTCTCGGTTTTTATAATTCTCTTTGGCAATTTGACCGGCTTTATAAGAGTAATCTAACGCCTTTCTGAATTTGCCGGCCATTTCGTAATGATAAGCAATTTCCCCATAATGGGTCGTAAGATTCTCACTATAAAGCGTTTCGATGGCAGTGGCCGCAGTAGCATGAAGGTGTCGTAATCGCGCTCGTAATTGCATGCCATAGGCTGCTTCTCTAAGTAAGGTGTGCCGGAAGAGATAACGTAGTTCATTCATCGAGTACCAAATGGACTCGTCGGTGGCTTGGCGAACCTTGGTCTGAATGTCGTGGTCATCACCCAAAATTCGGCTCAATATGGGGACATCGAACTCCCGCCCTAGTACAGCCGCAGTCTGAACAACTTGACGGATCTCCTCGGTTAGCCGGTCAAGTCGTGCAACCAAAACGGCCTGGGCATCATCAGGAAGCAGTAGATCAGATTTTTGTTGAAAGAGTAGATCATTGTCCTGTAAATAGAGCAGAAGCTGCTCGATAAAAAGGGGATTGCCTTCGGTTCGTTCGACTAGTTGTTCAGCCTGTTCAGGTAAAAGGGTCACTCCCAATCGATCCATGGCCAGCGCTTGAGTGGCCTCTTTATGCAGAGGCTGAAGTGGCACTACCTGAAGCGGAACAGCCTCGATCTCGATCCCCCTCCGGCTAGAAATGAGTACCGCGATAGGAAATGTTTCAATATTGCGGAACAGCCGCTGCAGAAAACCGAGTGAATCGTCATCGAGCCACTGGGCATCCTCTATGAGTAAAACAAGCGGTGCCAGCAACGCTCGTACCAACAAAAAGTTTTTTAGCGTAGTAAGCGTATTCTCAAACCGTAGTTGTGGTTCAAGTTGCTCATAGAAGGATCCCTCCCAATGGAGGTCGAGGATAGCCCCTAAGGCAGAACGCGTTCTATCAATTTCGCTGGCAAGCTCATGACCTGGTGAATCCACCATAGAGAATTGTTCCAGCAATGCATCGAGCTTTGCATTAAAATTCGCCTTGTTCTTGGCCTGTGTCGCACTGCGAGTCTGCCCAAAGTACGAACGAAGGTGGTAACGAAATGGGTTGAGGGAGTGGCGTAGAATTTCATCGCTTTGCGAATGGACCAGTTCCACATTCGGCTCTCTTTGCTGGATGGATTGGATTAACTCATAGAGTAATCGACTCTTGCCGATACCTGCTTCTCCTGTAACCCCAATAATGCCAGCAAACTTCCCTGCAAAGATAGGTTGGACCGCCTCCTTTAAAGTATGTAGCTCTAACTCTCTACCACATATTTCCCCATTGAAGAATCGTCCTGCAGGTGTAGAGCGAAGACCTTGGAGCATGAAAACAGATTGGGAATGAAGAAATCCCTTAAAGCGCAAATCCCCAATAGGTGAAATATCGAACGTATGTGAGATGCGTTGTGCCGTATCTTGATCGAGCCAGATCTCTCCCCATGGCGCTGTAAACATCTGACGTGCAGCCAAGTTTACATGAGAGCCATAACAAGTATATTCGGCACGTTGGGTAGCCCCGATAAAACCTGCATAGCCGATTTGATAGGTAATTCCTGCCCGAATCGGGATAGTTATATTTCGCTTAATTGCAAGGCAAAACTCTAGTGCCCGCTCTAAATTGTTTTCATGGCTGACTGGCGCACCCCAAAAGATGAGCAGACGATTGTTGTCGTTACTTCGATCTACCCGGCACAGAAACCCATCATATTGGTGAAGGAGTTTCAGAATCAGCGGTATTGGATCTTCTTTTGTCCCAGGAACTGGCAGGGATTGAATGCCAAGAAATAGGCTCACCACGGGCCGAAATTCGCCCTGTAATTGGGATTCAAGAAGCTGAGATGGATAAAAATCAGCCAACCTGGCCAAGGTCTCTGGATCCATGTTAGCTGGGGCTCTGGTGTTTGACCGTTGATCGTTAGTGGGTTCCTTTTTGGATTCTTTGCTGAGTCCCATGCTTGGCTTTGCCGTATCCATTACGGGTACAAATTCGGCAAAGGACAAGAGATTCAGCGCCTTCAACAGTCCGCTACCACCTTCGAGTGGTGTCCAGTTTACGTAGGGAGGGAGCAGATTACAGAGATCCTGATTCAAGACGATCTGTTCTGGTTTGGCCAAGCTGTCACTAGCAATTGCCTGATCAATTGCATCGCCTAAAAAGGCGTAAGCACATGGTTGTTTTAGCCGTTCACTCTCTTGGCTTCGCCAGATTAACCATTCGACCATGCCCCACGCTAGGCTAATTTTGATGGCAAAATGGAAAAGACCAAACTCGGTCTGGATCTCTTTGCTTTCCATCATATGCTCCTTTACTTCCCATGCAGCAAGAAGAGCATAATGAATGGCGTTGTTTCTGTTCTCTTTCCAACTCTCGTCCCAGCTCTCGTCCCAGCTCTCACCCCGGCTTCCGTGTTCTACCTGTTTTTGTCTGGGTATCCTCGATGGGTTCAAATTAAACTCATCGGCAATCGGGAAGAGCGCAATGAGCGCATCCCCCGCAAAGCTGGCCACAAATCCGTTACGCGCGTAAATTGCTTCCACAAGGGGAGTAAAAATGGCTTGTAGTGTATCGGCCAAAACTTCAGCACCGATCCGCCCATTGGCCATAAGCGACTCGGTCAGCGCTGTAAAACCAGAAATATCGATGAAGAGGGTAACCGCCTCCATCGCTCCTTTTGTTTGGCCTACGCTGTGTTTCTCTAGAATAAAGTGCGGAACTAGCTGGATCATAGAAAGGAATTATACGCTAAGCATTGCTGAACCCCACATATTTGAATCTAACCCGATTTCAACCGTGTAAGGTGCCATTCAGGTTTTGGTACAAGCTCGATTTGTTCTGATCTACCCGTGAGTGAAGTATAATTATGGTGCAAAGATTACTCAATATGCCTACAACTGCTCATAGCCTTGTGGTCTAATGATGGTATGTCTATAATTTATCTGTTCCTATGCAAATTGAATTGGAGAACATGACTACACTCAACAGCGATTTTATCAAACCTCAATATGGGCAAGGCTGCTTTGCCGATATCCCAATGCTCACCCGTAGCTTGCTGACTGGGAATCCGAACAGCGTGACCCAACTCAATTCCTTAAGCGGGTTGGCCGAACAGTATGATGTGATCATTCTACTCTTTATTGACAGTTTTGGCTGGCAATTTTTTGAGAAGTACAGTCAGGACTATCCGTTTCTCCGCCGTTTTCAACAGGACGGCATTGCTGCCCGGTGGACTTCACAATTCCCATCGACTACAACGTCTCATGTGACGACAATCCATACTGCTCTACCGGTTGGCCAAAGCGGCATGTATGAATGGACTTATTATGAACCTCTGCTTGATGCGTTGATTGCTCCGCTCCTTTTCTCCTTTGCCGGGACTACTCACCGTGATACGTTGAAGGGGGCAGGGATCCAACCGGATAAACTCTATCCTACCCAAACTTTCTATCAGACGTTGCGCCAAGAGGGAGTTGCCTCTCATCTCTTCCAACATCGTGAATACACACCATCAACCTATTCGGATGTCGTCTTTCAGGGTGCAGAAGTCATTCCTTACCGTACACTTCCTGAGGCTCTGTCCAATCTTCACCTTATTCTGGCACAAGGTCAAAAGCCTGCTTACTTCTTTCTCTATTTTGATAAGATCGATACGATCAATCATGCCTATGGTCCAACTTCGCCTCAAAGTGAGGCTGAAATTACCACCCTACTGACCCTCCTAGAAAATCAGTTACTAGAGCCACTTGGTTCGTTGCGCCACCGCAATAAGACTCTGCTAATGGTCACGGCAGATCATGGTCATATCAGTGTCGATCCAAACACCGTTGTCTATCTCAATCTAGATCCATCCCTAAAGGATGTTATACAGACTTTTCGAAAAACGCGGCAAGGACAGCCAATTGTCCCAGCGGGTTCACCACGAGATATGTTTCTCTATATCGAAGCTGACGCTTTGTCCGACGCAAAACATAGTTTAGCGCAAGGTCTTGCCGGTATTGCAGATGTGGTTGAGACCGATGAGCTATTAGCCCTAGGTTACTTTGGAGCACCACCCTTTTCACCCGCTTTGACGGGACGGCTGGGGAATCTGGTCATTTTACCCTATGCTGGAGAATCAGTTTGGTGGTACGAGAAAGGGAAATATAGCATGACAAGTTACGGCTATCATGGTGGTCTAACGCGTCTAGAGGCCGAGATTCCCCTGCTTCTACTTGAGTTATGATAGGCTCTATTTAGAGAAAACCATCTGGCTCCTCTTTATATTCTACCGAATATTTTAACGACTGAAAGCCTTTTTTATTTCATAAAACAGAAAAAATAGCAGGTGAACGTGCTAGAAATAGGACAAAAGTACTATTGATTTTTTGTGGAAAATCATGGATGATTAGATTTCTGTACCTAATCATTTGTGGCATCCAAATGTGTCAAAATGAATAAACATCAACTTACCCATCAGCGATTCTATCAAACACTAGATGCCGCGGTCGGCTTGTCGAGAGGGAGCAATGACCTATGTCGCAGATTCGAGTTGTATTGGCAGATGATCACGGTTTGATTCGTAAAGGAATTCGTAAACTATTAGAAGACGATACAAACATCGCAGTACTTGATGAGGTATCTAACGGAGAGGAACTACTAAAAAAAATTAAGCATGGTTTACGCCCCGATGTGGTGTTGATGGATATTCAGATGCCTCACATGTCTGGTATTGACGCTACTCGTAAGCTCTTTGAATTACTACCAGAGGTTGCAGTAGTCTGTCTAACTTCTATGGATGAAGATGAGCAGCTTGTGGAAATGTTCGATGCGGGCGCATCGGGCTTTCTACTGAAAGATACATCTCGTCAGAACTTGGTCGAAACAATAAAGCTTGCTGCAGAAAACAAGACTTTCTATGATGCTGATATGATGAAGCGCATTCGCAAGTATCATAAGAATGTGAAAACCAAAAATCAGGCTATCACCCATATGGGGATAGGGGATAGCGCCTTGACTCGACGCGAGCTAGATGTGATGGTTGAACTGCTTGATGCCAAAACCAATAAGGAGATTGCCCAAAGTTTGTGCATCTCTGAGCGAACAGTGCAAACACACCTAAGCAATATCTTTAATAAAATGGGTGTAGGGAGTCGAACTGAGGCTGCTATGCGTGCAATCAGCTTAGGGCTTATCAGCACAGATAGCGAATATTCTATGAAGTTACTGAACAAAACACCTCATATTCAAGCACACTGAAACAAGCGGTTCATAACTTGCTCATGGTGAATGTAGGAAACAAACCAGGGATTTAACAAATCCTTGGTTTGTTTTGTATCCTAAGAAATATTTTGCGCAACCATATCGGCTAACTCATCTGGAATTTTTGCTACCTTTGCACCTGCATCATTGAGCGCTTCCATCTTTTCGGCTGCTGTTCCCTCACCACCCGAAACAATGGCACCAGCATGCCCCATGCGCCGTCCAGGAGGAGCCGTTTGCCCTGCAATAAAGGCTGAAACGGGTTTGCTCATATTCTCTGCAATAAATTGGGCTGCTTTCTGTTCATCTGTCCCGCCAATTTCACCGATCATCACAATTTGCTCTGTACCAGGATCTTCTTCGAACATCTGCAATACATCTACAAATGTAGTCCCGCCGATTGGATCTCCACCGATACCTACGGCTGTGCTTTGCCCGATTCCTCGCGAAGTTAGTGCATAGACAACTTCATAAGTAAGCGTACCTGACTTACTCACAACGCCCACGTTGCCTGCGGTATGGATGTGGCCGGCCATGATGCCAACTTTCGCCTGTCCAGGTGTAATCAGTCCAGGGCAATTCGGGCCAATTAATCGGGCACTCATGGTATCCAAATATGCTCTTACTTTAACCATATCCAAGACAGGAATGTGCTCTGTAATACAAACGATCAATTCGATTCCCGCATCAGCTGCCTCGATGATCGAATCAGGTGCGGCACCGGCAGGAACAATGATAAAACTCGTATTGGCACCTGTTGCTTCAACAGCTTCTTGGGCTGTATCAAAGATAGGGACATTGCCCACTGCCCATTCGCCGCCCTTGCCGGGGCGTATCCCTGCCACCACTTGGGTTCCATACTCCAACATCTGTTTCGTATGAAATGTTCCCTGACGCCCAGTAATGCCGTGGACAACCACCCTGGTATCACTGTTCACTAAAATGCTCATGCGCTTGCTCCTTCTGCTGCTGTTCCATTAGCGGCGGCTACGGCCTTTTGCGCAGCATCCGAGAGGCTGGTTGCGGTGATGACGTTTGTTAGATTGGCCGCTGCCAAAATCTCTCGTCCTTCTACGTCATTGGTCCCAACAAGACGGATTACAAAGGGTACGATGAAATCTAATGAGTTAAGCGCTTCAACAAACCCTCGTGCTACATCATCACAGCGGGTAATTCCGCCAAAGATGTTGATGAGTACCGCTTTAACCCCACTGTCTGAGAGGATGATATTTAATGCCTGGGTAACTTTCTCTGGCCCCGCGCCCCCTCCTAGATCGAGGAAATTGGCTGGTTCGCCACCATAGTGTTTGACGATATCCATGGTCGCCATGGCCAAACCTGCTCCGTTTACCATGCATCCGATCTCGCCATCCAGATTGATGTAGCTCAATCCTGCTTCGTTGGCCTCTACTTCTGCCGGATCATCTTCTTCTGGGTCATGTAGGGCTGCCAAATCTGGGTGTCGTGGTAGAGCATTGTCGTCCAGTACCATTTTGCCGTCTAATGCAATTAACTGATTGTCACCAGTAATGACCAGTGGGTTGATCTCGGCCAATCCTGCATCTTGCCTAACGAAGGCCTTGTAGAGTCCGTGAGCAATATGGATAAACGCTGACGCGTGCTCTTTAGGCAGTTGGATACCTTCAGCAAGAATCCTGGCTTGATAGTCATGCAGCCCCAAGAAAGGGTGAACCGCTACTGTAATAATTTTTTCCGGTGTTTCGCGGGCAACCTCCTCGATATCAATGCCGCCTTCACTGCTGGCCATGAGGACAACTTGGCGACGGCTGCGATCCAGGACAGCTCCCAGATAGATTTCTTTCGCGATATCGGACGCTTCGTCCACTAATACTTTCTTAACGGTCAAACCTTTGATATCCATACCCAAAATATCCTGGGCACGTGCTTCGGCTTCCTCAGGGGTTTGGGCTAGCTTGATGCCACCCGCTTTCCCGCGTCCACCAACCAGAACCTGGCTTTTGACCACAACTGGCCCACCTAGGCTTTCTGCAACCTCTTTGGCCTCGGCTGGTGTAGCGGCTACTTCGCCCTTCGGAATAGGAATTCCGTAGCTAGCAAAGATCCGTTTTGACTGATATTCGTGTAGATTCAAAAAATCCTCCTCAAGACTGGAGATATGAATTATATATGATATTGAATAGAGGTATTTTGACAGGCTGTATGTTGTAGGTAGCCGATCCGAATACTCTATCTATAGTGACTAGGGTCCATTATAGACAGGTCAGGAAGCAAAAGACAAATTGGGGATCGCACTTTGGTGAAGCTGCCTCAGCGACTGCCGTATCTTATCAAAAATTAGAATTGCCTCTTCACCCCTGAAGTAGGTATACTTATCTTTATGGCTAAGTTTACCTACAAATATTGCCCTCAGTGCGCAACCCTCCTAACTGAACGCCTTCTCTTTGATTTAGTACGTCCTGCTTGCCCATCTTGCGATTTTGTCCACTTTGAGGATCCGAAGGTCGCGGTTGTGGCGTTCGCTACTTGTCAGGGACGAGTTCTGCTTATTCAGCGTGCTGTCGATCCGGAGAGCGGGAAGTGGGCCATGCCAGGCGGTTACATGGATGCCGGAGAACTACCTGAAGAGGCTCTTCAGCGCGAACTGCTGGAAGAGGTAGGTCTGGCGGTTAATATCGAGCAATTACTCGGCACCCATCCACTTTTCCACGTGGATAGGGCTGGCGTTCAGGAGAATGTGGGGGTTGTTTTAATCTATCAAGTGTCACCCCAAAGTGACCAACTGGAAGAACTGATCTGTCAGGACGACGTGAAGGATGCCGGTTGGTTCTTGCCAGACGAAGTGCCTGATGATCTGGCATTTGAGCTAACGGGAATGCTGCTGGAGACGTGGCAGCCGTAGGTAAATCGCCGAGTGGTTTAGCGACGATTTGTAATCGGATAGACACTATTTACTCCATAATTTTCAATAATATATATAGCGAGATTCTACCTCATATTAACAGGATGATCATAAACAGATATCAGCTAATGTCCGTATTTAGATTATGTTCAAAATTTGACTCAATTAGAATGACATAGTGCTTTCAAGCCTTCACACGGGGTAATTGATAAAAAACAGTAAATGAAAAATTGAAATAATAGCAAAATTTATGAGCGAACTAACCAATAAGACCGTACTTGTAACCGGTGGCTCTGGCTTTCTAGGTATTAATCTAATCCGCCACTTGCTGGCTCAAGGATGCCAAATTGTCTCCCTAGATATTATCGAATTTGATTACCCGGAAAAAGATCAGATCACTTCCGTCATTGGGGATATCCGCAAACCTGATGATGTCAGAAACGCGCTTCAGGGAGTCGATATGGTAATCCATACTGCCGCTGCTCTGCCTCTTTACTCACCAGAAGACATCTACTCAACGGATATTGATGGCATCCGGGTAATGTTGGAGGCTGCTCATGAGGCTGGCGTTGAACGATTTATTCATATCTCATCGACGGCTGTTTATGGCATTCCAGACCATCATCCACTTTATGAGAATGACCAGCTTATCGGCGTGGGGCCATATGGCGAAGCCAAGGTAGAGGCAGAACAGATCTGCGAAGGTTTTAGAGGGAAGGGGATGTGCCTGCCCATCATTCGGCCAAAATCCTTTGTGGGGCCGGAACGGCTGGGGGTCTTTGCGCTTTTCTATGATTGGGCCAATACAGGTAAGAATTTTCCTGTGCTGGGCAGTGGGAATAACCTCTATCAATATTTGGATGTGGCAGACCTATGCGATGCCATCTATCTAACTATGACCGTGGAGCCAGAAAAAGCCAACGACACATTTAACATCGGCGCACGTGAATTCGGCACCGTGAAAGAGGACTTCCAGGCTGTACTCGACTATGCAGGCCACGGGAAACGCATTATTCCACTGCCAGCGGCACCCATGATCTGGACACTGCGGCTGCTGGAACGGTTCAATCTCTCTCCTCTTTATAAGTGGGTTTACGAGACGGTTACGGAAGATTCATTTGTTTCCATCGAAAAGGCTGAACAGATATTAGGCTTCGACCCCAAATACTCGAATAAAGAGGCTATGATCCGCAACTATGATTGGTATCTAGCTCACCTAGATGACTTTCAAGGCCAGTCGGGCGTCTCCCATCGGGTCCCTTGGAAGCAAGGCGCTTTGGGCGTAGCAAAGTTATTCTTCTAGAGCAACCAACGGCACACTATCTCCAACTTGCGTATCCCCTTTGAAGGTGGGAAGCCGGACGCCCGTCTCTGGGATATAGAGGCCAGCGCGAAGCCAAAGAGGGAGCCCATGCTGGCGTAAGACGCCGCTGATTGAATCCAGGTGTACACCGTCCGGCAGACGCAATTCATGGACTGTGGTAAGGTATTCACCAGGTAACCAGCTCCCGGTGGGAGCATTTGTTGTGTCACCGCTTGGCAAACGCACCGATGGTTGAGCGTCATGTTGAGCAAGCGGCTGCTGGTGTGGGCTATCACCTGGCACAAGATGGATGAAGATGTGATGTTGGGGGAGTAGCGTCTGTAGGACGTGCCAATGGACCCTCAACGTCAGATTCTGTGAATCATCAGATTGGATTTGCAGATCGCTTCCCAATAGCTCGACGTGAGTCCCCAGTCGCCATGGGCCTTTTTCCATTGCTATGGGATACTGGATGGAAGGTACCTCCCATTGAGATGCTCGCTGTTTAACACCAATCATCCCCAATTCAACGGCAGGGCTTTTCTGGCCGGTTGCTGGATCTAAGAGTCCCGTAATGAGCTTGTATTCACCACTTGGTACTGTTGCCGGAAGCTGAAGAGACGCGGGCATTTTCAGCAGGCGGCCCAGTGGCCAAGCTGTGAGTGGATAAGCCGGTAGAGGCCACTCTGCCCAGCCAGCTACACCATTCCCTGCTTGATCGAGAAGGCTTACATAGAGTTGCTGTTCAGTAACCGTAGCAACTTGGTTTTGTATAAAGAGCCATAGCGGAACCTCTGTTCCAGCAAGGAAACTATCCTGGTTAAGAGCACCCTCACTGCCCAAGAAAGCAACCCCATTGGCAATTTGGGGTTGCAAGAGAGGAGATTCAATGGCAATTCTCGTCAATGGGAGAGAGGGTGGTGCCTCCGTAACATTTAACGTCCCAATGAATACATATGGTGTTATAGTGCCGTCAGATAGTTGAGCCGTTATCGGCTGCAGCTCAATTCCGTTAGAGCCGCTGTCCTTAGAACCAGTATCCTCTGAATCAGCCTTTAGACCATTCACCTGAGGCTGACTATTCTTAACTCGGCTCACCTCCACTACAACTTCATAGAGACCAGGCGGTACGCCCACCGGAATAGTCAATCCGCGCCAATCTGTCCAGGAAGTAGATGGTTCCATTTCGCTAGAGATACTTTCTGAAAGATAGTTTCGCTTTGCCCATATCCGCCGCTGGTCATCCTGAAGTCGGATAGAGATCTGGTAGGTATTCCGTAGAGCTGGCTCCATCATCGACCAGCGTAACCCGACGGCAACAACACTATTGTTGCTTCTTGCCTCAGCTGGATCCAAATTCCCATGAGTCAGCGTTCGATGCTCCATCTTTGCGTTGAGAGGACGCAGAGGTGGATAGATCATCTTGTACCAACTAGTAAGGAATGTAGTTGGGTTGGCCCAAAGGGCATCGACGTTGAATATGGCTTCCGTTAGATCTTGGGAATTGTTTGAAGCTGTTGCAGCTGCTTTGGATTGTATGTACGCTTCGATCTCTTTTGGCAAATCGCTGCCTAGCCCTAATGGTGCAGGAAACCAAAGTCTTCCCCGGTCGAGCATGGTATCAATCTCTGAACGAATTCCCTCACCCCACCTCTGAGAACTCTGATCTATCAAAGCGATCTGCGGTCCGATCTGCTCCGCCTCGGGGGCATATGCGCGCCAGTACCCTACTTGCCAAGGGAAGAGAGCCAAAACTTGGTCCGATGATCCGCTGTGCGTCATCACGTAGTGAATCAAGTTTTGATAGTCTCGATCTGTGTAGCGAGGCGTCTGCTGAAACGTAACAATGCCCAGCGTAGACGACGTCAGCAGTAGAGCAATGCCCCCATATGCTAACCACCTCTTATAGTGGGCACTCTTCACAGGGACTCTGAGGGTCGATAAAGACCGAGTCCATACGCCCCAGTGAAGCAATTGAGTAACCCCATACGAAAAAAGGATCAGGACGTAAGGCAGTACCATCAGTAGTAACCGTTCACCCCCAACAGGGAAGAAGGGCAATCGCTGGTTTAGGGCAAAGGCAATGAGCGTTGGCACGACTATCATAAACCATAGAAAAGGAACTGGCTCGGGATGTTGTTGGGCATTCGCCTTTAAGGAATGGCTCGATAGGGTGAAATCCGTGGAGCTAGTGCCCTTAGAGATGGATAGCCATTTTCTTTCCCTCAGACAGAGAAAGCCCACTAGTAAAGCCAAAAGGCCAGCCGTAAAGGACAACCTGTCCAAATGGGATGCGATGATCGGATAAGTTTCCAGCGGAAGATGTCCCAACAGAAAAGTAATTAGGTGACGGCCAAGATAGGTAAGAGGACCTAATGATGTGTCATTGTCTGCGATGACCTTATCCTGAATATATACAACTAATTTGGGGCTGGCGTACAGAACCCAAGGCAAGTAGAGCAATCCAATGACACTTTGAGCACCGAGTAGCCTGAATAGAGCGGTGCGCACCCATTGGTGGTTGGCTGGGCGGACGAATACAACCCAAATAGTAAAAAGAAGATGGGCAACAGGGATGAAGGCACTATAGTAGAGTGTATACAAACTGAGTGTTGTGGCAATAACGTAGTTGAGTGCAGGCAGTGACAGACGAAGTGCCTGGGCTGTCATAGTTCTCTGTAAGGTAGCTTCAGGCGTGTCCCTTGCCGTTTCTATAAGTTGCCAAAAAGCGATTGTGCTCCACAGGGTAAGCACTACAGCCAATCCATACATTCGGATTTCTTGGCTGTAATAGAGATGAAAAGGGTTGATTGTCAATAGAAGGAGAGCGAGAAGAGCGATTTGCTTTCCCCTGGGATGGCTAGAAAAGAGGCGGTAGGCAAACCGAAAGATGAAAGGAAGTCCCAAACACCCAAATAGAATCGACAGTAGACGCAGTACCTCCGGAGATGTCGAATCTAAGAGCCGAATCCACCCCTGAAGAGCCACATAATAGAGTGGTGGGTGAATATCCTGGGCCGTTAGATTGAGCAGTTGACTGATAGGTTGGGTCGCAAAGTAGATGCTATAGCCCTCATCCCACCAGAGAGGTTGCCATGAAATACCTTGCGCTCTCAACAGCAGACCGATGCTAATCAGCCCACTCACTAGTAATCCGCTGCCAGCGCGAATGGAGTTACTTTTGTTGATACCGAACATAAAGCTCTTGGTTCGGATCGTTGGCGGCAAGGGTAAAAGTTGTGGGCGGACCTACGGGATTGCCAGCGCTATCAACGAGTTGAGCAACCCAATCTCCTGCTGGTGCTTGGCCTGGAAATTCGATTTTTAGATTTTGGAGACGCTGGCGCGCCGTAGCAACAGGCCAAGTAAACCCTGCCTGGGGGCCAAACGACTGACTATCCGTAGGAAGTTCATTCCCATCCTTTGTTACTCGCAATGTATAACCGGTTAGCGCCTGAACTTGCCCACTATAGACATAGAGGAAGATACGTACCACACTTGTCTCGGGAAATTGTTCAGCGACAATCAAGTCAAATGAAAATCCATCCGTGCCTGGCACATCAACCGTTGAAGATGCAGCCTCCTCGGGGACGGGTGTGCTAGTAGGGGGCGCTGCTTCTGGGTTCCCCTGGGACGAGAATGTCTGTGCCGGAGAAGCTTGGCTGCCGCTGATATTTGTTGTATTGACGAGATCCTTCAGAATCCAGAATTCCTGTTCATTATAACAGCAGACACGCCACCAATTTTCCTCTTCGTTCTGGCCCAAAACCCTATAGGCTTCACCGATCCCGACAATGCCCAAAACAACGGAATCCGTTCCTGGCCCTTGTCGTGCATTGGCTAAAGATGTATTGATGGTCGCTACAAATCCCTCGAAGTCTGGATTAGCCTGAAGAGGCGCTGATGCCGTCGTATTGGCTGAATTAGATGCATTTGCTGTTGTGCTAGCGTTAGAGTTGTTGGCATCCGATCCTATGACTGATACGTCGCCGGACGCGTCGCCACTCTCTGTTTCGATAGCACCTGTAGTGGACTCTATTTGTGACAGGGTGCTGTCCGTTTCTCCATCCTGGTTAGGTATTTCAGCCGTCGGCGTAAACGTAGGGTGCGGTGCTCGAATCTGAAACAACTCTTCTGGCTCATCCGCCTGGGCACCCCCTCCACAAGCTGATTGAGTCAGTAGGGTCAGACTAAGCAAAACCAACCCAACCAAATAGCGTGCAATTTGGCTCCAATCCGTCCATTGGCACCATGCAAACTGACGTTGAATAGATTGACGACAGATAGGTTGATGACAAGTAGATTGATGGGAAAAGTCTCGATGACTTCTGGGGGTGTCATTTCTAAGAAAGATAGAACGGTTTGGAGTACCTAGCGATACGTCGGAAAGCAATGTATGTGCCTCTCTATGAATTAGGTGTAGTTGGTCTGTTAGCTATATCACTAAAGAGCATCGTCTGCTCCGTATCTGGAGTTGCTCACTCTACCCGTTATGCACCACTGAAAATCATGTGCGCAATCAGTATGTTCTAATTAAATGGATCCACATTTCTCGATTACGATTGCCTGTATTTGTAACAAATGAAATTGACTCTGATAGTTGGCGCCCTTCCCCGTCGACAACCCATATGGTCCACGTACCATCTCCAATCGCTTGTAGTGGGTTTAAGATTGCAGTTGGGGTAGCAGCAAAGGTTGCCACAGGCTCCGGTGTCGGAGTCGCTGGCCTATATTCAAATTTATAATTGAACTGACGTCGACCTCTAGCGCCCACAGGTCGATTCCATTCATAATAGTTTCGGCTTACTACATCCCCCAGCGTATTGTACCGCTCAAACACCTCTTGTGAGTTATTTGCCTTAAATTCTGCATGTAGGAAATATCCCTCTGCTGGTGGGCCATCAGCCGTGCTTACGGAAAGCTTGATCCAGATACTCAGCAGCGCATTATCCGTTCCGGAGTATTCTGGCCCCAGCCAAATCTGAAAAGGCGGAGGGGTCGCAGTGGGGGTAAACGTCGATGTTGGTGTTTGCGTTGGGGGGCTAGTAGGCGTGGGGGAAGGTGCCGGACCGGTAACAACCAGAGGGGCCTGGCTTGAATCATTACCGATTATCACATTTCCCGCAGCGATCCATACGCTACTACCATTTACGCAACAGAGTTGGAACCATGCTCCGTCGGGTGTTTGACCTGTAATTGCCACAGGCACACTAGGCCCTAGCTGGGCAATAGGTGGATACTCTACACCTGGGCCTATACGTAGACTGACAACACCACCATCAACCAAAACGAATGGAGTTGGAGTCGGTGTTAATGAAGGTGTCGACGTCAGAGTCGGAGTCGGTGTTGGCGTTTCAGTTGGCGTCTCCGTTGGTGTTACTGTAGATGTTGCTGTCGACGTTCCAGTTGCTGTTCCCGTTACTGTACCTGTTTGGGTCTCCGTAGATGTTGCTCCTGGTGTGGGGGAAGGTGTAGACGTCGACGTTGGCGTCTGACTGGGGGTAGGCGTTTCAGTTGGTGTAAACGTAAAAGGAATCACCGACTCTGGATCGACATTTGGAGGGACAATAATTACGCCGGGCGTTCCATTGACTGGTGGCGTAATGATGACAACCTCCCGGACAACCGTCATGGTTGCTGTAAACGTTGGCACCAACGGGCGAGTTGATTCGGCTGTTGGCTGCGGTCGATTGACTAGGCTTGTTGCAGAGCATCCTAGTGTTAAGATAAAAAGTACAAATAAAGCAAGTAGCGGATGGTGCTCAGTTTTGTGCCTACTAAAGAAAAAATCCACTGCAAAGACTCTATTCGCTCCACGGAGGACACAATGCTCATTGTCTTCATGGCGTTCACGGTCTTTTCCAGAGATGCCTCCGCCTATCTCTCTGCTTGTCTCTCCACCTATCTCTATGGCTATCCATGGATGTTTTGACCTATGTTGGTATAGCATTATAGGTTATCGTAACCACTGCCGGGAAGATCGAGGCAGAGTATAGCACGATATGTAAAATTCGTCTAACGAACCCGTCGCCAGTGAATCCAAACCTCACGCCGAGCATCAGGGGAAGTATCTCGTGGCTCTGTCTTAAATGTCACATCGCCTGATAGCCGATTGCCTGCAGAATCCACAACCCAAACTGTCCATTCTCCTGTTCCTAAGGCCTCTAGCCGATCAGGCCCTCCTTCTGATGTAAGATCGGGTGGATGATATTCGTATTTTAGATTATAGTCCCGAGGGTTTCCACCACCCGGAATCCGATTCTCTGAATAGATATCTGCGCTTGGTTCCATTTGAAAAGTACTTGGCCGTTCAAAACCTTCAAAGAGAACTTTTAGAAAATAGCCTTCAGCAGGAGGTGAATCGGCTCCACAACCGCCGATGGATAGTTTGACCCAAACCGTCAAGAATTGATTGGCTGTCCATGTACGTTCGGGACCTCTACACGGCTCATTGTCAAAGACATAAGGTGTAGGTAAGGGTGTAATCGTTGGCGTTGGCGTAACAGTCGGCGGAAGTGTGGGTGTTGGTGCGGGAGGTGGGGGGGCACCAGCAATCGTCACATTGGTTGTATCATTAATGACCCGAACCCCTTGGGCTGGTACCCAAACTGTTGTTGGGGGGGGAGGCGGGCCAGCTTGATTTGCGAGGGTAATACAGCAGAGTTGATACCAATCATTGTTCTCATTGTTTCGCCCGACAATGGAAATTGGAATTCCCGGCCCCAATTGAGCCACCAGAGGGTACTGGACACCTGGACCACTCCGTAGGCTAACCAGCCCTGTTTGGACAATAGCAAAGGGCGTGGGCGTGATGGTTGGCGTCCCCGTTGCCGTTTCCGTGGCGGTGTTTGTTGGCGTGGGCGTAACTGTGCGGGTTTCTGTATTTGTTGGTGTGGGCGTCTGAGTCTCGGTCGGCGTGACGGTAGGCGACTGTATAGGCGTATTGGTTGTTGTACCTGTAGGCTCGGGTGTTGACGTCTCAGTAGGCGTTTGGGTAACCGTTGATGTTTCAGTCGGTAGTGGGGTATCCGATGGCGTTACTGTTGGAGGCGGCGGAATAAGTTCGCGGATATCAGAATCTTGGGGAATGATAATCACGCCTGGTGTTTCCCCCTGGGGCGGTGTTACGACAATCAATGCAGAGAGTTCTTCTGGCGTAGGCGAAAATGTAGGGGCAA
This sequence comes from Chloroflexota bacterium, assembly GCA_039028975.1. Classification (GTDB taxonomy): domain Bacteria; phylum Chloroflexota; class Anaerolineae; order Caldilineales; family Caldilineaceae; genus JAHBNG01. Next base: position 32,392 of record JBCCHB010000040.1, read on the forward strand.
CAGCTCGGGTAGGTATGGGTGTTGGCGTAGGTCTCAAGAGTAGGCCCGATGCTGAACAGCCAAGCAATGCTATGCTCAATGCCAAGGTCCCAATCCACATAGAGCGAAGAGATGTGCCCCGAACAGAATGAATATGAGATTGCGAGCCGGTCGCGTTATCTGTTATCGCGTTATCCGCTGTAGCGTTACCCATGATAGTCGGAATTCATCATCTCCTGCATAGAGAGTCAGTATAGCATGAACTGAATAGGAAAACCAAACGATAGTTAATTGGCAATGATGCTTCATATGCACTATAATACACTCTTGTATTTTGTCAGAAATTCTTACATAACTATACTGCGGTTGGGCATAAATGAGCAGTGTACCCTATTAGGAGAAGTCATCATCTTTCTCTTAGCAAATATGGGCGCGATGTGCAACAGCGTTGGGTACATAGTGATTGACAGAGTTCAAATCATGGATAATTTTTCTTCCGATTCTAACGAGAATCCTCTCGACGAGTGGGCGGCTAAGGCGAGTAGTGATCTGGATTCTAATCAAAACGTTGATCTCTTTGAAAGTACGCCAGATAGTGTAGAGGGTGGCCAAATCCATATGGAATCATCAGCGGCTCGGTTGGTCCAAGGCCATGCTGTTCATATGGAGGGTTCGGTCTCGGGGCTTCTACGGGCAGATGTAGTTGAGCTAGATGGCAGTTCTGTTGGCCTTCTTGCTGCGCAAGATCTGTCTGCCGAGGACTCAACGAGCTTTGGCCTATTTGCCCAAAACGTAGAGGCCCAACGAATTTCTACATTCTTTTATCTATCTGGCCAAACAGAGGGTGATGTGGAGACAATTTTCACACCTGTGACGGCTCTGATCGCCGGAATGGGATTTGGACTTTCCTTTTTTATCGGTAAGACACTCCTTGCCAAAATATGGCCGTTTCAACGGCGTAAACAATCTTAAAATACGTTGGTTCATGCGCTTTATACTGCGGTCGTTTTTAAACAGAGCTGAGTATACTGCAACGTAACGCAATCAAGAATAGAGCAGGAATGAAAATCAGATGGCTACATTAGAACTTGGGGCTGGGCCTCGAAAATTAATTGGGCGCAAAGTAAAGCAACTACGTCGCCAAGGAATTATCCCCGTTGTGGTTTATGGCAATGTGGAAGAAGCACTCTCATTGCAAGTTCCCGAGCGGGAGTTTGAGCGGACATTGCGCGATGGGGGAAACTCTCAGCTAATTCAACTGAGTGTGGAGGATGGTTCAAAGCACAATGTGCTGTTGCGCGATCTTCAGCGCCATCCGGTGCGTCACACCTTACTACATGCTGACTTCTATGCGATTAATATGAGCGAAAAGCAGCAGGTATCTATCCCACTTGTCCCGGTCAATGAGCCTGCCGCCATGGCTTCTGGTCTCATGGTTTTACAAGCTATGGATACTGTTGAAATTGAGGCCCTACCGAATGCAATTCCGGCTACAATTGAGGTAGATATCACTGACTTGACCTTGGAAAGCTCAATCACTGTCGCCGATCTGCCAGCCATCGAGGGCGTTGAATATCTGTCAGAAGCTGAAGAGCCGGTCTTTAATATGTTAGCCTCTCGCGTCTCGCTTGAGGATGAAGAGTTAGAAGGCGAGGTAGCTGAAGGAGAAGCTGAGGACGAAAGCTCAGAGGATGATTCTGAAGAGTAACCTGTAGACAGCTCTAGAGTCAATATAGTCAATATACTCGTCAGAAAAGTCTTTTCCAGACCCTTGGCCCTTCTGCTCTGGGAAATTCTTACAAAGCAGGGCGTCCTCGTAGAGACAGGGACGCCTTTTTTTCTGGTGATCGATAGTTGAAATTGTCGACTGGGATCCTGTTCTCAGGCGATTTTATATTTTCTCAATGGATCTATTTAGTTATGGTCCCCATAATGGCTCATCGATAAACTGCATCGGGTTAACTCCAATGCCATATATTCGTAACTCCCAGTGTAGATGGGCACCTGTACTTAGCCCAGTTGTTCCCACAAGCCCTAGTACATCTCCTTTGTTAACCTGCTGTCCTATGGCAACATGGATTTCATTTAAATGCCAATAGCCCGTAAAGATACCAGCGCCGTGGTCAAGCATTACCGCGTTGCCGCGCACCTTTAGCGCTTCGGCTAAAACAATGGTCCCAGGGGCAGGGGCAATAATGGGTACCCCAATGGGAGCACCAAAGTCTTGCCCAGAGTGGTAGCTGTTGTATGGACCACCATTGTAGCTGCGTCTGGTACCAAATGGGCTGGTAGTAGGGTATTCGATGCCAATCGGGCGGACAAACGTATCTAGCCATAGCAATGGTGTTCGTTGGGTCCAAACTTCTATCAACCTATTGAGTTCCGCCTCCACAAACTCAGGGGCCAACAACGTGGCTGTTTCGCCTGTAAGCAGAATCTCCTGGCTATCATAGTTGCCCTCAGCCACCTGAACGAACCAAGTTCGTTGAAGGGACCTGCCGTTGTTGGCCACATATGAAATGGCAACCGGATAGGCTTGGGGCGCCAACAATGCAGGAACCGGAAGGAGTGCAAAGTAAGTATAAACGTCTTCAGTAGGCGGTTCTATAGGAGGCGAGTCATCAGTATCCACTCCGGTATCTCGTCCAGCATTTCCCTCAGACTTCCAAGATGAGAAGGTCACTGGGAGACCATTCCATGACGTGGTCAAGGAGAGTGGGCGTGTGGTATTGATGTAAAGGCGCCCAGTCTCTCCTTGAATAAGTGAAGAAGGTGTTTGAACATGGCGAACCGCACCAAATTGCAGTGGTCTGGAAGGTATGCTTTCTAGTGGGATTTTGATGCTTCGCTGTGGAAAGAGACGTTGGGTTTCGCCTATTTGATTGAGGGCCGCTAATAGTGACAGATCTTGGTTCAGGCGTTGGGCAAACATGGCCAGATTTTCTCCTGGTAGCGATTGCCTAGTCTCTACAGGGAGCGCCAGGAGATTGGTGGCATAATCTGCGCTGGGAATACGTAGCACTTGGTTTACTTCGATCAGATTGGGATTTTCAATCTGATTGAATTCAATCAACTGCTCCATTGGGATCCCAAAACGGTCCGCGATGGCACCCAATGTATCACCCGGCTGCACAGTATAACTCTGGACCACAGATCCTTCAGTTGGATCCTGCGCGAACAGTACTATCTGAGAAAAGGTGGACGAGTAAAGTACTGTACACAGTGTGCCAATCACAATGGCCGTAATTGCCTTGCGTAAGGTGAAACAGTTGGGTAATGTCATTGGGCCTTATTCAGTATAGATACTTGGCTTAAGAACACCAATATAAGGTAGATTGCGATAAAGCTGTGCGTAGTCCAACCCGTATCCAACCACAAATTCATCTGGTATCTCAAAGCCGACCCAATCTACCTTCACATCGACTTCGCGACGCTCCGGTTTATCCAGTAATGTCATGATACGCATGGTGGCTGGATGGCGTTCATACATGATTCGCTGTAAGTAGCTTAGCGTGTTTCCGCTATCGATAATATCCTCAACGAGTAGGACTTGTTTCCCTTCGATCGACTGCTTAAGATCCATGACAATTTGTACAACCCCGCTACTTTTGACGCCAGAACCATAGCTGCTGATGGCCATAAAGTCAACTTCAACGGGGATGTCTATAGCGCGCACAAGATCAGCCATAAATATGAAACTTCCCTTGAGGACAGATATTAATAGCAGATTCTGCCCCGCATATTGGGTCGATATGGCTTGACCTAACTCCTGAATTCGTTGTTGTAAGGTTGCGGTGTCAATCAGAATACGTTCGATGTTTTGGTGAAGCGAGTAGTTTGTGGTGAGGTTGTTGACAGATTTTTGGTGGGCTTGGGTCGATAAAGGGGGATGATTTACTTCCGAAATCAGATCCGACATGGCTTATTCCTTGATGTGTTTTCTGCGGTTATACTCAGTACTATTTGAAAACCAAAGTTTGGCCTCGATGACAGGGGGCTTTGGGTAACTCCGGTTGTCGAAACGACCGCAGTATAGGCATAGAAAATATATCCAGCAGAGCGCAATATGAATGAAGGATTTTTCTTTCTGCTAATGACTAGCTTGAGCAAAGTCGAAGGGTTGACATGGCGTTCTCCTGAAACTTGCATTTATTGAACCATGGAAGCATAGACCCACCCACGAAGCCCAGCCCCACCGGATAGGGTCGATTCGGCAACGCGTACCTGAATCCACTCGGGATAATCGACCCGAGGATCTTCAACGACTAAAGGATGGCCACTGGGCAACTGGGCTAGGATTTTCTGATCGATACCAGGGCCGCTGCGCATGTTAAGTAAAGAAACAGTTACCAGGACAGTCGCTCCTACTTGCAATCGGCCTTGTGAATTCACTGGAGGTTCTCCATTTGCCGATTGAACATCATAGGGTTCAGCTTCCAATTCATCGACCAAAATCACTTCGGGATTGCTTTGGTTTGATGGTGCCTGAAGGACAGGCAAAGGAGGGTAGACCGAGGTCATAGATGCGTAAACCCAACCACTTTGTTCACCTACACTTACCTGAAGCCACTCAGATTGTTGGCTCTGTATGATGAGATGGGTGCCATATGGCAGGTGATCAAGAATTTGGGCATCTGTACTTGGGTTGCTACGCAGATTGAGCAGGGAAACAGTGACCACCCCTTGAGTATTTGCATCCTGAGCCATTATTCCTTGGGCTAGGCTATTATTTATGGCCTCTGTCGATGTAGGAGATGTGGACGTGGATGGCAAGTCTGCCCCATTTGATTGGCGCTCATCTCCATTAGCTGGGAGCGTATCAATAGCACTCTGTTCCTTAAACAGGCGACTCCAACGGGCCGTCTGTTCAATAAAGGAAGTACCGTAAGTCACGCTTGGCTCGATGTAGCTCCCTTCGGGCCATTCATTGAAGCTATTTATGACAATCCACTTCGGGTTGCTGGCCATAGCTGCTTGCCAACTACGGTCATAATAGGCTCCACCTGCCCGGTCTTGAACAAAGCCACCAGAACGGACGCGCACATCATTATAACCGGGCATGACCGTTGCCACCCATGTTTTGGAGGCATAGGTATCGCTAGAGTATTGGGAGACCAAGGCCGCAAACTTCTGGTTGACGCCAGTCAAATTCGCTGGAGGGTTCCATGTATTGCTGTAGAGATGGTGGCCATCAAAGACCGACAAGTAGCTTGTATCGACCCCTTCGCCAATCCAAATGCTGCTGTACCCACTATGGCCTTGCCAAGTATCAACCTGATTGCGAATGCCTTGCCAGGTATCGACAGTATAGATGGTCGGTCGCCAGAAGAAGATGAGTGGGCGCCCGTCTGCCCGCAAGAAGGCTGGATGTTGGGCGTGGACCGAAAGGGCATGATTGAGAGCCGCCGTCACATCGCCCATTCCAGAAAAAAAGGGAGAATCAGTTTCAAAAAGAATCCCAATGCGAAAATTGCGGGAAGCGGCTTGGTCCAATAAATTTTTGAGATTCTCCTCCGTTTGATTCCATTCGCCATTGGGACCATACCAAGCAACTAGAAATGCATCAATTCCTGCTTGCTGGGCTTGTTCGATATGGCGCCCCATGACCGCCGGATCTCGGCTAACATAGGGCTGGGTAGGTAAGTCGCTTAATTTTTCAAGCGTCCAAGTTGAATCGTCGAACCAAGTGTAGTAAAAGGCAACAACCGTGGGGGTACTGAGTGATTGGGCTGATCTTGTTTTCAACGCGGCTGATTCTGCTCGTTTAAATGGATCAGCTAGAATAGTTAACAGAATGAGTAAAATCGTTAAGATAAGGGTGAGAAATATTCTCCATCCAAGATGAATAATTCGACCCTCCGGCTCGGCTAGGGAGATACTAGCGTTGAAGATTCGTTTTGTTTTGGTTGTGTGGTTTTTCACGCGGCGATCCTAACATGGGGCGGTGAGATGAGCCAAATTGTAAGGTAGATGGTAGATGGGGTTGCTATTGGGCTATGGCTGAGTCGCTGTCAGCGCCATGATAGAGGGTAGGGCGAGTAACTCACTGAGCATCATGGCGGTTGCGCCCCAAATGTTGTGGCCTTGAATGTGGAAATGGGGAACAGTCGCTATGCGGTCTCTCAATTTCCACTCTTCGCAACGATAATTAGCTGGATCGCTCAACGCTGAAAGAGGCGTTTCGATAATCTGGGCCACTTCCCGAACTTCGGCTTGAAATGTGGGACGTTCTTTTATCCAGCCCACAACTGGTTGCACCAAAAAGTTACTGGCATAGATAAATAAGGGACTCAACTCACCTAAAACCTGAATCTGATCGGCGTGGACACCTATCTCCTCTTGAGCCTCGCGCAGTGCTGTGGCTATTTGACTCTCATCCTGCTCCTCATGGCCACCACCAGGTAAACCAATCTGGCCGCTATGAACACCGTCATACGTCTGACGTAAAATAAGAGGAATATACGGTTCAGCATACGGTTCAAGGTAAGGCGATTCGGGGTGATCCAATTGAACAGTATAAGGGTAAAAGAGAACCAAAACACCACCAAGCCGTGCCGTGGGATCTGGATCGTCATAACTTCCTTTCCATGATTTACCGCGCGGAGTGGGAGCCATCCGGTATTGGGCGTCTCGACCGGGAAGCTCCTTAAATAGATCCTGCTGAAGGTTATGGATAAAGGTCGTAAAGGCGATATTCATGACTGATTCGGTTTGTTGGTCCATATTGGGGTAAAAAATATATAGCAGAACTATACCACGCGGCAAACCAACCCCTTGAGGTAGTTTCCCTCAGGGAAAGTGATGGCTGTCGGGTGATCCGCTGGCTGTCCCAACCGCTCCAGAATTTGCAGGTCTCGCTTGGCATCGATGGCTGCACCAAAGAGTACTTTTTGAAAGAGATCGGCCGTCACTAATCCACTACAGGAGAAGGTCGCCAATATCCCACCTGGGGGCAAGAGTTGCAACGCCAGCATATTGATATCTTTGTAGCCGCGCAATGCACGGTTGAGCTGCCCAGCCGAGTGAGCAAATTTGGGTGGATCTAGAATGATTAAGTCGAATGTATCGCTATAGTCGCTGTCATTTTCAGGCTCTTCGTTAACAGTCTGGTCGTCAACATATCCATCAGTGTGGTCGTATCCCCGCCAATCCCGCATGATCTCAAAGATGTCGCCGGCAATGTGCTCACTCTGTCTAAGGGAGTCAAAACCATTTTCTTGAATATGCTTTTCGCCCTGGCTTAGCGCTCCGTAACTTGTGTCTACATTGGTTGCGTGGATAGCGCCGGCTGCCAGAGCATGAACGGCAAATGCACCTGTGTAGCTAAAGGCATTGAGGACTCGCTTACCCTGGCAATACGTTGCGACCCGCTGTCGATTTTCGCGTTGATCCAGGTAAAAGCCACTTTTTTGCCCATTGAATAGATCGACTTGAAAACGTTTGCCCGCTTCTTCTATGGTGATGAGATCGGGAGGTCTTTCGCCTGCAATCAGTGGATCACCCAGAGGGGGCATCTTTTCTTTGCGCCGATGGACACCGTCGCTGCGGTCGACAACACCACGACAGCCCGTAGCTTCCATGAGCCATTGGGCCAGCTCAACTTTGCGTTGCTCAATGCCCAGTGAGCCGATTTGTATGGCCAGGTACTCACCATATTGGTCCACGGTCAAACCAGGCAGGAAATCACTTTCTCCATGAATGAGCCGATAGGCAGCCGTTGCAGTTGAGGTTGGAAATAGTGCCTTCCGCATTCGAACTGCCTGCTCAATACGGCGTTGCCAGAATAAGTGGTCAACCTCTTCCTCTTCATTCCACGTCAGAATACGAATCTGAATCTGACTGTCCCGATTGAGCAGTCCCCTAGCCAACCAATTCCCTTGCCGGTCGGCTATATCAACAACGTTCCCATTCTCGATCTCTTTGGGGATCTGTTCAATAGCACCACTGTAAACCCAAGGATGACGTTGGATGACTGGTTTCTCTCGTTTCGGCTTAAGCAGAATTGTGTGGCTATTCATCAGGTCGTGATTCTATTTTAATTTCCCAGCCATGCTCATTGATTGTCACGGCTACAGGATGGTTGTTTGAAAAACCAGATTCTTCTACATCCTGCAACGGCGAGACCGCGCTTTGGTCTTCAACTGGAGCTAAGTATGACTTAGGCAGATGGATGATCATCTGCTGAGGATCATAAGAAAATGAACATTGACCGTTTGGCGTCGTTAGGATGCCTTGGACCTTGTTTGGCGAACGGCGGCTGAAACGCACGGTATACTTCTTGTAAATAATCCAGTGGGTCAAAGGTTTTACGTTAGGTCTCATGAAATCTTCATAGATCTTATTATTTTTATTTTGCACTGCGTTCCCATGATAAGTGTAATACATTTTGGGTCACATCTGTAATTCGGACATGATGAGCCAACTGCAATCCACAGACCCAAAGCACTTCTTCAGCCGGGTGAGCGGCAGATTGATTCGCATCTTGTTCTATGATAATAGGCCAACTGTTACGAAAGGCACGGAGTATTTTGCGATCCGTAAAGAGATCTCCCAGAGACTTATGTTGCCCGTTAAGACCAATCGGTGCAAATCGTTGCCCAACGGCAGGGACAGTTAGAAGCATCTGTTTGACTTGATCTGCATCCAGAAAGGCACTCCATTCATCTTTCTTTTCCTTCCATTGAGCGGGTAAGTCCATCGCGCGAAAAGATTCGATACGGAGATTCCAACCAGCAAAGCCACTAAGCACACCGGACCGTGGTACGGGCATGGAGCCTATTTGGCGCTGCCAATTTCGATCAAGCAGCGGATGAGCTGGCTCAAATGGCAGTGCCGACTCCTTGTGAATGCTCAGTTGAATTGACTGCTCTTTACCGATTCGTCCTACAGTCCACGCAATGGGGTAAATTAAAGGGTGGGTAATGCCCATCCGGTTAATTGTCTGCAATGTATTTAAGAGAGATTCGGTTGTCTCGAAATCTATATCGCGCAGCCCTTTGGCCATGAGCTGCTCCAGGGCTAGCCGGATGATATTACGCTGCGTTGCCAGATCATATTCCAAGAGTTGAACCAGATCCAGAACAATTCTGTCTAACTCTAGCGCTGTTTGATTCTTCTTGCTCAGCGAGGGTGAAGAAAATGAGGATGGCTCACGGGAAAGTGACGAGTTGTCTGCAGATAACAGGGATAGCTGAAGCTGACGCAATGCGGCCCGATCAAACCGCTCAATCCGTTCACTCTCGGCTCGAATCACCTCTGCGGTTCTGCCTAGCGTTCGGATCAATTGGGGATTAGCCTCTTCTAGAATCGGAATGACTGTGTGACGGAGGCGATTGCGAAAGAGGTTCTGATCCTGATTGGTGCTGTCCTCGACCCATGTTAGGTTGTTGGCCCGTAGGTACGCCAGAATCTGATCTTTGGGTATGTTGAGCAGGGGGCGTACGATCCGAACACCTTCGCGATAAGTAATCCAATCCATTCCGTTTAACCCCCGTAGGCCACTGCCCCTTGTGAGATTCAATAGGATTGTTTCGGCCTGATCGTTGGCATGATGAGCGACGACTACAATCGGCTCTAGCCTAGAGGGCGTAATGTGACGAGCAGTAGCGCAAAGATACCTATAGCGAAAGGTCCGTGCCGCACTCTCTACGCCGCCAGGTATACTCTGTAGCTGGTTCTGAGGTACGGTTCCCAGGTGGCAGGGAAGGCATAACTCTGCAGCAACACAGGCCACAAATTGAGCATCGAATTCAGCATCGGTTCTGAGATTATGGTTTAAGTGAGCGATATGTAGCTCAATCCCCCATACATCGGCCAAACTATGTAATACATATAATAGTCCGATACTGTCCGCCCCGCCGCTTACGCCAACCACAACTGGCTGTTGATTCGCAGTTCGTTCTCCTACCCTCTTGCACCACTTTGAAGATTGCTTGCGAGTAGACTTACTAGGCGAAGCAAATAGTTGATATTGGGATAATGTTTCACCGACTTGGGCCAGTAGTTCTTGGGTCGCGCTGTCTCCCATGCTAAGGGGCCTAAGATATCCTTCAGGGCGTTCCAAACCAAACTGTTCTGTCATCGTATTCTCGTTATAATCTTACTCGGTATTTTCTTACTTGATATCATATCTTGGATGCTAAGGTAAGTTGGTTCTCAATCTGCCGTTTCTACAGAAGAATCAGAAAGAATTCATGTGGTTATGATGGCCAAAGCCTACTTCGTGAACAATTTCAGTAAAACCGAAACACTACCTGGGCTTTACTCATTTTGTTTGAGTCGCAGACGCTTGCGGTCGTCACATCCAAACATATTGCTACGGATGAGTACATTTCTATTGAACCCTTTAATAGCTTTTGCTGCTTGTTCTATTGTGGTATAATATTTTTCACTGATTTGCGCTACTTGTCGCCTTAATCATTTCGTCAGCAAGGGTGTCGTAAGCGACGACTACGTAAGTAGTTTAGGCGAATCCGTGTTTATAGCCTTATTGGTTATCGCTTTTGTATGAAAAATGGCCGTTATCGGTAACTTTCCGCGCATGGATTGAGCTTACCCCCCATCTTTATCAGAAGCAGATGTGGGAAGCAGAATAGTTACGTAATTTGGATATTTTAGTTCGATTAACTATACAGAAAAATGGCAAATAATCCACTAGATTGGCTTTTGGGTCTCTTCTCTCTAGATATTGGTATTGATCTGGGCACTGCTAATACGTTGGTACATGTTAAAAATCGAGGTATCGTCATTGATGAGCCTTCTGTTGTCGCCATCGATCGTTCTTCTAGACGGCGTAATGCAGTGAAGGCCATTGGTTCCGAAGCCAAAGAAATGGTTGGCCGAACTCCGGCGCATATCGTTGCCGTGCGTCCACTACAAGATGGTGTGATTTCTGATTTCGATGTTACAGAGCAGATGATTCATCATTTTATCGGTAAAGTTCATGGAAACCGAGCACTTGGAACGGCTCGTCCCCGAGTCGTCATTGGCATTCCATCAGGTGTAACAGAGGTCGAAAAACGTGCCGTGCGCGACGCGGCGGTCAGTGCTGGCGCGCGTGAAGCTGGTCTGGTTGAAGAACCTATGGCCGCAGCTATCGGTGCAGGTTTGCCTGTTACGGAATCCGTTGGTTCGATGATTATCGACATTGGTGGTGGTACAACGGAAGTGGCTGTTATTTCCCTAGGTGGTATTGTTATCTCCCGTTCAATCCGAACTGCTGGCGATGAGATGAACGAAGATATTATGAACTATGCCCGCCAAAAGTACAACTTATTGATTGGCGAACGGATGGCAGAACGCACGAAGATAGAAATTGGCTCTGCTTATCCCATGGAGCGCGAGCGCACTATGATAATACGCGGGCGTAATTTAATTACTGGGTTACCCGAGGCCGTCGAAGTTAGCTCTGTCGAAGTGCGTGAGGCTCTAGCTGGTTCTGTACAGGTAGTCGTAGATGCCGTCAAAACAACATTGGATGAAACACCTCCCGAGCTTGTGGCTGATCTGATGGAATATGGTGTTGTTTTGGCCGGGGGGGGGGCCTTGCTTCAGGGGCTTGCCCAGCGATTACAAGACGAAACAAGAATGCATGTTTATGTTGCTGATAATCCCCTGACTGCGGTTGTAATGGGCACCGGAATGATCTTGGAAAAGCCCGAATTTTACCGAGAGACGTTGACCAGTATGCAGCGCAAGAGTACCATTCGATAACCGCAAATCATGTTGTTCCCCAGTATGTTGTAATACCGCGTTTGTTTTGAAAATAGGCGTCTGTTGCGGCTATGCCAATGGTGCATTCGCCTATCTCTTCTGTCAGCGCTACGTATACTTCGCCAGAAAAGTCTTTTCCCGACTCTGTCCAATCTACTCGGAAAGTTTCCGAAAACGGAGGAGAGAACTTTTCTGGCCATCTATATTGAACAGCAGTGGTAATTAGTTAATCCCAAACTATATGCGAAATATTGAACGACGTCCTTGGACTCTAGGTGATATCGGTATTCGGTTTCTCATTCTGTCATTGGCCGCCATTCTCTTAATGGCGCTTCAATTGACTGGCAGATTGACCCCTATCCAAAGCGCAATCACCCAGTTGACATCCCCAACCCAGCTCGTTACAACTGGATTGGTTAGTACAGTTCGGGATTGGATCGATTTCATAGCGGATTTGGGCGAGCTACGGACGGATAACGTTGAGCTGGAAGCTCTAAATGCCGCATTACGCGCAGAAATTTTGACTCTTCAGGAAATTGAGCGCGAGAATGAGGATCTGCGCAGGCTATTCAATTTTGCCGAAATTCGACCGGGATTGGAGTTGCGCGGTGCTCAGATCATTGCCAGAGTTCTAGGACAGGATAGCGGAAACTTTCAGAACTTTATTCTTCTGGATCTCGGCACAAGTCACGGCATCGAAATCGGGATGCCTGTGACTACGGATGTCGGACTGGTTGGTCGAATTACTGAAGTAACAGCCTCAACATCAACGGTCCTCCTCATTACTGACCCGAACAGTGGCGTCAATGCAATTTTGGCTGAGAATCGAACGAATGGTGTGATTCGTGGTACAGAAAGTGGTATCTTGCGGATGGATTACATTCCTCAAGGAACACCTTTGAAATTGAATGAGACCGTGTTGACATCTGGTCTGATTTCAGAGGTTGGTGGCGGACTCTTTCCAAATGGGATTCCAATTGGGCGGGTTGTTGGCATTATCCAACGTGATGAACAGGTGTCTCAACAAGCGGTGGTAGACCCTTCTGTCGACTTTGATCAGCTTGAGTTAGTGCTTATCATCACCAATTTCGATCCCCTAGAAATCGAAACCGATCTGCTATTGCCTCCAGGACCAGTCATCAATCCTCCTGATGATGGTATATCAGGCGAAGTGCCGGTGGATGCACCGAATGATGGGGTATTTGCTATTGATGAGGAACCTTTAGCCAATCCACCAAGAGATATTGAGCAATGAGGAGTCTGGGACTACTCTGGATGGTTCCATTGCTAGGCCTTCTTGCCATGTTGCAAGCTACAGTAATGGGACTTGTTACCATCTATGGCGTTAAACCAGATCTGATTCTTATCTTTATCCTGATATGGACATTGCTCTTTGGTAGTAAAGCCAGTATGGTGTGGGCCTTTATCGGCGGTATCTGGCTTGATATCTTCGGGGGGGGACCCTTGGGTGCATCCAGTTTATCTTTGATGAGTGCCGCTATAGTCGGTGGAATTGGTTATATGACTTTGTCGAGATTTAATGTGGTTGTGCCAGTCGTGACGATTGTTGTTGGTTCACTAACGTTTTATTTGACTTACTTGGCCATTTTGCAAATTGTTACGGCAACAGGATTGTTTACTGGCGCTCTAAGTTTTTTGCCAGCGGTCGAGAGTATTGTCATCCCTGCGACACTTTATAACACCATGTTAATGTTAGTCGTGCTCCCTGTCATCAACCGTATGCCTCAGGGTGTAGAACCTCTGCAATGAACGAACATACAAATCCAGATACGTCGTTGTTGGCTACAAGGCTTTTACGTACTTCGGCTATCGTCATCTTTCTTGCTATCGTTGTGCGGCTGTACACGTTGCAGATTCTTCAGGGCGATATCTACCGAGCAGAAGCAGATGAAAATCGCCTACGTGAGATTGGAATCCCAGCCCCGCGTGGAATCATCTACGATCGAGGCGGAGAAGTTCTGGTTCGCAACCGACCAGCTTTTCAGATTTCGATCGTTCCGGAAGATATTCCATTCGATGATCTGCTCACGCCCGACGTAGACGAAGAAGCTTTGGAGATTGAGCGGATTCTTCTGGTCTTGCGTGTCCACGAACGAACAGATGTGGCCCTCAATTTGGCCGAACTTATGTTCCGCCGTTTGCAGAGACGCGATTATACCAGTGCCGTTGAAAGTGTTGATATTACACTAAAGACCAATCCAATTGCTAACCCTGAATTCAACGCAGAAGAGGCAGATATCGATCCGCTTCAAATCGATCCAGCATCCGATTGTGGAGGCCCATCTGACCCTTGGTGTCAGATCCCCGATCTTTCCGTTGCCTTACCGTTACCTGCTCTGGTTGCTGTTGTGCAAAAGGCGGTCGAAATTGGGCGTCTTGGTGGTTCTGCCGAGCCAATTCTTTTATTGGATTCGGTTGATCGCATACAGGCATTTCTTATCTCTGAAGAGTCATATCGACTACAGGGCCTTTTGATCAACGAAATCCCTGTTCGTGAGTACCCTCACGGAGAATTAGTTAGTCATATCGTCGGCTTTATGGGACCCATCCCTGCCGTGCTGGCTGATGATTATGCCGAGAATGGGTATAAAGATCCTAATGAACGTGTTGGGTTGAGTGGCCTTGAGTTCTCTTATCAGACTGAGCTGCGAGGAGTCCCAGGCCAACAAAATATGGTTGTAGACATTTTGGGACGCGAGCAGGGGATCCAAGGTGAGGAGACTTTTCCTGTGGCAGGGCGCTCACTTTACCTTTCACTGGAGCTACCGCTTCAGAAGCGTATGGATGAGCTGTTACGTTCCATGATGGAAGAGCAGAATGCCCCTTGGGGTGTAACTATTGCTATGGACCCTATGTCAGGCTCCATTCTTGGTATGGTTAGCCTACCTTCATTTGATAATAATGTTTTTGCCGAGCGTATTGCTGAAGAATATTTAGCCCTCCAGGATGATGAGCGGAAACCACTCATCAACTATGCCATTGGTGGACTCTACCCACCAGGCTCGGTTTTTAAGATGGTCACTGCCACGGCTGCGTTACAGGAAGGTGTCATCTCCTCCCAGGATATTATACGCGACGACGGACCTATTTATTTGCCCAATCGGTTTGCCCCAGATGATTTGAGCTTGGCTCAAGAATTCATTAGTTGGAATCACGATCTGGGAATCAATCATGGACCACTAAATATTGCCCAAGCGTTAGCGCTTTCTAATGATATTTACTTTTATTTGATCGGGGGAGGGTTCCCTCCCCCGAATCAGATAGATGGATTGGGCGACAGGAGGATTGCTCGGTATTCTGAGCTATTTGGATATGGTGATCAAACTGGTGTAGACTTGCCTGGAGAGGTTGCTGGCTTGGTTCCAGATGATCAGTGGAAGCGTCAAACTAGAGCCGAGAGTTGGACAACTGGCGATAGCTACAATTTATCTATTGGACAGGGTGATCTATTATCAACGCCTTTGCAAGTACTAGTGGCTACAGCAGCCGTTGCAAATGGCGGCACTGTGCTTCAACCTCGCTTGGTTCACCACATTACAGATGTAGATGGCCGTGTCATACAAGACTATGAACCTGTAGTCAGTAGACAGCTTCCAGTAGATGATGCTGTGTTAGACGTCGTTCGTCTTGGCATGTGGTCTGCGGTTAACAGCGACTTTGGTACAGCCATTGCTGGACGGATTGACGGTTTGGAAGTTGCCGGCAAGACAGGGACAGCCGAATTTTGTGAATGGGATCCAGATGAGGGGGATTGCCGTTATAGGGATGAAGATGATCGTTTGCCTTCCCATGCTTGGTATGTTGCGTATGCACCGTATGAAAGCCCCGAGATCATTGTCGTTACATTTGTCTATCGTGGCGGCCAAGGTTCGGATGTTGCGTTGCCTGTAACAACTGAAATTCTGCGTACCTATTTTGAAATTGCAGTTTCTGAAGATGCTAGCGCTGAAGATGCTGGCAATGATGGAATAGTTCCAAATGAATGAAAGCCTCTTGAGGCTACCCTACCCACCCAACAGGTTAGACCCAAATTCAAGACTTGTAGAAAATTATCATGAACGACGAATACCCATATTCATCCCAGAATGGGACGGGAGATGGCCTTAATACAGAGAGAGCTGCAAGTGAAGTCCGTGCTATGCATACACGGTTGGTTGAGCTATTGGATAGCGTAACAGTCGTTGCTGAGAGTGAGCGTTCCGCTCCAACAGATGCCGCTAGTGAAAATGGTGAGGCTGAAAAGCCTACTTCATTTAAAGATGATGCCAAAGCTATCGGTCATTTTTCAACTATTTCACCTTTTCCACATGAGAGCCAGGAATCAAACAATTTGGAGAGTGGTTCCTTCGCATCCTTGAATGTGAACAGTGCTGAACTCGTAGAGAAACCATTTAACCACTCTAGTATGGTGCCCATACTCCCTTCGGGTGAAGGCAATGGTTCAGTCAACCGTTCTAACAATAGCGGTGGAGCGGAGGTTACAATGCCCAATAGTGAGCTGAATGAAGAGGCTGATGGGTCAGACAGCTCCATTTCCATCAAGGGACGTGCCGATGGCATCTTAATTGACGTCGGTGTCGGTAGTTGGCGAATGCTAATGATTCAGTTGCGTAGCCGCTTGCATCAGGCATCAGGCTTCTTTCGCGGTGGCACGGTTACCCTAAACATTGGCGATAGACTATTGACGACCGAAGAAGTTGGGTACGTTTCAGATATCCTTGAAGAGCATGGGATGGAACTGAAGATTATCCGCTCTACCTCAGAGGAGACGGGGCGATCTGCTGCTGCTGTGGGCATTACAGCCCAACTGGAACAAGTAGAAGGTCAGGTAGCTCAGAATACCCTAACAAATCATAGTGAACTGCAGAATTTTGTCTATCGTGGTAATCTACGTTCAGGCCAGACTTTACGACGTCCGGAGACCATTCTTATTCTGGGTGATGTAAACCCGGGAGCACAAGTAATCAGCAATGGGGACGTGTTGATTTGGGGACGTCTACGAGGTATTGCCCATGCGGGGAACGAAGGAGATAAGGCAGCCATTATCTCAGCTCTGTCCATGGAACCAACCCAGCTTCGTATTGGAGAATCTGTTGCAATTGTACCAGAATCCCAAGAGCGGAGAAACTTGTTTGGCATTCGTAAACGGCAGCCCGCCTTAGCACCGCGCCCGGAAGTAGCTTATCTTATGGATGATAAGATTGTAATCGAGCCGTGGGATGAATCAAAGCCTGGCGGTATTATGGCATTTAGGCGTTCATGATGCCAGGTACAATTATAACCATTACTTCTGGCAAAGGTGGTGTTGGCAAGACAACTACAACAGCAAATCTCGCCACAGCACTTGCTATGCTTGGCCAGCGCGTGATCGCCTTAGATGCGGATATTGGGCTACGTAACTTAGACATCATTATGGGTCTAGAAAATCGCATCATGCACGATATTGTTGATGTAGTGGAACATCGATGTGCGTTGAGTGAGGCCCTCGTTTCAGATCACCGAACTGGCTCACTAGCCGTATTGCCTGCTGCCCAAACGCGTGATAAAACAGATATCTCTATCGCCCAGATGGAGAGCGTCTGTTCACAACTCCGCTCTATGGCAGATTTTATTTTGATCGATTCGCCAGCAGGTATTGAGCATGGTTTCCACAATGCCGTGGCACCGGCTGACAAAATTCTTCTGGTTACGACACCTGATGTTAGTGCCCTGCGGGATGCGGATAAAGTAATTTACTTGTTGGAGAATGAGCTACATCGCCAACCCTGGCTGATCTTAAATCGCTACAATGCTGAACTCTCTACGGCTGGTGAGATGCGGGACATTGATGATGTGCTTGATATTTTGGCCATTGATCTTTTAGGGGTTGTGCCTGAGGATAACCAGATATTGCTGGCTACAGATCGAGGACTTCCAGCCGTTTATAATTCGCAGATCCATTCTGGGCTTGCCTACCAGAATATCGCCAGAAGAATCTTAGGGCAGAATGTCCCGCTCTTACGATTCCGTCGTAAACGTAAAGGGCCATTTCAGGCATTGCTTAGTCTATTTTGGAGACGTCGGGCTTATGTTTGATCGGCAACTTTGGCGCCACTTTGATTGGTGGATGCTCATTTTAGTGTTGCTACTCTCTGTACTGGGCATAGTGATGATCTACAGTGCGACCTTCCGTACAGAGGAATTGGCTGATTATTGGATCCGGCAAACCCGCTTTGTTCTTGTGGGTATTCCGCTGCTTTTTGCTGTCGCTTTGATTGACTACCGCCAGTTAGAAATTGTTGCCCCAGTACTTTTTCTGTTTTATGTTGCTTCTCTTGTTGCTGTATATCTGTTTGGTGAGAGCCAGGGTACCGGTGCTTTTCGTTGGGTGCGGGTCGGTGGGACATTGGTACAGCCTACAGAAATTGGCAAGTTCTTGCTGATTATTTCATTGGCGTGGTACCTTAGCCGCTTTCGGGATCAGATGGAGAGTATCTTCTATCTGATCGGTGCTCTACTACTTCTCTTTGGTCCATTAGCCCTTGTGTATTTACAACCAGATTTGGGTATGTCGATCACTATGACCTTCATTGGTGGCGTTTTGATCTTCGTTAGCGGTATCCAATATTGGCAGGTTTTGGTTTTTGGTGGGGCAGGGTTAATTTCCATACCCTTCTTTATCCCCACGCTTAGTCCTTATATGGTGGAGCGAATTCAGATCTTTCTAAATCCAAATGCCAATCCAGATGCTTCATTTAATGTTGACCAAGCATTGATTGCGGTTGGATCTGGCGGTTGGTTGGGACTTGGATGGACCCAAGGCAGCCAAAATCAGTTAGCCTTTTTGCGTGTACGCCATACGGACTTTATCTTTAGCGTAATCGCTGAAGAAATAGGTTTTGTTGGCACGGCAATCATTTTGCTTGTCTTTCTCCTTTTGATATTTCGCTTGTTTCGGGTGGCGGATCTGGCCCAAGATCACTTTGGTCGACTCCTCGTTACAGGTGTTGCTTCTCTTCTCCTCTTCCAACTTGCCGTAAATATTGGTATGAATATACGAATCGTACCTGTTACAGGACTTACCCTTCCGTTTATTAGCTATGGCGGCAGCAGTATGCTCTCTATGCTGCTAGCTATTGGGTTGGCAGAAAGTGTGATTATGCGGCACCGAAAGATAGACTTCATCTAGCCCTTCTTCTACATTGCCCCATTTGTCTGTCGATATTGCCTACCTGATAAGTTTTGTCCCAACTCTCGTACAATTCAGCTCGAAGAATCTCTAAATCGGCCAAGCCCCCATTTTCATGGGGTAAATCTCGTCTTCATTGGAATGAGGCCTCTATCTGACCATCCATATTTTGCGAGAAAATAGCGCTATCATTTACAATACCCTAATATCGTGTGATTCTTGCTTTCTGTTCCAAAAAAAATGATATTTTACTAGAACGATTTGTGAGATATTACATGATAAATTATTTTGTTGTGCAGCTAAAATACCAGGCAATTAGATGTTAAATCAAATACCCTAAACCACAACATGAAAATGGGAGAAACCAATGAGGACCGCATTACGTGTAGTGCTAGTAGTTGGTCTAATCCTACATCCAGTAATAGGTGTTGATGCCCAGGATACTTCCCCTCCTGAACCTATACAAGAAGACATTAAATCGGTCGTGCCATCAGCCTCCACCGCCGCCACCAGTTCCTTAGTAGAAGTATCATCCGCCCCAAATGAGACCACCACAGCCACTATAGCCAACACAAGCAACGTTCATCTTTGGCCTCCTTACGAACAGCTTTCTCCATTACCTGCCTACGGTCAAGCAATGTACTACAATCCAGGTATTATGGAATTGGTCTTAGAGAATCGGCTTAAGGCTGGTCAGGTAGCGCCATGCCGTGATTGTGCTGGTTATGTGGCCATGTTGCGCGTTGGTGATTTGGATAGAAAAATTTGGATTCAACTGCCGGACGGGACAGTGGAAGGCCCATTCCAGGTAATTGATGCCGCTGATAAAAAGCATATTCCCATGCTAATTACCAAGGGATGGATTGTTGATATCGATTACGAAACCGCCATGCGTTGGCGGATGGCAGGCCCCAAATCCGTTACACTTTGGGCTGAGCCACCATTAAATTACCACACGATATCTAATCGGATTGCATCTGGGGGAGAGTATCAGGTTGATATATATCGCCATGAGAAGCTGGATTACTTCAATCAAGCTCACGAATACGCCGGCTATGTTGAAACATTATATATACAGTAGGTTGTCCTTGTTTACAGGGCTGTGGAAAGGGTATCGAAGGGCTTAAGGAACTAGTCGCAATACCTTGCGCGTTCGCTTCCGGTGTATCCCAATCGAGTGAACAAGTTATTTAGTTCTTGTTTCCAAAAATAATGTCTACGCAAAAGGGCCACGGTTTAACCGTGGCCCTTTGTACTTACAATTATTGATTCTATCAATGTCTTTACAAAAACCAACCGCTCCACATCCCTGGGAAGACCCCAACGAGGATGGTCAAAATGGCGGTGATAGCGAGACCAATGTCCAATGCTGGCCAGTTTTGACGGCTGTTTGCTGTTGCTGGTGTGGGTTCTTCCAAATACATAGAGATGACGACTCGCATGTAGTAAACAAAGCCAACCACGCTGTTTAGCATGGCAATAATGGCTAAAGTGACCCAGCCACCGCTAATGGCCGCTTTAAAGACAAAAAGCTTCCCGATAAACCCTGCCATAGGGGGAATCCCGCTGAGGCTGAACATAAAGATGGCCATGGCCGCAGCTAGCAGTGGCCAACGATTTGCCAAACCTGTTGCCCTCTCATGAAGTACGTCGCCCTCATCGGCCTGTTCAAGAATAATGATCACGGCGAAGGCACCGATGTTCATAAAAGCGTACGTAAAGAGGTAGAAGAGAGCATGGGATGCACTCTCTAGCGTACCTGGTGCCATCCCAACAAGTACATAACCAGCATGGGCAATGCTTGAATAGGCCAGCATACGCTTTAGGCTCGTCTGGCGTAGGGCCGCAAAATTGCCCAACGTCATAGTAACAACTGCAAACCCAGCAATGGCCCAGCCAAGAGTCGGCTGCTGTGAGGGGAGTGCCACTATGACTATCCGAATAAAGGCAGCAAATGCCGCAGCTTTGGTCCCCACACTCATAAAGGCAGTGACGGGTGTTGGCGCACCTTGATAAACATCAGGCGTCCACATGTGGAAAGGAACCATACTGACCTTGAAGCCAAAACCAACCAATAACAAGGCCATGCCAGGAAGCATCAGCGAGGACTCTCCACCACTATTGGCGAGTGCCTCAGCAATGGCGTGATATTGGGTACTGCCTGTGGCACCATAAATCAACGCCGCGCCATAAACAAAGAAGGAACTGGCAAATGCCCCCAACAGAAAATATTTCATGGCCGATTCAGAGCTTCGAGGGCTTTCTCGGTTGATTCCGCTTAAGATATAAAGAGATAAAGAAAAGATCTCCAGCGCCAGAAATACGGTAATTAAATCCGTTGCCTTACCCATCATCATCATGCCAACGGCACAGAGCAGCAGCAACGCATAAAACTCACCAATCTTATCGCTGATGCGAGGAATGTAATCAGTGCTCAGTAAAATACCCAGTCCAGTCGCCGTTAGAATGATCAGATTAAGACCAATGGCGAAGTGGTCTGAAACAGCAGAACCCTGATAAGAAAGGTCTGGGTTATTCCACGCACCCATGGAGATAAGACCTGTTATGATGACACCGCCCAATGCGACCCAAGACATGCTTGCACGCATTCCTGGCCTTTCATCGCTAAACATATCAATAGTCATGACCAAGAGTGCAAAGAGTACCAGCCATATCTCTGGGCCAAGGACTTGAGTAAAATTGCCAAGTTCAGGCATATGAATGCTCCACAATGCTGATTGAGGTTATTTTGTGCTGACTGTAAACGTATATTCGGTCGTTAAGTTAGCTGACTCGGATGCCGCGTGGGATTCAATTACAGCATTCTCTGTGTTTCCCAGCATAGCCGCAACCGACGGGCTAATTTTGTCTAAGAACAGGTTGGGGAACAGGCCAATCACAAAGAAGAGTACAATCAGAGGAACGATCATGGCTAGTTCGTTCCGATTCAGATCGGCTAGGTTCTCTGCGCTATTGGCTTCATTTGTAATTGGACCCTGGGCCATCTTGCGGAAAGCCACTAGGAGATACCAAGCTGCCAAAATGACACCCAGTGCACCAAAGGCCGCAAACCAAGGGTTTGTCGCCCACATCCCAAGCAAAATCGTAAATTCGCCAACAAATCCATTAAGACCCGGTAGCCCCGCGCTACTCATGGCAACAACCAGGAAAAGCGAAGTGAAGACGGGAACGCTGGCCCATAGACCACCAAAATCATCTAACATGCGAGTATGCCGCCGTTCATACAAGATACCTACCATCAAGAAGAGAGCACCTGTACTGAGGCCATGATTAACCATCTGCAGGACAGCACCACTGATCCCCTGCTCATTAAGAGAGAAAATCCCTAACATGACGAATCCGAGGTGAGCGACTGAGCTATATGCAACCAGCGATTTGATATCTTTTTGCACCAGCGCCACCAAGGCCCCGTAGATGATGCCGATAATAGCCAGGATCGCAATGATCCAACCATATTGGGCTGCTGCATCTGGGAAGAATGGAAGGATAAACCGAACATACCCATAGGTACCCATCTTCAAAAGGATACCGGCGAGAATTATCGAGCCTGCTGTAGGGGCTTGTACGTGGGCATCCGGCAACCAAGTGTGGAACGGGAAGATAGGCACTTTAATTCCAAATCCAATAGCCATCGCAAAGAATGCCCAAACTTGGAGCCCCATGGGCAACAGGGTCTCTGCTTCTTGAAAGGCTACAACATCGACTGTTCCAGCCATGAACAGGACACCAAGGAGGGCCGATAAAATACCTGCCGAACCAGCCAATGTATACAGGAAGAACTTAATCGCCGCATACAGTCGATTATCCCCACCCCAGCGAGAAATCAAAAAGTACATTGGAATCAGGCTGGCTTCAAAGAAGAGGAAGAAAACGACCATGTCCAGAGCCACGAAGACGCCCGTCATTGCAGACTGAAGACCTAACATGAGGACTAAGTAAGGCCCCACTTTGTCTGTGATATGTTGATTGCTAAACGCAACAGCAATGGGCATCAAAAAGGTGGTTAACAGAACCAGCGGCATACTAATGCCATCGACACCCAGGTGGAAGTAGATATTGGCTTCGGGAATCCAGGCTGAATGCTGTACAAACTGCATCCCTGAATTTGTAGAATCCCAGCCAAACCACAGAACTAAGCTAACCAGAAAAGTCAGCAGCGTAGTACCCAATGCCACATATTTCTTTCCGCTGTCCTGAGGTGTCATGAGAACAAAAAGCGCACCCACTAAGGGCAACAAAGTGATAGTCAATAAGATATAGTTCATAAGGAGAATATTTCTGATTGGTTAATATGACAGTTGGTTTACCGTGGTTAGGATCTCTTTGGGTCCTACTTCTATACTCAGCTCCGTTTGAAAACACGAGTTTGGTCGCCCTGGTAGAGCATCGGAAAACTCCTGTTTTCAAAACAACCGCAGTATAGCTAGCTTCGACCTCATACCGATAAGTCGCAGGTGGTTGCTTGTCCTTGGTCATTTGTCACGAAACACCCCAATGACCAAGGATAAATGACGAAAATTTGACATAAATGAAACGACTTTTCATTCCCAAGCCTTCTAGGCCAAAAAGTCTATGCAAGCATAAAATAGGCAAGAATGATGACGGCACCAAGCAAGATACTTAACGCATAATTAGGAATCAGTCCTGTTTGTATCCGTCTTGCGTAATTGCCCACAATCATTGTGCTACTACCTAAGAGATTCACAGCACCATCAATGCCCTTCTGATCCATGATATTCGCAAACCAGTTTGAGAGAGCTAGAAGAGGTGAGACGATCAGCATCTGGTAGATCTCATCTACATACCATTTCTGCTCTGCCAATGGGGCAAGCGCTTGGAATGGCTTAAGTAAATTTGCCGCCCGCTCTTCTCCACGATGGTAGTGTGCAAAGGCCAACATCGTGCCAAACGCCGCAATAAGAATACTTAAGATGGCCGCAATAAGCATGGTAACAACATCCAAATGATGATGGCCAATGGACGGCTCCAGCCAATTGTTCAATACAGGAAAGAACGGCAGATTAATGAATCCACCGATGAGGGCTAACACGGCCAAAATGCGTAAGGGGATAGTCATGGTAGCAGGGTTCTCATGGGCGCTTTCAAAGACATGTGCGTCCCTAGGGTTGCCATAAAAAGCTAGGTAGGCTGCCCGGAAGCTGTAAAATGCGGTCAAGAGGGCTGCCACCAGAGCAATAATGTATAGAAGCAAATCAGCGTCCAATACGGAAGCCTTGATCTCATCTTTAGACCAGAACCCGGCTAGAGGTGGAATCCCAGCCAATGCAATTGCACCAACCGTAAACGTCCAGGAAGTGACAGGCATTTTTTCTCTCAGGCCGCCCATCTTACGAATATCTAACTCACCGTGGAGCGCATGCATAACGCTACCAGCCGCCAAGAAGAGAAGCGCTTTGAAAAAAGCATGGGTCATTAAGTGAAAGATGGCCGCTCCATAGGCACCCACACCCACACCCATCATCATAAAGCCTAGTTGAGAGACCGTTGAGTATGCCAGAATCTTCTTTAAATCGGTCTGGGTTAGGGCAATTGTTGCCGCCAGTAGTGCTGTTAGACCACCGATCCATGCGGCCACCATTGGGGCAGAACCGAGGCCATATCCAGCCAAGTACCAAATCTCGTGAGTTCGAGCTATCATGTAAATGCCAGCCGTGACCATTGTAGCAGCATGAATCAATGCCGAAACAGGTGTGGGGCCAGCCATCGCATCAGGTAGCCAGACGTAAAGAGGAATTTGTGCGCTCTTACCGGTGGCTCCTAAAAGAAGTAGGAAGCAGATGAGATTAGCCACGCCAACGGATACCATACCTGGTTCATGAAAGTCATGGTTGACATCTACAAACGTCAGCGTACCAACCGCCGTCCAAACGGCCATAATCGCCAAAATCATGCCAAAGTCACCGATGCGATTGACAATGAAGGCTTTCTTGCCACAATCTGCATACGAGCCGTACGTATCATCTTCCTTATCGAAGTAGAAACCAATCAGCAGATAGGAGGCTAGCCCCACACCTTCCCAGCCCACAAACATGCCCAGGAAGTTGTTGCTGAGGACCAGGATCAACATGGCGAAGATAAAGAAGTTCAGGTAGACGAAAAAGCGCTGGAAGCGTTCCTCGTGATCCATGTAACCTACTGCATAAATGTGGATGAGCGTACCCACACCGGTTACGATTAGGCACATGGTCACGCTCAGCGGATCAATGAGCAACCCGGCAGGTACGCTAAAGGATCCAATGGTAATCCAAGTCCACAAGACACTCTCGACAGAGCGCTCGTGCGCAGGCAGCCTTAATAAGTCAACAAGTAATACGAGCGTAATCAGAAAAGAAGCGGCTACTGCCACTGAAGCAATGCCGCCAATGATACGTCGATCAAAGCGATGACCAGCGAAAAGATTAATTATCGCGCCAGCAATCGGAAATAAGAGCAATAACCAGGCCATGTTTTCCACTGGAATAATCTCCAAATCGTTTTCCGTAAAGGATGGGCATTAAATGTATGAACAACTTTCTTAATGTCTAGCCCTTACCACTTCATGATGTTGATTTCGTCGATATTTGTTGTCTTGGAATGGCGGGTATGGGCAATCAAAATTGCCAATCCTACTGCGACCTCTGCCGCAGCAACAGCCATAACCATAAAGACAAATATCTGTCCATTTACATTATCCCACTGGCGACTAAATGCAATGAGCGTTAGGTTTACGCTATTGAGCATCAGCTCTACACACATAAAGATAATTAACGCGCTTCGTCGAGTTAGTACCCCAATGGCACCAATGGAGAAGAGAATCGCACTAAGAACTAGATAAGCACTGGTAGGAACCACGTTCGCCTTCCTATTTATTCGCAGCTTTATTCGCAACCTGAGATCGGCGAGCCAGGACGAGTGCACCCAGCAACGCCACAAGAATGAGTACAGCAGTCAATTCAAAGGGAAGAATGTACTCGGTGAATAGTGCTCTTCCCACAACTTCCGGCACACCACCCTGAAGAACGGAATTAGCAATTTCGTCCTCTCCAAATACACCAAATAACATACCAGCAATGCTGCCAAGCAAAACTACACCCAGCACAATACCCAAATAGGCTGTCCACTGCCTGGTGCCCCCACTTTCGGGTGTTGGTATCTCTTCTGAACCAATCAACATGATCACGAAGAGGATGAGAATCACAATACCACCAGCATAAATAATTACTTGGATTGCAGCCAGAAATTGGGCCTCTAACGTAACATAGAGAACAGCCAATGTAGCAAAGTTCGCCAATAAGAAAAGGGCACTATGCACAGGTTTCCGGCTGATGATCACCCCAATGGCGGCAGCAATGCTCAATGCTGCAAAGATTACAAAAAACGATGTTGCTAACATGTCAGTCTCCACTATAACGTATGCTGCACTCAATGCCTTGAAGTTAAGCGTTTTTAGCAAGAAATAAACAGTGTAGAGGCGGAACTAAGCACTGTTCGCTGATGACTATCCACTGACGACTGCGTACTACGCACTTCACGACATTGAACCTGCACTAACTAGTACAGCAAGGCGTAAGTCCTTATACAGATAGCGTGTTTGCCGTAGCCCGTCCTTACAGGGCGGGGCAGAAGGGTAGTCCAAGCGTCCCGCCCTACAAGGCTTGTCCTGAGCGGAGCCGAAGGGACGGGCTACAAGTGTCCCTATCAAATTCCCATCTATCTGTATAGTTATTTACGCCCCCGTGTAGTAGCTTGCACAAAACAGTCTGAATAACCAGCCCGCATTACTCAGGGCGAATAATCACGTTGGGTTCGCCAGGGTTGAGCAACTCATCCTTGGTCAGAATGAAATCCCGGCGATTGAAGTTGGCCATAGCAAAGTCATGCCCAAGGACAATGGCTTCGGTTGGGCATGCCTCTTCACAATCCCCACAAAAGACGCAACGCAAGAGGTTGATCTCGTAGGTTCGAGCGTAGCGCTCACCCGGTGACGTTGGATTTTCAGGATCATTCTCGGCCGCATCCACATAGATAGCCTCAGTAGGGCAGGCCGCCTCGCAGAGCATACAACCAATACAGCGCTCCATTCCATTATCATAGCGACGCAGCTCATGCTTACCACGAAAACGGGGGTAAACAGGCACTGAATCCCGGGGATACTCAACTGTAATTGGTTTCTGGGCTAGATGTTTTAGTGTAACACCCATGGCCTTGCCAATTTCATTCGCACCTTTAAGAAAACGCTCAAAAGGCATAACTGTGTAATCCTTTAGTGAATGGTTGAAGAGTTGCAAGGTTGCAGAGTAAAAAAGTTGCAAAGGAATGCAGCCGCTAATTCCCAACTCTTACACTCTTCTACGCTAATCTACTTAAATAAAACTGTGAGAATCGCTGTAATAAACATATACGCCAAGCTTAATGGTAACAAAAATTTCCATGTAAAGCTCATCAGCTGATCATAGCGTGGGCGGCCCACACTAGCCCGAACCCACAGGAAGAGGAAGAGCATGACGATGACTTTCCCGGCCAAGACAAATGGTCCCAGGAAGGTTACATTCTGTAATATTCCAAAGGGAAGCTTCCAACCCCCAAAGAAGATTGTCACCATGATGGTGCTGAGCGTAATCATATTGATGTATTCAGCAATGAAAAATAGCGAGAATTTGAAGCCACCATATTCAGTCTGAAAGCCAGCAATCAACTCATTCTCTGTCTCTGGTAAGTCAAAGGGTGCACGGTTGGTCTCAGCCAAAACACAAATAAAGAAGAAAGGGAACATAAGCCAAAGCCAAATCCACTCCCATATAGGCCGAGAAGATTCGACCAGGGAGACCAAGCTGAAGCTGCCTGCCAACATCAAGACGCTCACTAAGAAGAGCCCCATAGGCAACTCATAGGAAATCATCTGTGCCGAAGAACGTAATGCCCCCAACAAGGAATAATTATTGTTACTGCTCCAACCAGCCAGAATCAGCCCGTAGCTCTCCACCCCTGCAATCGCCAATATCCACAGGAATCCGATATTCACATCGGCGATGGCTGGCGTTCCCTTGGCTACTGGGATTACAGCCCAAACACAAATAGCCGGAATTAACGCTAGCATGGGTCCCAAAATGTAGACCACTTTATCGACATGGTTGGGAATCACTTCTTCTTTAAAAACTGCCTTGATCGCATCGGCTGCTGGCTGTAGTAGACCGAATGGTCCAGCACGATTGGGGCCATAACGTGTATGAAAACGGGCCAACAACTTGCGTTCAAACCACGTGAGATAAGCCGCCCCCGTCAAAACGACAAAGAGCATCACGAAAATTCTGATAAGCGGATAGACGACTAAATTCAGCCAATCCATGGCATCATATTCCTTCTACATTTCGCCAGAAAAGCCTTGTCCCGATTCTTAACTACTCCACTCGGAAAATTTCGGGAAGGGGGGACAGTCCTTTTCTGGCCATCTCTACTGCTGTATGGACTGTTGTTACCCAATGACCTGAACATATTCAACGCTACTTCCATTCAGCAGGGAACCAACAGGCGCATTCGGCAAACTCTCTGGTATCCAAACCGTGCCTGGTTGAACTTGCTCATTTAGCACAACACGTAGGGCTAACTCACCGTAACTGCTGCGAACCGTAACGTCTGATTCCGCTTGTAGGCCCCGGGCCTCTGCATCTTTGGGGTTCATGCCAACCGCTGAGCCAAACGCCATCTCCTTCATCTGCTCGGTTAGGCTAAACAATGTTCCCCCGTCGTAGGTGACCGTACCACCCACCAAGGCAAATGGACGGTCTTCGTTTGACGCTATCTCTGCTTGCTCTGCTTGGCGATAAGCTGGCTGGGGACGAACTTTGGATGCATCCCACTGCAAGCCCTGATCTCCTAAGGACTCCCAGGTCAATCCTTCATAGATGGGAACAACTTGAGTAATCTCATTCAGAACGCTTGCCGCACTATCAAATGCCCAATCCGCATTCATAAAATGGGCTAGATGGGCCACAATAAGCCAATCCGCCGCAGCTTTGCTGTGAGGGGCATTGAATGCCTTAGGCGCATGCTGTACCCGCCGTTCGCAAGAGGTAAAGGTACCATCCTGTTCTGCCCAGCTAACCGCCGGCAAAACCACATCTGCCAATGCGGCTGTTTCTGTCAGAAAGAGATCCTGAACGACCAGGAAGTCCAGCTTCTCTAGAGCGGCAGCCCAATCGGCACGCTCACTAGCCGGATTGGCACCCATAATATAGAGTGCCTTGAGATCCTCTCCTGCGCTATCGAGCATGGATTTGTACCCCTTGCCCTCACTGCTTGCCAAAGTACAGTTCCACGCCTCTTCAAACCGACTACGTGCCATCTCATCATCCAAGGCACCATAGCCAGGAAGTGAAGAGGGCAACATTCCCATATCGCGACAGCCCTGACTATTGGCGTCTAAACCAATATAGGCCAGCCGTTCATAATTACCGGTTAAGATGGCCAGATTGGTTAATCCATTGAGCGCCTGCTCTCCATCAGGGCCAGAGGCAGCCAGAGGGCCATAAAGAATCAGCGTATTTTCGCTCTCATTCAAAAGTGCTGCAGCAGCCTTTACTTCTTCTGCTCCAACACCACAAGTCTCCAAAAGTGCATGTTGCGATGCCCCAGCCAGAAGTTGGCTCAATGCGGCATCAGCATTCTCACCCTCATCCATGACCTCCTTGGCCAATGCATTCAGAAGCGCTACCTCTGTTCCAGGCGTGTATCCCAAGTAAGGACCGTGATAGCGGGTCAACTCAATTTTACGAGGATGAGCAATGATCAGCTTTGCCCCACCTCTGCGCACAGCCCGCTTGAGATGCACATCCAGAATGGGTGCTTCTTCGCTGGGATCAAAACCGAAGAGGACAATCGTATCCACCTGGGGATCGGGACCATATTGAGGCTTCATCACATCGGTTAATGCGGGGACACCCGTAGCAATGGCGGCCACGTCACTTCCATTCCGATGATCCACATTATTTGTCCCAATGACACCTCGGAAGAGGCGCTGCAATAGATAGTTGCTCTCATTGCTCAATTTTGCGCTACCAATGGCACCAACTGAATCGGCTCCGCTGGTTTTGGCCGTGCGTCGCAACCCTTGGGCAACCATCTCTAGGGCTTCATTCCAAGTCGCAGGAACCAATTGGCCACCTTTACGTACCAGTGGTTGGTCGAGACGATCTTCGCTATTGGCCCACTCGTAGGCAAAGCGAGTCTTGTCCGCAATCCACTGATCATTCACCTGCATATTCTCTCGGCCGATAATGCGCCGAATCTTATGAGTGCGGGTATCAATGCGGATATTATCCCCCGTGGCAAAGTGGGGATCCACACTGGCCGTCCGCTCAATCTGCCAAGGGCGGAAGTTAAAGCGCGCCACTCGATTGGTCAAGGCGCCGACTGGGCAGATGTCGATAATATTGCCACCTGTCTTGGAATCGACTGGTTGCCCATGCTGAATGTCGATAATGGTTTCACCACCCCGCTCAAAGAGGCCAAGCTGGGGCTTATCTTCCCACTCTTCCAGATAGCGGATACAGCGCCAGCAGACCACACAGCGCTCCTGGTCCAGAACGATCGTATCAGAAATTAGGTAATCTTTGTTTTTATGACGCTTTGGCTCAACTAGCTGGCTGATCCCTGGCCCAAATTTCATAGTTTGATCTTGCAGAGGGCATTCGCCACCTTTGTCACAAATGGGACAATCCAGCGGATGGTTGAGCAAGATAAATCCCAACATGGCTTCCTGGGTTTCCTGCACGTTTTCGGTGGCCGTTCGCACAACCGCATCCTGACCGGCCGGAATCGCACAAGCGGGAAGAAGCGCCGTCCCGCGTGGCCCATCCATCTCGACCAGACACATGCGACAGCAGGCCACTGGATCTAATTTGGGGTGACTACAAAACATGGGAATCTCAATCCCCAGTTTAGCCGCGGCATCAATAACTAACGTCCCCTTGGGAACCGTAACTTCTTGTTCATCAATTGTCAGCGTGACTTGATCACTCATGGTGTCAAAACCTTACTTTTATACTCAGCTCCGTTTGAAAACCGTAGTATTAAAAATGGGAAGAATCAACTTGTCTAAAAAGCTCAATCAGCAGGCACATTATCTCGAATTAACGGTGATTCGCCCACCTGAGTAAAGACTGTATCCGTCAACCCGCTCCCTTGGCCTTCATCAGGACGATAGATGGGTCGGATAGGAATCTCGGGGCCTGTCTCGTCAGGGTTCGTATTTTCGATCAGCTCTATCCAGTCACCACGGAACTTCTGCAAGCTGCTCTGTAAGCCCCAAACTGACGCATCACCAAAGGGGCAAAAGCTCTTGCGCTCGATAAATTTGGAGATGTACTCCATGACTTCCAGATCTTTCTTACGCCCACCACCTTCTTCAATGCGGATTAAGATCTTCTCCAGCCAAGTACTGCCCTCTCGGCAAGGCGTGCATTTGCCACAGCTCTCTTCACGATAGAAGGAAACTGTACGGCGAGCAACCTCTACCATAGAGGCTCGCTCATCAATCACAAAGATGCCAGCTGAACCAAGAAGTGATCCGGCTGCTTGAACATCTTCATATGAGAGAGGTGTATCAAGCTGATCTTCTGTCAGCAATTTCATAGAGATGCCGCCGGGATTAACAGCTTTAATGGGTGCATTCTCATCATGAAGACCACCGGCATAATCAAAAATCAGCTCACGGAGGGTCACGCCATGGGGCAATTCGTATAGCCCTGGCTTCTTCACATTGCCACTAAGGCAAAATATACGCATTCCGGTGCTCTGCTCGGTTCCCATGGCCTTATACCAATCCACCCCATTCTTCATAATGTGGGTTACATTGGCAACTGACTCGACGTTGTTGACAATAGTCGGTCTGGAGTATAGCCCTCCACCTTCATTGGCAGGGAAAGGTGGTTTGAGTCGGGGATGGCCACGGTTGCCTTCTAAGCTTGTTAGCAGTGCCGTCTCTTCACCACACTCATAGGCACCGGCCCCCCGGTGAATTACGAGCTTGAGGTTTTTACCTTGGATACCAAAGATATTCTCGCCCAAGTAGCCCTTGGTTTCCGCTTCTGCAACGGCTTCGACAAGACGGGTATAGCCAAAGTAATATTCGCCGCGAATATAGACAAAGGCCCGCTCGGTCTGAACGGCGTGGGCACTCATAATAATCCCCTCAATTAGCTGATGGGGATCGTATTCCATGATGATGCGGTCTTTGAAGGTGCCAGGCTCAGACTCATCGGCGTTCACGACCAAGTACCGCAGCTTAGATTCTGGTGGCAAGAAGCTCCACTTAACGCCTGTGGGGAAACCCGCCCCCCCCCGACCGCGCAATCCGCTGGCTTTCACCTCATCGATGACTTGGCTCGGCTCCATCTCGGTCAGAACCCGGCGGGCTGCGGCATAACCACCATCGGCTTCATAGGTCTCAATTTTGTGGCTATCTACCTTTTTTACCCGGGCGGTTAACGCAGGTTCATCCATCCCTTCAACCCGATAGGTTCCGGCTGCTCTGCCTGTATTCTCCGGATCGGCGGCTGGTGTCCACCGCTCTAAGACGCTGAACGCATTGCCACTCTTGAGCAGATTTAAGAATTGATCGATATGGGCATCAGTTTCAATCTCTTCAAAGTAACGAATCTGCCCGGTGGCCTTCTCTGTGACTGCAATCATGGGGGCCGTGCCACAAGAGCCCAGACACTCCATATGCTCTAGCGTCATCTGACCATCTGGCGTGGTTTCACCATGATGAAGCCCCAGCTTCTCCTCCAGCTTGTGCATGAGAACGCTACCGCCCCGCAACATGCACGGGACATTGGTACAGACCTGGAGCAAAAAGTCACCCTTGGCCTCTTCATGAATCATATGGTAGTAACCCACAACTGCACCCACTTCAGCCGGTTCTACACCTAAGATGGCCGCCAACTCATTCTGCGCTTCCACTGGCGCATACCCATACTCTCGCTGGATGGCGTAGAGACAGGGTAAAACAGCCGATTTCTGTTTGCCTTCTGGATAAAGGTCAATCCAACCTTGAAGCTCTTGTCTTAGCGAGTCACTTAACATGATTGATTTCCTAAAACGTTACTTTATATGTTATCGGTCCACTTCACCCAACACAATATCGATTGAACCAATATTGGTGATGACATCCGAAAGCATCTCCCCCTTGCTCATTGCAGTAATGGCATAAAGGTTGTTAAAGCTTGGACCATGAACATGAAGCCGGTATGGTTTGCCCGACCCATCACTATAAATGAAGAAGCCTAATTCGCCTTTGCTGGCTTCGATTCCATGGTAGCAGGTACCTGGCGCAACTCGGAACCCTTCAGTTACAAGCTTAAAGTGATGAATGAGCGCCTCCATGCTCACATCCAATTCGGCCCGAGGAGGAAGGCTGACCTTGCGTTCGTCGCTCTTATATCCGCCATCCGGTAGATTGGCCAAAGCTTGCTTCAAAATACGGACGCTCTGCCGCATCTCTTCAATGCGTACCTCATAGCGAGCATAGCAGTCACCTGCTTGGCGAACTGGAATGTCAAAATCATAATTTTCATAACCACCGTACGGCGCATCACGACGCAGATCCCAATCTACACCACTGCCGCGTAACATGGCACCTGACAACCCCATGTTGATGACCTGCTCCCGGGAGAGCGTGCCGATATTCTCCAATCGCTCTCGCCAAATGGGTGCATCAGTTAGCAGTCGTTCATAGTCATCAAAATGGCTAGGTAGCATCTCTACTAGCTCAGCTAAATTGGTTAGAAACGCTGGCGGGACATCCTTCCAGACACCACCAACCCGAATATAACTTAGCGTTAGGCGAGCACCACACACCATCTCAAATAGATCGAGAATTCGCTCGCGCTCACGAGTTGCATACATCAGGAGACTCATCCCTGCCCCACAAACGTCCAAAGCATGTGCAGCTAGCCAGAAGAGGTGGGACGAGATGCGTTGAAGCTCGCTCATCATGACCCGAATGACCTGAGCACGTTCCGGGATCTCGATACCCAGCATCTTCTCGACTGCGAGTACATATCCATAATTATTGTTCATGGACGAGAGGTAGTCCATCCGGTCCGTATAGTAAACAAAGTCCTTGTAACGCTTATGTTCGCCTGTCTTCTCAAATCCGCTATGGAGATACCCCAAATCGGGGTCAACGTTGACGACCGTTTCACCATCCAACTCCACGGCCAGACGCAGTACGCCGTGGGTGCTAGGGTGATGTGGCCCCATGTTGATGATCATATTTTCCCGGTTAAAACCAGGCGGCAGCTCAGGTGCTTTACTCTCCGCAGACAGAATCTGCTGGCCTAGGGTGCTGAACTCTGGATCTTCCCATGTAAAGGAGAAAGGAACCTCTTCGCCACCCAACGGCATATCTTTACGCAAAGGATGATTCGGCCAATTATTTGGCATTAGAATGCGACGAGGATCTGGATGATCGGTAAATTCGATGCCCATGAGATCCAAGACTTCTCGCTCGGGCCAAATGGCCCCCTCGAAGACAGATGCTAAGCTAGGGGCAGAGGGTGAATCACCACCTGATAAAGGGCAGAAGACAGTCAAATGTTGCTTACGACTGTATGAACGAAACTGATAGACCGTTTGGAATCGACTGTCATCCGTCTGTTGAGGCAACTCGGATGTATCAACTGATGAAACGTCGATTAAGGCTTCATAGCCCATCTCTTCGTTCTCTTTAAGGAATGTGGCCAAGTCAACCAATTTCTCTGGCTTGACATAGACGACTTGTTGATCGTTTCTAAGACCTGCCGACAATATATCTTCGCCAAAGCGTTCCACAATAGCCGAAGTATCATCCGTTTCACCCGAAGGAGCAGGCACATTGGCCGGAATGGATGGATCGTTTATGCTGGGTAGAACTTCGTACGCTCGATTACGAGGAGAAACATTCAGCATTACTCTCTTCTACCTTTCACGTGTACATCTCAGCCTCTATAAAAACTGTACTGATGATAATGTACAGTTCTAAAAAAGGACTCGCTTTATTCAAAGAGCACCAATCAGGAACGGGTCTTATCACAAACTAACCACGTCTGAAGAGATTGTCTCTACATAGCATGATTAATTCCCGGTCCTAAATCGATCTTTTATGATTATGAGGAAGGTTTTTAAGAATAGCGGCGGTTCTCTGTGAACCACTCGTTTCTAAAGATGGTGAAGGGGAAGGCACCACCTTAAAATTTCCGTCTGCTTAGGACTCCTGATCAAATAAAACCAAACCTGTCACCTCGAGTACCCAAGAGATCTTTCATTAGATCTTATTTATTCTCGTTCTTTAATGAGTTTCTACTAGATTTTATTACGGAGGCGCTGTTCTAGTTAAGAGACTTGGCATGCAGCGCCTCTAAAGAATCTATCTCACCTACGCTGGCCAATGCACCGGACATTGCTGGCTGCTTGCGCATAGCAAATGTCTCTTTCCCTTGCTTTTCGCGCAGCTTGTCAAGCGCATAAAGGAGAGCCTCTGGGCGCGGCGGGCAGCCTGGTACATAAACATCCACTGGGATAATTTTATCTACGCCCTGCACAATTGCGTAATTGTTGAATGGCCCACCAGCACTTGAGCAGATTCCCATAGCAATAACCCACTTGGGTTCTGACATCTGATCATGGAGACGTTTAACCACTGGTGCCATCTTATTGCTAACCCGGCCAGAGACGATCATCAGATCTGCTTGTCGTGGACTAGCTCGAAAGAGTTCAGAACCATACCGTGCAATGTCATGGCGGGCCGTACTGGCTGCGATCATCTCAATTGCACAGCAAGCTAACCCAAAGAGCAATGGCCATGTACTGTTTTGACGCCCCCAATTGACGACACTTTCTAATGACGTCGTGATGACGCCCCCATCCGGTAATTGTTCTTCTAAGCCCATAATTTTGTTTAACCTCTTCTGTATACTTTGTCCTGTTTGCTCAAAGCATAAGCATTATAGATGGCTAGATAAAGTTAATACAGAATATATTATATATGTTTACTTATTAAACCTGTTGGTACGCAATAGTAACGTAGCTTGTATGAATACGACAATCTACAAATGCCAGAAAAGCTATCCACAGAGAACCTTTACTCATCCCAGTTCAAGGCGCCTTTGCGCCACTCGTATATAAGGCCAAACACAAGCAATAACATAAACCACGCCATTGGCCACATGGCTTGCCAGCGCAACTCTCTCAAAACAACAGCCCAAGGGTACGTAAAGACAATCTCAATATCGAAGAGAAGAAAGAGCATGGCAACAAGATAATACTTGATCGGAAATTTACGCCTAGCATCATGGAAGGGAATGATACCAGATTCGTAAGGCTCTAATTTCTGAGGATTATCCCGCCGCGGACCCAACAAGCTTGGCACAAAAATGGCGACGCCTGCAAAGCCGATTGCGACAATTATCAAGATCAGCAGTGGTAAATAATCAATAGCCACTAGTTTGATGTCCCTTCAATTGATTTAGTCGAGTAGTTCTTCGAGAATTTGGTTGTGTGAAAATACGGTTGGTTTCTTGAATGATGAATAGCATTCTAACATGATGAACTTTTGGGTGTCAATATTTTCATCGACCTTGTGAAAAAAAGTACAGAATGGTCGCAACAAGGCGATTTT
Source organism: Chloroflexota bacterium (assembly GCA_039028975.1). Lineage (GTDB taxonomy): Bacteria > Chloroflexota > Anaerolineae > Caldilineales > Caldilineaceae > JAHBNG01. The sequence goes on from JBCCHB010000040.1 coordinate 68,949, forward strand.
TTGTTATTTTAGACCGACAAAAACTTTCCGATCCAAGATCCGTTGTGATATTATGGCGATTGTTACAGAATACACAAACGAAATTTATACTTGTCTTGTTTGAAAGCTGTGGCCTAATTCCTCTGGTGAAGTACTGACAGAACATCAGGAAAATCTTAGAAGCTGTCTGAAAAGGGTAAGAGCGTGTCATTACTGTTTGGCTACAGTTGCGAAGCAACCTAGAGCGGAGCGACTGAAGAATCTACATTTTGACTTGAAACAACCGTGAGATCCTTCGTGCCGCTTTGCGGCCGTAACCGAGATGCAGGCTCCTCAGGGTAACCTTCCAAACAGCTTTTTAGAGAAATTAGGGCTTTTAACGTGAGCACCGTAGTTCCCATAAATTCAAGGATTCGGAAATGGAGTTGCAAGGCTACCTATTTGTTCTATTACTGAGCGGTATAGCATTCATTCTCCCGCTTGCAGCCGTTCTTATTGGGTGGTTGTTAGGGCCCCGTCGGCCTGATCCCATTAAGATGGATACATATGAGAGTGGTGTTGAAACCATCGGTGATACATGGGTGCAGTTTCGTGCCCAGTACTATTTGATTGGTCTCATCTTTTTGATTTTTGATGTGGAAGTTATCTTCTTGTTCCCCATTGCATTAGCCTATCAAAATTTAAGCCTTTTTGGCGTTTTTGCTACCATTACTTTTGTGTTTATCCTGCTTCTTGGCTTACTGTTGGAATGGCGCAAAGGCTCGCTGGAATGGCAGTAATCTGAATGATTTCAACAAAATGCAGATTCTGTTATTTCTGGGTTCTGTTTTTGTTGCTATAACCAAATCACTGTAACTGTACGTAAATGTAAGTTCACCTAATACTAACGATTTCCCATTAAAATTTTTCGGAGTAGGTCCATATGAACCAGCCTTGGCTGTGGAGCGAGTCACTCCAACATCTGTTTGTTAATTTGGGGTTGCCAGAAGGTGTTGCACTTCTGTTAACTTATGGGCTTGGTGCGTTTATTGTAGCCAACGCCGCAATGATCCTAGCTCTTGTGCTTATTTGGCTCACGCGCAAGGTGCTCAGCCGTATGCAAGATCGAATCGGCCCAAATCGTCTTGGGCCATATGGTCTCTTTCAGACGGCTGCTGATGCAGTAAAGCTCATGTCTAAAGAGGACATTCGCCCTGCAAATTCGGACTTTATTTCCTTTAGTTTGGCTCCCGTCCTTACCGTTTTTGGGGTGCTGATGCTACTAGTGGTTATTCCCTTTGCCCCAGGAATTATCGGTGTTGATCTCAATATCGGTGTTCTCTATTTGGTTGCTCTGGGATCTGTTGGCATCATGGCTGACCTGATGGCAGGCTGGGGAAGCAACAATAAGTATGCGCTCATTGCTGGATTTCGGATTGTGGCCCAACTGTTAAGTTATGAGATTCCAATGGTCCTCTCGATGTTTGGACCTGTGCTCCTGCTCGGCACTATGAAGATGGGAGTTATTACTGAGGCTCAAAGTCTTGATATTTTTGGACTTAATCTGGGATTGGGCTGGTTGGGCTTTTTAATGCCTGGAGCTTTCTTGATATTTTTCATCAGCGCACTGGCAGAGAGCGAGCAGACACCTTTTGACCTTCTAGAAGCGGAATCAGAGTTAATCTCGGGTTTTCATATCGAGTATTCTGGCATGAAATTTGCTATGTTCTTTCTCGGGCAATTTTTAAACACCTTCTTTTTGGGTGCTATCGCTGTTACCCTCTTTATGGGTGGTTGGCAGGGGCCTTTGATCGATAATCTGCCCGCACCTTTCAATCAGATCCTGGGCTTTATCTACTTTAATATTAAGGCATTTGCTTTCTATCTGGTGGTAATGTGGATAAAGGGGACCTTCCCACGTATCCGTGTTGACCAGATGATGTCGTTTGCTTGGAAGGTGCTTGTTCCGCTGACCCTTGTTCTTTTGCTTTGGCAGATGGTTGCTCTAAAGCTACCTGGTGGGACTTTTGTGCAGTATGGCGCTGTGTTCTTAGGCAATGTTGCTGTCATCGTTGTGGTGCTGAATACATTGGGCAAATACTTTGAGACGGAGGCGACCCGATCCAAGCGTGCCTTCGAACCAGAATCGCTCATCGGCACTATGCGCCCAGTTACATCCGCTGATTTGGCTACAGGAGACTGAGAACCATGCCTGAACAATTAACGGAGCTTCTGGCTCATGCACCCATCCCAACATTTCAGCAATTCATTTTCGTCCAGGTAGCACTCTTTACCGCTGTCATGGGTTTGCTGGTTGTACTCTCTCGTAACCTCTTTCACAGCGCGCTTTCTCTGGTAGGTACCCTCTTTGGTGTAGCAGGTATCTACGTGCTGCTAGAGGCTGAATTTCTCGCTGTTAGTCAGATTCTCATCTATGTAGGTGGGATTTCAACTTTGATTACCTTCGCTATCATGCTGACACGCAGTATGATGTTTGGTGTAACAGCCCCTTTAAATCGGCAGTCAGGAACAGCAGCTATCATTGTAGGGACGGTCTTCTCGATTTTGTTGGGCGTAATTGTGGTGGTACCGTGGCCCCAAGATGCAATGGAACTTCCTGGTGGTGAGGCCATGATCGCTCGGCTGGGTGAATTGTTTGTCACGGCCTATTTGATTCCTTTTGAGATGATGGCGCTTTTGCTTTTGGTTGTGTTGGCTGGTGCGATTATGTTGGCTCGTGATGATGGCTAATTTGTAAAGATTCAAACACTATACTGGGATTGAGGATTGTTTTATGGCTCCACTTACGGGATATTTGGCGCTAGCTGCGTTTCTATTTTCATGCGGACTTTATGCGGCTTTGGCGCGCCGCAATGCCGTGGCAGTGCTTATCGGTATTGAGTTGATGTTGAATGCTGTGAATATTAACCTTATTGCATTTTGGCGATATGGCCCCAATCCTGATCAGCTTGCAGGGCAGATTTTCGCAATTTTCGTCATTGCTATTGCCGCGGCTGAGGCGGCAGTGGGGTTGGCACTGGTGATTTCTGTCTATCGAAATCGCCAGACTATCAATTTGGATGAGTTAGACACGCTTCAAGGGTAGGTAGTATAGGATAACGTGTTAGGATAATGCCAAAACAAGCATTAACCGGCTCTCTTGAAGAGCAGTGTGCGTTTCTTTATGAGATCGCAACGGATAAGATGGCGCAAGGCAACTTTACCGGTGCCTATCATGCTTTGAAAGAGATTGTCAAGCATAAGCCCGATTTTGAAGATGCTCAGATGCTATATGAGGAAGCAAAGCGAAAAAAATCTGAACAGCGCTTTCTTCTCTCTATCTCATTTGTTGGGGTGTTTCTTGCCGTAGGGTTAGGCTCATTCTTGCAGATATCCAACGATTTTCTCTATATCGGTATGGCGATTGTTGGTGCCATTTTAGGATATGTTGTTGCCACGTGGCTTAATGGCTTTCGGCGAGTACCAACATAAAGTAATTGAATAACGTGTGCAGATCTAACGCTTACTGACATAAAAAGCAAACAAATCAATTTTTATTATTTAAGGATGGAGTAATTGAATGGAAGGCCTTTTGAATCTTGCCTGGGTTGTGCCCATACCTCCCTTCCTGGCTTTTCTAGCAATTGTACTTTTTCTCAACTCGAACAAGACTGCCAGCGCGCTAACGGCTATTGGTGGTGTTCTAGTCACATGGCTCATAAGTTGGCCGATTGCATTTTATGCCTTTTCGACGGAACACTTTAGCGAGCACCCTCTCGAAGAGCAACTCTATACTATCCCAACAGGTTGGAGTAGTATTGGCATCGGTTTTCAAGTGGATGGCCCCAATGCACTTATGCTCTTTATGGTCTCGTTCCTGTTGGTCATGATCTTTGTCTATGCCAGTGGATATATGACCTTCCCGCCTCACCTTCGGGAGGAAGATTATCCTGAAGCAGCCGCCCAGGGTAAAGATCCGCGATACAGCCGCTTTATGGCCTACATCAGCCTTTTTGCTACGGGGATGATGGGGTTGGTCGTTGCAAACTCACTGATCACTTTCTTCGTTTTTTGGGAGATTATGGGGCTTTGCAGTTACCTGCTCATCGGCTTTTGGTATGAGAAAGGAACTGCTCGGGCCGCTTGTATGAAGGCATTTATGACCACCCGTATCGGTGACGCCATTATGCTTATTGGAATGTTACTGCTCTATGCTCGGAGTGAGCCAAGTAGCCTAATGTTCCATGACATCTTGTCACCAGAAAATCTGGAACACTTGGCCCACATGACCATTTGGCTGCCTTTCTTTGGCACAGTCAACCTGCTAGGGGCGATTGTGGTACTGATTTTCTTTGGTACTATCGGCAAGAGTGCTCAATTCCCGCTTCATGTTTGGCTACCCGATGCAATGGAAGGGCCAACGCCGGTCAGTGCCATGATTCATGCTGCAACTATGGTATCTGCTGGCGTATTTCTTATTGTACGTCTCTTTCCCATGTTTGCTGAGGCGCTGCATTCCTCTCCTGATTCTATGCAGTTTGTTGCGTTCATTGGCGGATTTACCGCTATTTTCGCCGCGACGATTGCGGTTGCGCAGTGGGACATCAAGCGGGTTTTGGCCTATTCAACCATTAGCCAGCTTGGATTTATGGTGGCTGCGTTGGGGACAGGCTCTTTTATCGCAGCTCTCTTTCACCTGATCACCCATGCCTTTTTCAAAGCACTTCTTTTCCTCGGTTCAGGTAGCGTCATTCATGGTGTAGAGCACGGGCTCCATCATGTTCACGCTCACGGCCATGGGGATGATCACGGCAACGACCACAATGACTCTCATGGCCATCATGGAGCGACCATCATTAAGCGTCCAGATGGTAACCTTGATCCTGAGGATCCCCAAGATATGCGCAATATGGGCGGATTGCTCTCCCGTATGCCTCTGACTGGCTGGACATTCATTATTGGTGGCTTGGCCCTCTCGGGTTTCCCACTTCTTACAGCCGGTTTCTGGTCCAAAGATGAAATCCTAGCTGTCGCTTGGTATAATGAAAATACAACCGTCTTTTGGACCCTGGCGATTGCAGCATTCCTCACTGCCTTCTACACTGCCCGTCAGATCTGCCTAACCTTCCTGGGGTCACCTCGTACAGAGATGGCTGAACATGCCCCGGAGAGTGTGCCGCAGATGACCATTCCGCTTGTTCTGATTGCGCCCTTTGCAATTGCCTTAGGATGGTTTGGTATTCCTGCCAGTTTCCCAGTATTGGGAGGAATTGTTCCCAACTGGCTTGAACACTTTATCGAAGGGCACATTGAGTATCATCACTTCCACGTTCCCCACCCGAGCTTCGATATTGTCCCCCTACTGGTTTCACTAGGTGTAGCGCTTGGTGGCTTATTAGTTGGATACTTGGTTTATGGTAAGGGGATGAAAGAGGGTGAGATTGATCCGCTGCGACGAGTCTTAGGGCCTATCTGGCATGTACTTCATAACAAGTACTGGATTGACGAGATTTACAATGGCACGATTATCTTGTTGACGCTTTGGCTAACCCGCATCTCATTCTTCTTCGATAACAAATGGGTAATTGATCCTGTTGTCAATGGCATTGCCAAAATCGGTGTATGGACTTCTGTACTGAGCGCAGCCGTTGATAAGTGGGTTGTTGACGGATTTGTAAATAGTGTGGCGGGTACTATGCAAACCTTTGGGGATTGGATGCGCTCTACTCAGGATGGTCGTGTGCAAGGGTACTTAATGGTTGTAACTGTTGTTATGATGGTTTGGCTTTTGTTAAAAGCTATGCCTATTCTCTTGACACTTGTATAGATTTTGATTATTACTAAAACAACTCTATTTTATAAAGGAACGATCCATAAATAAATGACATGTTTATAGATCTGCATTTGAGAATGCTATCTTGTAATGTGTGACTTATTTGATTTTCATTCCTAAATCTCCATCAACGGCATTTCGGAGGAATATTAATGGACAATTCATGGCTGCTGCCCTTGATCTTATTCTGGCCCGTGTTGGCAGCAATCTTAGTGCTCTTTACAAATAATGAAAAGGTAATTAAATGGGGTTCGATTGCGGCCAGCCTACTTCCTTTGGGCTTAAGCATCATGTTGATGACTGGCTACAGCTTTGACGTGGGTGGGTTTCAGTATGCGTTAGAGCTGCCTTGGATCGAGTCGCTCAATGCGTCATTTCATATTGCCGTGGATGGGTTAAGCGTGCCTTTGATCTTCCTAACGGCTGTTCTCTCTACGTTGAGCATATATTATAGTGCAGGAACAATTCGTACCCGAGTCAAAGAGTACTTCTGCATGTTGTTCATTCTTATGACCAGCATGTTTGGTGTTTTTATGGCATTGGACTACGTACTCTTCTACGTTTTCTGGGAGATCAGCTTGGTCCCCATGTATCTACTCATCGGCATTTGGGGTGGGAAAAACCGAGGGTACGCTTCCATTAAGTTCTTCATCTATACGTTGGTCGGCTCCGTTGCCATGTTGTTGGCCATCCTCGCCATCTACTTCGTTACGGATACCTTTAGCATTATTGAGGCGGCGAATCGACAACCCTTTATGTCGTTCCCACCTGAACGGGCGCTTTTCTTACAGAGTTTGGTCTTTTGGGGTCTGTTCTTGGGCTTTGCCTTCAAAGTACCTAGTTTCCCCTTCCATACCTGGTTGCCCGATGCCCATACGGAAGCACCGACCGCTGGTAGCGTTCTTCTGGCAGGCGTTCTGCTAAAGTTAGGTGCGTATGGTTTCCTACGCATTATCTTGCCAACAGTTCCCTTGGCCAGCCAATATTGGGCAGACTGGATTGTGGCTTTGGGTGCGATTGCTATTGTTTATGGTGCCTTCGTCTGTGTAGCACAAACAGATCTCAAGCGCCTTATTGCCTATAGCTCGGTTAGCCATATGGGATATGTTATGCTGGGTATTGGCGCCGCATCCAAAGTCCTGACGCCTAGTGGTCAAGAGGCTGCGATGGCCATGTTTCAGATGAGCCACGAAGCCATCATGGAAGCAGCAGCAACAGCTATCAATGGTGCCACATTACAGATGTTTAATCATGGCATTATCACAGGCGCACTCTTTTTGTTAGTGGGTGTAATTTATGAACGAGCGCATACTCGTGAACTATCCATGTTTGGTGGGCTAAGTACCAAGACGCCTCACTTTTACGGACTGATGTTGGTAGCTGGATTTGCTAGTTTGGGACTACCTGGTTTAGCAGGATTCTGGGCTGAGTTCTTCACCTTCCGCGGCGCATTTGCTATTGTTCCTTTCTGGGCTGCTTTTGGTACCCTTGGTATTGTGATGACAGCTGTTTACATCCTTTGGCGTATTGTCCAAAATGTATTTTTGGGTGAATATGATCCAGACAAGCTAGACCATTGGACAACCGTTGATGGTACCCATGCAGATGGTCCGACAGATATGGTAATGTTTGAGAAGATTACGCTTTGGCCGCTGATACTTGGTATTTTTGTGCTGGGTGTTTATCCTAGCTGGATTTTGGACTATTTCAACGGTTCAGCCATAGAAATGTTAGAATATGTTCAAAATATCCTTCAGGTTGCGGGTGGCTAATAAAATATAGTCAGTAGATGGCAGGTTGCCTACCTATCACTGTGATATGGAACTTACTAAGTGATTGATATCCTCTTGTTGGTCGATATGGCAATGGTTGATATGACGCCAACTGAGTTGGCCATGAGAGTAGTGGTTGCCTTCTACTGATAATCATTTGGAGAATATTTCGTGTACGGAATCGGTATAGGTTCACTTGGCTCGGTTTTACCCGAGATCATTCTATTAATAGGCGGTCTTCTTGTCCTTCTTTTGGACATGGCCCAGAATTCCGAAACCTACCAGAAAGAGACTGGGCGAGGCTTTATGGCTATTACTGTTCTCTTTCTATTCGTTGGTCTATTAGGCGTCCTCCTACAATGGAATATGAATGAGCATTCATCGTTCGATATGGTGGATATCGATCCGATAGGTGCCTTTTTTAAGGTTATCATCTACACAGGAATGCTCTTGGTTGCGGTCGCAGGTGGCGGCTATATGAATCGCCATGCACCCGTCAATGGGAAGGCTGAATTTTGGTCTCTCTTCCTCTTTGTTACGCTGGCCATGAGCATGGCTGTTAGCGCCACTAACCTCATCTTACTCTTCCTCTCCTTTGAGTTTTTGTCAATTACCAGCTACATTTTAGCCGGCTTTATGCGGGAAAATGAGCGGAGTTCGGAGGCCGGACTGAAGTACTTCCTGTATGGCTCCGTGGCTTCCGCGGTCATGCTCTACGGTATGAGTTGGTTATATGGAGCTACGGGTTCAGTCAATCTACGCGAGATTGCGTCAATCCTTGTTGATAACGAAGCTTCTGTCGTCGTATTGCCTGCCATTATGCTCATACTGGTTGGATTGGGCTTCAAGATGAGCTTGGCACCCTTCTTCCAGTGGGCACCAGATACCTACGATGGTGCACCGACGCCCGTAACAGCCTACCTATCGACAGCCTCAAAGACCGTCGGATTTGGGATTGCTTTGCGTGTGTTTCTCATTGGTTTTGGGCAAGCGCAGGCTGAGTGGGTTCCTTTGATGGCTGGCTTAGCTATCTTGACCATGTCCATTGGAAACCTAATGGCTCTGAGGCAAAGCAGCGTCAAGCGCATGTTAGCCTATAGTTCAGTTGCTCAGGCTGGTTATATTCTGATGGGTTTGGCGGCCGTTGTCTCTACTTCTTCTATTGATGGTGCCCAAGCATCTCTGGATGATTTAGGTATGAATGGCATCAATGGCATATTAATCTATCTCTTTGCCTATCTTTTTACCAATGTGGGCGCATTTATGGTGGTGCTGGCCGTAGAAGAAGATACAGGCGGAGACCACGATATCTCTGCATATAATGGGTTGATGCAGCGTTCTCCAGCTTTGGCCGTGGCCATGCTCATCTTCATGCTCAGCCTTACAGGAATCCCTTTAACTGGTGGATTTTGGGGTAAGTTTTATGTCTTTGGTGCGGCCATCCAGCATCAGTATTGGTACTTGGCCATCGCAGGCTTTATCAATGCTGGGATAGCTGCTGGCTACTATCTACGAGTCGTCGCCGCCATGATCTTCACAGCCAAAGAGGGGCAAGAGGAGACCGAGTTAGCAGAAACCCCAGCGATGCCTTTGGCTATACCCGTCCAATTAATCGTTTCTATCTGTGCCATTGTCACCGTTTGGATTGGCATTTATCCCCCTAATTTCATCGACTGGGCCGACGACGCCTCTCGGCAATTCTTGGCTCTTCTGTTTTAGATGGTTTGTTTGATTATCATAGGTAAGAATCTCCCCCCTTTTGATCCGGTGCGATATTCTTAACCTATGATCAACTGCAGTACTGCAAACCGTTTCAATAATTGTAAATAACGTCAAAGGATTGTAGACTATCTGTCCTTTGACGTTTTTTGCATATACGATGACCCAATCATCTGTTCGCCTGCGTAAAATTAACTTCCCTGCCAAGGAGAAACAAGACGGCTCCCTCCCAGCATCCTCCTCGGTTTTTTTGCGTTGGAAATGGCTAATCTGTATTGTCATTTTGGCTATTTGTTCGTTGCTTCGTCCTCTATGGGTGCTTGCCCAAAGTGGTATCGCTCCGACAAGAAATGCCGCTATTAGCTTAGCTGTTGTACCTGAAAACCCTGATAGAGTATTGGCTGGAACCCTCAACGCACCCGATCCACCGACAATCTTCTACTCCTTAGATGGTGCCCTGGAATGGAGACGCGCCGAACGGGGATTACTGGAAAATATCTCCATTGCTGGCATTGCCTTCGATCCTCAAAATCCGAATATCGCTCTAGCCGGTGACGGTGGATTTGGCGCCTTATTCCGCAGCCTAGATGGGGGACGCACATGGAACGAGGTAAATGGACCCGACGCACTTCTCAGTGCCAATAGTGCGATTGGTGAGGTCTACGCAGTGGTGGAGGAAGGCCGTACCGTCTTTTACGTCACAACCCGTTGGGATGGTATTTTACGGAGTCGCGATGGCGGCATCTTTTGGGACAAATTGGATGGCGGTTTGATTGGTGATGCACGGCGCGTGCGTGAAGTGGTTCTTTGGAAAGGCGCTCTCTACATCGGCACCCATGCAGGACTCTACCGCTTGCCGGCTGGCGGTGTCAACTGGGAGGCGGTGATTGGTGGACCTGCCGGAACCATTGTCTTTAGCCTGACTCAGATGGGTGATACAATTTATGTGGGGACAGGTGATGGAGTTTACACCAGTACAGATGGTGTTAACTGGCTTCGCTCCTTTAATTTCCCTACAACAGTTGTTTATGACATGGTAAGTACCGGATCCCGTATTGTGGCTGCAACCGAAGTTGGGGTTTGGCACGGTAAAGCGGAAGAGTGGACTCAAGCCCTTGTAGACGGGGTTCCGTTTGGGCTTGTGACCTATGCCGTTGCCAATACCGAAGAGGCTGGGCGCACAATCTATGCGGGTACTCGAGATAGTTGGGTATTGCGTAGCGACGATGAGGGACTTAATTTCTTTTCTGTGGCCAGTATGCAACCTTTGGATGTGGAGGCTGCATTAGCAACAGCCACACCTACGCCCACGCCATCACCAACCCCAACCGAAACACCGACGCCTACTGATACGCCTACGGAGACACCTACTCCAACCGAAACACCAACCGAGACGCCTGTACCAACTGATACGCCAACAAATACACCGACCGAAACAAGTACGCCTACTGAAGCACCAACCGAGACACCTATCCCAACAGCCACCGAAACACCAGTGCCTACAGCAACGTTTACGGCTGTTTCCTTGGAAGAGCCTGCTTTGGACCCTGGGGACTCTTCACCTAGCACTGACGGTGCTTCTGACGATGGCGATTCGGCCAATGCTATCGCTACAGCCATTTCCCAGGCTGCAACAAGCGTCTCAGAGCAAGAATCGTTGCCAGAAGAACCTATCGAAATTACAACTCAACCTACGTCTGAACCAACTCAGGCCCCAGCGAACGACGAGCCGACACTAGATAATGGAGCTAATGAGGGGACAAGTGGGAATAACGATGGACCAGTTGTGATAGATATTGACCTTCCGACCATTGAGCCGACACCAACTTTGACGACACAACCTACAGAGACACCAACGCCCACATCAACCCAGACGCCTACCCAGACACCGCAACCAACGGAAACGCTTACACCAACGCTCACGCCCACACCGACACTATCCCCCACACCCATTGATGTAGGGAGAGAAATCCGTCGTAATATGCCCGGTATCCTCATTGCTATGGGACTCCTGACCGTATTTATGATTGTCAGTGCTGGCCTTGCCGTAATTCGCGGCCCGCGAGATATTTAAGGCACGGAAATCAAATAGCCTGATCATTTGATGAAGGTATATTCGATTGAAATGCGCAAATTATTTACGACCCATTCCTAAAATGCGGTTGTTTTCAAAATGTAATCAACGATATGACTGAACCGACAAACGGCTTACATTTTCAAAGGGAGCTGAATATAAATAAGATAATGTCTGTTCAGATTGTTGAATACAATCAGTCCCAAGTTTTGGATATTCTTGAGCAGTTAACAGCAATTTACACCTCTGCCTTCTCACTACCGCCTTATAACGAAAATCCACAAGTCCTTGGCCAGTTTTCCCACTCGCTGAAGACTCATCTCAATCGAAAAGGCTTCCTTTGCTTAGTAATCCAGTGTATACAGACTGGCCGACCAGTTGGTTTTGCTTATGGGTATACCGCACGACCCGGGCAATGGTGGTATAATTCGGTAACCAAGCAGCTAACACCAGAGCAGGTTCATATCTGGTTTTCAGATTGCTTCGAGGTAGTCGACCTAGCTCTTTTGCCAGAAGTTCATGGGCAGGGGCTAGGCAGTCGTCTTCATGATGAACTGATTCAGCGGCTTCCCCATCGCACTGCGGCTCTCAGCACCATCTCTGCTCAGACAACCGCCCTCCACCTCTACCAACGGCGAGATTGGCAGATACTAGACAAAGCCATTCAATTTTCCGGCATCAAACGATCCTACATGCTGTTGGGCAAGGAGCTACGCTGAATGCAATCCCTCCGGAAGCTATTACAATCGATTCCTCATCAGATCCAACAGGGAGCAGATCTGCAGGATATCAACATAAGTGGCGTGACCCACGATAGTCGCCTGGTCCGACCGGGAAATCTATTTGTTGCCTTTTCCGGTCAATCCTTTGATGGTCATCTCTTTTTTGAAGAGGTGGCTGACCAAGGCGTTGCTGCTCTCTTGGGCCAGAAGAGCTTGTCCGAGTTAAGTAGCCAAGGTATCTCTATCCCAGAACAGCTTCCCTACTATAAGGTGGCCAACAGCCGAAAAAGCATGGCTCACCTTGCTGCTGCTTTTCATGGCTTTCCAAGCCGAGCTCTGATCGTCATTGGTATAACGGGGACCGACGGTAAGACCTCTACGGCCAATATTCTGGAATCGATCCTGGCGACAGCTACCCAGAGTGGCGCCTATCCGAATGGGCGCGTTGGCGTTATCTCGACAGTGGGCGCGCGAATGTGTGGCCGTGAAAGCGATACCGGATTGCACGTCACCACCCCCGATGCACCAGCTATCCAGCAGTACCTAGCCAAGATGCGAGACGCAGGGTGTCTCTATGCGATAATCGAGAGTACGAGCATGGGTATTGCCCAATTTCGCGTGGATGCTATCGATTTCGATGTGGCAGCCGTCACCAACATCACCCATGAGCATATCGACTGGCATGGCAGCCGGAGTGCTTATATTGATGCCAAGGCTGATCTCTTTCGGATGCTCTTTCGTAATCAGTCAGGCAAGATTGAATCCTGCCAAGCGATCCTAAATGTTGACGACAGGGGAGATGCTGACTGCCCTGGTAGCTTCGATGCTTTACTGGCGGTACTGATGAAAGAAGCCGTACGGGCTACGAAGGATACACGCCCCATTACTTTTAGAAGCTATGGCATTGTCCAAAGCGTCTCTAATAGAGAAGGGAGCCAAGAGACCCGAGTTCAAGAATCCCAGTGCCAAGATACCCAAGGTCGGCCAACGGTTTGGCCCACGGGACTTGAATTTCAGCCGGATCGTACCCGCTTTGACCTTCACTACCCGTCAGGCGTTTTTCCCATAGAGAGTCATCTGATTGGTGACTTTAACGTACAAAATATTCTCTGTGCAGCAACCATAGCCCTCTCTTTAGGCATTTCACCTAGATCTATTCAGGTAGGAACGCTTCGAATGAAAGGAGTCCTGGGGCGAATGGAGCGAATCGATTGTGGACAACCCTTTTTGGCCTTGGTTGATTTTGCTCACTCGCCAGCGAGCCTGGAGCGAGCGTTGCTGACGCTAAGAAGGTTGCTCGTTTCGTCGACTCCTAGCGGCAGCCAACAAAATCGACTGATTGCTCTCTTTGGCTCAGCAGGCCTGCGAGATGTGGAGAAGCGGCGGTTGATGGGGCAGGTTAGCGGTCAGCTGGCGGATTTTACCATCATCACTGCTGAGGATCCGCGGACAGAAGATCTGGACGAAATCAACTGTACTATCGCTGCTGGCGTGTTGGAATCTACTACAGAGCAACACTTTATGATTATCCCCGATCGGACAGAGGCAATTTTCCAAGCTGTGAAAATGGCCCGGCCAGGTGACATCGTGGCCTCCTTCGGTAAGGGGCATGAACGCAGTATGTGCTATGGCACTACAGAATACCCCTGGAACGAACAAGCAGTTTTACAGAATGCTCTGCACGCACTAGGGTTTTCAAAAGGGTCGGACGGCTCGATTTGAATTCGATTACTTGGCAGATTGCTTGTGTCTTTTACCAATCTATTGTATGATACGAAACTATAGCTAGCTCCGTTTGAAAATAGGTGTTTTCCGAAGTTTTACCAGAGAGACCAAACACCTGTTTTCAAAACGACCGCAGTTTAGTAAAAATAAATGCAATTCATAACGATTATGGATAGTTTATCCATCCCCCTCTCTATAGATGACTAATTTATAGACAACTAGGTAAATCCGTCCTCTTTTTGGAATGCTCCAGGCTAAGCTGGATAAATGTTGGGACAAAATTTACCTAGCAAACTGTAAAAAACTCTTTTACTCATCAGCAGAAAGTGTGCAGATTGGACCTTTCAATAACAAACGGGCGTCGGTCCGCACACTTTGCACAGATGAGCCAAAATCATTTGAATCCTAACCATTCTAAGGAGAACACCCATGCAATCGCATTCCTATGCGTCATTCAGAAAATTGTGGGCTATCTTTACCATCTCTATGCTGGCACTTTTGCTGAGTGCCTGTGGCGGTGGCAGTACAGGACAAACCTGGTTCAACCTTCCCTCTATTCCGGTCCGCATTCAAACTGATGGCTCTGTATCGGTCTTTGGCATCGGTTCAGGACCGGTAATACCACCCGAGACGGTTCAACAGCTTCAAAGTACAAATGTGCAAAAGCTGGAGGTACGCCCTGGCTACAATGGTCTACATATCTACGCCAACGGTGAGGATCTGCCCTATATCGAATGGGATGAAACCTCCATGGGAAATTTGCAGACTCTCTTAAATTCATTACCGGCAGAACAGACCGGTGGCGCACCCATCGATCAGTTTACGCCTCTGCTTTCTATGTTACGTCAAATTGGTTTTGGCGTATCGCTAGACATTCCACCCGCAGATGGTCAAAGCGCAATGGATATTCCGGCTTGGTCGGGGGAAACTATCCTAGCAGAAGAAGCACCGGCTGAGTCATCCCTGGCTCTTTCGGTTGGGAGCCTAGCCTTTGATGAGAATGGTAGTGCCTCTATGGAGGGGATTTCGTTAGATTCGCTTGGGGTCTCTGGCGTGGCGTTGCCACCGATTGCTATGGAGATCTTCAAGGCTGTAGGCGCGGATAAACTGTCTGTTGCTACTGAAGCCGATGGACTCGATATCTCGATTGGTGACTTGAATCTACCCCGGATTGCCTACAATGGCAGCGCGTTGGAGAGGACTCTAAATCTGGTCAAACCCTTGGTTGGCGATCCAAGCTTGGTTGGCACCTTAGAAAATGTCTTACCTATGCTTCCTGGTGCGGATATTAACCTAGATGTTTCTCTCACAGGTGAGCCGCTGGCACCCACTGTTTTACCTGAATTGGATGTCATGGTAAGTGAAGATGGCTCATTGTCCGCTCTTGGTCTCCCATTGCCCGGTGCAGCCTTCCCACCTGACCTCTTGGCTCAGCTACAGGATGCAGGCGTCGGGCAGCTAGATGTGGACATTTCACCGACGCAAATCTTGATTGCTGCTAACAAAGAGAAGCTCCCTGTCATCGAAATGGATGAAGGTTTCTTAAGTACATTTGTTAACGATATGGGGCCAGCCTTGGGAATGGACATGGGCTCGATGGGCGGTGCAGTTGATATCGTGCAGAAGGTTTTGGCCAATGGCCCACTCAAAGCCAGCGTTACCCTACCCGGTGCCGACCTTGCCAGTATGCCCGCCGAAGTGGACATGGGCTTCCAAGCACCGGCCGACGATCTGCTCCCAGCCACCATTCATCTTGAGCTTGGCTATACAGACGGCCAGCTTGCTTCCATCGGAGGCCTTAGTGGCGAGAGCTTAGGGAGTTTGGCGGAATCCTTCCCTGAATTGCCCGAAGGTGTTGGAACGATGCTCGCTGGCATGGGGGCCAGTCAATTGCAATTGCAGACTGAAGCCAATAAACTCAACATCAATATCGATGGGTCAACCTTACTATCTCTGAACTATGACGTTCCAACGCTAATTAACGCGTTGAATCTAGCCGGTCCATTCCTGGAAGATTCACCGCTAGGCAATCCCGCCATGGTTCAATTGCTGGTCGATAATATTTTGCCTTACGCACCGGGATCGGATTTGGATATTACGGTGAACGTGCAGTAGCCTCGTTGACCGCTCCGCGGTCGCTTACAAATAGCTCAGCATATTTGTTTTATAGACTGGGTGAAAAGGTCATCTCACAGAGATGGCCTTTTTATATTTCGTCAAAAAAGCCTTCTACCAACTCTTGCCCCATTCACTCTAGGAAATTTCGTTGGGAGACTCCAAAAGGGAGGCGCTTCCCATCTCCATAGGGACAACCTTTTTCTGGTCGTCTACACTGGAGGTCGTGATACATTAACACCGCTTACGCGAGAGAAATAATGACTCTACTGCAAAAGGGTAAATAGACATGAATTTCATGGAATTCTCTGACTGAAAAATCTTTAAAATCTTTGAAATCTTTGTTTCTGCAATGAACTCAATAATGTTAATTTATGCGGAGCCTGAGTATATCTGTGGCAGCAATCCCACCATCACCCAATTAATCGCCGCCAAATCTGCCAAGGACCAAACTGCGTCCACCTGGCCGTGGGCCAATCCCGCCATGATGCCGGCCATCAACATGATTGATAACCACTCAATCTGACCTTCATTCCTGATTCTAGAGGCAACTTGCTGCCAAGTCCTCCAGAGTTGAAATAGGTAACCATTTAGCCAAAGGATACCTGCCAGCCCCATCATTGTGCCTGTCTCCAGCCATAGATTGTGGGGATGTCTCAGATTCGGGTCAAGAATAGGATTGCTCAATGTATAGGCTGGATAGTGCCAAAAGTATCCCCCTGGCCCGATGCCAAAGAGTGGATAATCGCGCCACAATTTGAGCGATGCTTGCCAGATTATCAACCGCTGGTACACAGTTGCACTATTACTCAATCGCTCCCAGAAGAACCAAATCCCCATCAGAAGGAGAAGCAAACAGATAAGCACCAAAAGCCACAGTAATGGAGAATAGAACAAGCTGCGCGCTGTTGTTGGCCGATGGTCAGATGTAAACCATCCTGCTTGACTCCTCAGCCAGACAAGAGACCAGAGAAGGAGGCCCATGGGAATCCCTAATAACAATGCACCCCGACTGGCCGTAAGCAACAACGCTAGGGCGGTCAGCAGCAGCCCCACACCCAACAGACTCATCTCCAGCCGCTCCAGCCATGAGCTGCTCAGGGAAAATCCATTCAACGAAAATCTTCGCCTTGTCCACCAACAGCTAAAGAGACCCAACCCAATAAATAGGGTTCGCTCTAGGTAAAGTGCAGTATGGTTTGGGGAGAAGTGAGTGCCGACCAGCCGCCGGAAGCCATCTGCCTCTGTGCCACGACCTTGCAGCCAAGAGATAAGGCCGATGGCGGCAACAAAAATACCTCCAACAAATAGCGCGCCGAGCAACTGTTTTCTGGTAAGGAACTCCCTGGATAGAAGACGGGTTGCCCCATAGAGTAAGATGGGGATAAAGACCAAATCTAGCAGACCAGAAACATATGCCGTCGGATGCCAGCTACTTTGTACCGAAATGAGTCCAAGCAGCACCCACCCAAACGCGAGCCAGTCCCACCCACTCAACCTATTCCAGTAGTACACCCCGGTCTGATGATCCCACCTATGATGAACCCAATTATATCGCAAGAGGCCAGGTAATAGAGCTAGCGCTGCTGCATGAGCTGGTGCAATCTGAACCGTCCATTGGATTAGAGTGATCTCCTTGTGTTGAAAGTGAAAAGGGAGTAAGAGCACCGCAACCAGTAGACCTGTGCTGGGTGAGATCCAAAAGAAGAGAACCAGAGCTAGCCAGCAAAGAAGAAGAAGTGGTGGCCAAACGACCGTATGATAGACGAATGCCAGGAATAGCAGCCCCACGACGAAGAGCCAACCAACTTCAGAAAATGTCTTTTGCGCATAGCGAACCAATCCAAGCTGGTTGAGCGTTACCCAGCCGCGCCAACCAATTAACAAACCGGCAATCACTAGCAGTATGAAGGATGCCCAAAGTGGTTGAGCTGTATAAGAGCCCCAGATAGAGGCCCAGATGGAGGCCCAGAGTGATAAGCCCTGCCTCGCTTGTGTATGGTTTTCTCCCGCATCTTTCGTTAAAGCTTGGACAAGTGGGGGCGTAAGTGTGAAACCCTCTAGAAGTGAGCCATCTACCCTGGATTCATTTGACTTAGGATTATCTTTTCGATTGCCAGAAGTGCTAGAAGTGCCAGTGCTAGATGTGCTCGGGTCAGAACTAACTGAGCTAGGTTTACGGACATCGTCGAACATTCCGGTTGGCCAGCCCATGTGCGTGAGCCAAGGCCACTCGGTGGATGCAATCTGGGTGGCTTGCTGGGCAAAGTCCACTTGAATTTGTGGGCTGACACGAGGCCAATCCGGAGAGCTTCCCCGGCTCCATCCAAAGCGACTGGCCCACAGAGGCGTATCTTCATCGTTGGCCACGACCATGGTCTGCCGCACTAAGGCTGCCCGTTGGAAGTTGAGGATGGCGCGATTTCTGCGTGGATAATCGGGTGTGTGAGCAAAGCCAAAGGGCTGGATGGCTACCCCATCAAAGAGGCGATCTGGGGAATGGCCTAGCTGAAATCCTTGATCAGCACTGTACAGACGATTGAGGTAATGAATCTCATCAATGGCTGTATGACCACGGTCTGCGGTAGGGGCCAAAGCACCTGCTAAAATAAAGGCGTCACCATCAGCTCGACGGATGGTTCCGCCCACTGTTTTCAAAAGACGGGCATAATCGACTGGCTCGATATGGCGTGCTCCCCAGTTAGGCCAGATGTTTGGCTCATCCCAAATCTGATAGACGCTCACCTGTTGTCCATAGCGAGTGGAAAAATGATGAGCAAATCGAGCCATATCCGAGTGATGCTCTGGCGGTGCTGGAAAGGGATGCAGCTCACTTCGATCGAGCTCTCGTCGCGCCCAATCTGGTGAATTGGTAAGCACGACCACCGGCTCCAGTTTTGCCCGGCTGATGGCTGTGAGCCAGATGTCAGCTTTCTCCCATTCGTACCGTCCAGATTCAGGTTCAAGTTGAGACCAGTCCATCTGAATGCGGACCCACTCAAAGCCGTGATCTTGGAGCCGCCGGAGCTGGCTTTGGTCTGGGAATGTTGAGAGGCTATTTTCTGAGAAGGCATTGGCGGAGTTATCCTCTTGCCCTGGGGGGAGTAAGGGTATCGTAATGCCCATAGAGGGTGGGCATCCGCCCTCCGTTGTGGGTGGCGTAGAACAATCTGATAAGGGATACCCCTCCTGCACGTCTGTAGAGGATAAATTTCGGTCACTCTCTGACCAGGTGCGATAGACCAATCCACCGGTTAGTAGGCAAAAATTGAGTAAACTGATCAAGCAGAGAAGGCGAATCGCCCTCAACCAGACAAATAACGCAGTTGACATGTCAACAAACCCAACATACAATAGAGTTGTTCTGGAATAGTGAAACAGACAGTTGACTGACTAGACAAAATTATGCGAGCAGATCGAACCAATTCCATGTTAGACAATTTGTGGGGCTTGTGGCGTCAGCCATCGACGCGTGATGCTGTTTCTGTGGTGGAAGAGCCTGAAATCCACAGGTACGAGGCTGCCAATGACATGATCGACTACCGCGACCGGATCAGTGTGGTGACGTGGTTGATTGTTTTTGGCCTGGGGCTGAGTATTCTTTTTAGTATGCCAAGCCTTTTGCAAATAGAGTTTGTTATTTTGAACTCACCCCTTGCATTTGAGATTACAGATAAAATCGTGGCTTCAATCTTTCTGGCTTTGCTTGCAGCACTAGGTACCCAAAGTGTGATTGAAGTCCACCCGTCCTTTTTAGGACGCCCCCCTGCTCGTTGGCATAGCATGTCGTTTTGGGCGCTTCCGGCTGCAGTCACCATTATTGCTACCTATCTGCTACCTTTTGCCCCCAATAGACCGTTACAAGTAGTCGGATTACTCTTTAGCGGGATCTTTGTGGCCCTCGCCCTTTTTTGTCTCTATGCCACTGTAGAAGTTGGGCAACCAGGTTTTCGTAGATCCCGCCTTGTGCTCAACTCATTGGCTTATGGGGCTGCCCTCTTGCTCTTCGTCTTCGTCTATCAGACGCGTACAAGGAGCCTCGTTTCGGCTACAGTCATTACAATTACTGCTACCTTACTTGCTGTGGAAGTATTGCGTAGCACGACTCGTCAGGTTGATCTGATCTTTACCTATGGTGCAATCGTTGGATTTGTCCTAGGGCAGGTAACCTGGGCGCTTAACTATTGGCCTGTCCCCAACTTAACCGGTGGCCTCCTTCTTCTGCTCATCTTCTACCTACTAGTTGGTGTTGCCCAGCAAGGTCTTCAGGAGCGGATTACTGCTCGAGTCCTCATTGAATTCGCCGTGTTTACCCTTCTTGCCTTACTACTGATAGCCTTTTTGGGGCCAGGGTTTGGGACACAGTAATCGTTGGTCAGTAAGTCGGTTAGTCAGTAGCGGGTTGGTCTTTGAGTCTTCGGCGTAGGTGCTGTTCATCTGTCAATTTATTCAGGACGACACAATCCACCACCAACTATCCACCATCAACTCTTCACCATCAACTCTTCACGCGCTCCCGGTATTCATCTGCCGTGACGAGCAGTCGCAAGTTTGCATTGTGCCAAAGCTCCCGTTTTTGAGGCTGATGGACAATGGCATTCAAAACCTCTGTATACATTGTGTTGATGGGCGTTGGAATGTTGACCAGCTTTCCTTTGGCTGAGATCGCACCGTTAAGCCAGCCTACTTCACTCTTTGTTTTGCCACCATCTAGATCCAGATAAAGACTGGGCATCTTTCCCCCTCTGCTTTTGCCTATCTGGCTACGCAAAATGAATCTTAGCAAAAATTTTGGCGTTCGCCGGATGAGTGGAGCCCAACTGCTAAACGTATAGCTGCCAATATTAACAGGTGGGATCTTTGCACTGCGCATTACGGCCAACGCTTCTCGCCATGCGCTAATCTCTAAATTAAGTAACTGGCTATGGGCAAAGACATCCTCTGGTGGCAAACCCAGTATGGCACTCGAGGCATTCCCTAGCATATTCATCAATACTTTGGTCCATTTGAGTCCCTGAGCGTCTGGATAAATAGTAATTGAAAAACCTGCTTCGCTTAGCGCCTGTTGGGCAAACTCAAATCGCGTCTGAGAGATGGCTGGATGCCAAGGGCTTAGTCCGATATCGCTACTTTCTCTATCGACTCGAATACGACCGGGACTGATGACACTTACAGGCGTTGTAATGTTGCCTGCAACCACGTAGGCTGGCCCCAATAAAGAGGCTATAGCCTCTTCATTGCCAACGCCGTTTTGCAAGCTAATTACCATCGGCAGATCAAAGCCGCATACTTTAGCTGCCTGAAACAGCTCTTGGACGGCCAATTCGGTATCATAGCTTTTTACAGTTAGAAGGGCCAGCTCAAAACCGGTAGAAGAGTGCTCAAATGCCTGCTGAATGCTGGCCGCGGGGCGAATCGACTCTACAATCTGCTGCCCAGCGGCTTGCTCTATTCTCAATCCGCCATACTGCTGAACCTCGTCGACGAAACGGCCGCGTCCCGCGATGGTAACCGCAAAGCCCTTTTGGGCTAACTTCCCGCCAACCAAGCACCCAATTGCACCAGCACCAATTACAAGTATGTTTGGGTTAGACAAGTGTAACTCCATGACGGTCTGCCAAAATGGCAACGGTACGCTCAATCTCTGCTTGCCGTTGCACAGGAGACCAGCCGTAAACATCGACACCGATGTCCGCCAACTCATTGAGTAAGGAGGATGAGACCTGACCTTGCATGGCCACTAGTGTGCGGCGCAGAATCAGATCGTCAAGATGACATACCGCTTCCTGACTCATTAGGAACTGTACCTCACCCCGATAGAGGTGGCTGCCTATACACGTTTGAACCAGAGAATCGGGTGTGGTGGTTTGACTCTGAGCGTCGGCAATGTACTCAGCAACATCTGCGGCTCGGGTTCCATAGCGTTCAAAGAGATTCTGTAGGATCTGGGGAGGCAACTCAGTACGACCGACCCACTGGGCAATCCAGCTTTCTCTTTCGGCTACACTCTTTGGGTAACCTCGACCACCACCAATGGGCAACATCTCCGTGCTCTGCTGACGTTCGACCTTGAGATGAGCCAGGGCTTTGTCGGTTGTTTGTTCTGAAAACGCACGAAAAGTGGTCCACTTTCCACCAATTAAGTTGTAGATAGGGTAAGATCGATTTTCGTTTGGCTCAATTACTTGGATGGAATGGTCCCGGCTAATCTGCCCTGTCGTATTGGCATTGCTAGCGGGTAGTGGGCGTACACCACTAAATTGAAAGACGATATGAGAGGGCTCCACTTGAATTGAGGGGAAGACGATAGATATCATCTCAAGGAAGTAGTTGATCTCCTCTTCTGAACAGCGGGCGTCGTCGGGATTATCAATCGCAATGTCCGATGTACCCACAATGATCCGTTCTTTAAATGGGTAGATCAGTACAATACGACCATCCTTATTTTCAAAGAAAAGCTCACTTTCACCGATAGCCTCCCGCAATTCAGGGTGATCTAAAACTAAGTGTGAGCCTTTGGTTCCACCGATTAGCTTAGTTTGCTCTCCTAATGCCCAATTCGCAAAGTCGATCCAGGGGCCGGCCGCATTAATAACTAATTTAGGGGCAACAGAGAATGTATCACCACTAAGTTCGTCCCGTAGCAACACACGGGAATCAGAAGAGCCATCCTCTGTCTCATTCTCTATGTCAGTCTTTGAGCCGTCCTTTGACGCTTGACCAGCTTCTGATGGCAATGCACTTACGTAGTTGAGTGCATTGGCTGTAGAGGAAGCAGTCATGCCGTCTAGAAGCGATTCGAGCGCAATCCGCTCAGGAGAGTGCATGGCTGCATCATAGTACGTTGCGGTGTAGCGAATCTTTGGATTCAGAAGTGGATAACGAGCCAGGGATCGGGTACGTCCTTCAAAGCGATGGGCGGGTACGGTTCCTTGTTCACTGGTGTAGGCATCGTACATCATGAGTCCAAGCTTAATCACAACCGCCCCTCGTTCTGACGGCTTATCGAGCCAACCTAAGAATTTGAGTGGTGCATTCAACATGCCAGAGAAGCGATTGAAAATGGGAATTGTTGTTGGCAGGGGATATACATAATGAGGGGCATTTTCGATTAGGCGATTGCGTTCTTTGACAGCCTCGCTCACCAGTCGGAACTCACCATTTTCCAGATAGCGTATGCCACCATGGACCATATGGGATGAGGCGGCACTGGCACCAGAGCAGAAGTCACCCCGCTCAACAAGTAGAACGTTGACGCCCTGTAATGCCAAATCGCGAAAGGTGCCTATACCATTAATGCCGCCACCCACGATCAACACATCTATGTGAGGATTGGCGCGAAAATGTTCCAAGAGTCGCGAACGATTCGTGAGCTGTTCTTTACTCATAATTCAATAGTTCTTTAACCTTTTTAGGTGATGTAGATGTTAGAGCATTGGCCGCCAACTGTTGGCATGTTGCCATATGGGAGCGACAGATCTCTGCACGTACCACTTGTAGGCTGGCAGGCGTGGTACTAAATTCCGTAATACCCAAACCCAGTAGCAAGGGGGTGGCCGATGGATCGCTAGCTGGTCCGCCACAAAGCCCCACAGGGATCTCAAATTGGGCACCTGCCTCACAAACCAAGGAGATGAGCTTTAGAACGGCAGGATGCAACGGATCAACCAGACCTTGTACACTGCGGTTTGAGCGGTCAACGGCCAATGTATATTGGGTTAGATCATTGGCACCAATGGCAAGAAAGTCCACCTTCGGGGCAAAATGGGTCGCCATCAGTGCTGCAGCCGGGGTCTCGACAAGAACACCAAGAGCAAATAATTGGGCTAGCTCGTCCCGCTCCAGCCCCTCTAATTGCTGGCAGCGCTGAATAATTTCCCTTGCCTCTTCCAATTCTGCCAAATCTGTCACCATTGGAAGCATGAAGCGCAAGGGAATTCCTCGCTGATAGGTCACACGAAGTACGGCCCTAATCTGTACTTCTAGCAATTCTGGCTGCTGAAGTAGTAAGCGCATTCCTCGGTTGCCTAGAGCCGGATTGACTTCATGAAGATGCGGGGCAAAGGCAACTGGTTTGTCTCCACCAATATCCATGGCACGGATTGTTAGTAAGCTCTTGGCTGCTTTGGTTTCTCCCTTTGCTTTTTGGGCAGCAAGTCGCTGTCGCCAAATCATGAGGATCTCTTCATAAACAGCCATATGGCGTTCTACTGTTGGGGGAACTATATCGCTATGAAAGAGAAACTCAGTGCGCAACAGCCCGATTCCGTCGGCACCAGCTCCCAACGCCTTATGGGCATCACTTAGGCTGTTAACGCTGGCATAGAGCGCAATTCGAACGTGATCTGATGTTTCTATTACATCGTGCAGATTTTCCGTCGACCGATGGGAGGCTTTGGCGCTCTCATTGCAATCAACAGACTCCTGGAAATGCGCTTCATCGTGTTGAGGTAAAGGTGATGTTGTCCGGGCATCCCGTTCAACATTCGATGGTTCCAGCCAAAGTATGCCACTATCTCCATCGAGCAAAACCTTTGTTTCCTCTCGTAAGGACATCACATCTTCTGGCAATGCACAAATCATCGGAATATCGAGGGTGCGAGCAAGGATTGAAAGATGAGCAACTGGGCTACCATGAACAAGAGCAATTCCTGCTATGGGGTGCGGTGTCACGGGCCGCTGAACGGTAGGTAAATCTGATTCGTCTATTTCCTCCTGCTCCAAATGGATCTCTGGCAACAGATGAAGCAGATCGGACGGTACCAAATCTTCGGCAACTAAAATAGTATCTCGGCTTAGATGGATGCTTGTCGTCGCGTGTTGACCTTCAAGCCGCTTGATAAGGCGCATGCCAATATCAAGGAGATCCGTGGCCCGGCTGGAAAAATACTCATCTTCCATCAGGCGGAATTGCCAAACTAGCTCGTCCACGCCTCGGCACACGGCCTCAACAGCACTAATGTTTTGAGTATGAATTGCCGTCTGAATAGGGGTAACTAAGGTTGGATCATACAGAATGGCTAGTTGACTGGAAAATATATCAGCAACAACTGGGTTCGCGGTTTGGCAAATGTGGGTTATCTCTGCATCAACTTGACTTTGCACATCCAGAAAATGCTGCCATTCTTCAGAAGGTGGGCGCACATCTATCTCACCCTCAGTTTGGGACGAAAGCCGAGATGTTCGATAGACTACAATGTGACCGAGTCCCATACCTGGGGCCGCGGGTATGCCTTGAAACGATAAGGTCATAAAATTGCCTTAACTAACGAGCAGGTTTTGCAACGCTTCAAGCGCTTTCTCTGCATCCGGTCCTTCTGCTTGAATACTCATCCTGTGGCCCTCTCTTGCCTGTAGCTGCATTAACTGAATAATAGAGCATGCATCGGCTACCAGCGTTCCATGAGAGAGATTTTGTACCGAGATCGATGCATCAAATTGATTGGCTACATTGACAAAATCCCGACTCTTTCTTAAATGAAGGCCGAGAGGGTGAGCAATTGTAAACGTTATCGAGTGTAATGAGTTATCTGTGATAATCACCTAAATTTGAATCAATCTCAAAGAACCTTCTTTAAACAGTTTTTACCAACTGACAGGCGGCGTTTGCTGCCTCCTCAACCTGGGATAGTGTTTTGCCTAGGCTGGCTTCCATGGATGCAATGACACTGCCTTCCACAAGGGGGGCATTGCTCACAAGGCAGCGGTCTCGCATGGGTTCATCTAAAAATTCAATGGCCATCTCTGCATTGATGAGTGCGCTTCCTAAATCGGCTAGGATGAGGACCCCATCATGGGACCAAACCCGTCGAATTGCCTCAGCAATCTCTATCGAATTTGTACCTAGTCCCCAAGAGCCATGATGCTTCACCCCTCCTACGGCAACAATTTTTGGCTTGTGGGAAGACGGTATCTCATGTGTACTGCCTGTGTTGATCATCTCATCAGAAAGCTGCTTAACACCTTGTGCCAGCAGCAGACTGTGGGAAACAATGACCAAATTTACCATTTTGATTATCCGTCAACCCAGTCAAAGGTGCGTTCCACAGCCTTTTTCCAACCAGCATAACCAATTTCCCGTTCTTGCTCATCGATTTGGGGCTGCCATTGCCGATCAACCTGCCAGTTCGAACGTAGTTCTTGGATGTTTGGCCAATAACCGATTGCCAAGCCGGCCGCATAGGCCGCTCCTAAACTAGTCGTTTCTGCCACCTGAGGACGAATCACTTCCGTACCCAGAATATCACTCTGAAGCTGCATTAGAAAATTGTTGACGGTGGCACCACCGTCAACTTTCAGACTTTGAAGTGGAACACCAGAATCAGCATTCATAGCATCCAACACCTCACGGGTCTGGTAACAAATTGACTCAAGGGCTGCTCGTACAATATGTGCCCGGTTGATGAAACGCGTCAGGCCGACTAGAACACCCCGGGCATCGCTACGCCAGTAGGGTGCAAAGAGCCCGCTAAAGGCTGGGACAAGATAACATCCACCCGTATCTGGTACGCTCTGAGCGATGGTCTCGGTCTCCGCTGCATCATCAATCATATTCAGGCTGTCTCGTAGCCATTGAACTGTTGCCCCACCCATGTTAATGGACCCTTCCAGGGCATACGTAGTCGGTTCTGTACCAAACTGATAACAGACAGTCGTCAAGAGCCCGTTTTGACTGCGAATTATCTCTGTGCCTGTATTTAATATCATGAAGCAGCCTGTTCCATATGTGTTCTTGGCTTCACCCGGAGAGAAGCACGTCTGGCCTACCGTGGCCGCCTGCTGATCACCTAGATTTCCGGCAATGGGGATCGATCCGCCAAATGGACCATCGGCTACTGTATGGCCATAGAAGTTTGGATCGCTGCTAGGGCGAATCTCTGGCAGCATGGCACTGGGAATCCCGATAATTTCGAGCAACTCATCGTCCCATGTAAGGCTCTCGAGATCCATGAGCATGGTACGGCTGGCATTTGTCACATCTGTAATATGCTGGCCCCCATTGGGGCCTCCGGTGAGCTGCCAAATTAACCAGGTATCAACGGTACCCAAGAGTAGCTCGCCTGCTTCTGCGGCCTCCTGTGCACCATCTACATTATCCAGAATCCAGCGGACCTTTGGTCCGGCAAAGTAGGTGGCAATGGGTAAACCGGTTTTATAGTAGATCTGATCTGCGCGACCGGCATCGGTTAACGTTTTGCAAATCTCGTCTGTACGCAGATCTTGCCAGACAATGGCATTATATATTGGCTGACCCGTCTGCTTGTTCCAGACAATAGCCGTTTCTCGCTGGTTGGTAATACCGATAGCCGCCAGAGAATCTGACGTTAAGTTTGCCTTTTGTAAGGTTGTCTCAATGACTTTTTGAACCTGCTGCCAAATTTCGAGCGGATTGTGCTCAACCCAGCCGCTTTGGGGAAAGATCTGCTCATGCTCGCGTTGATCGAAGGCCACGACAGCCCCTGCTTTATCAAATATCATAAATCGACTGCTTGTTGTTCCTGAGTCGATGGCACCGATGTACTTTGTCATTTTTCGATTTCCCTATTTAGTTGTTGCAGGGTTAGAATCTGTCTTAGCCACTTGCCTACTTTCCCCATATCTTGGCCGCTGCTTCAAAGAGAAAATAAGTGCTAGTGGCTCCGGGATCTTGATGACCTCTGGATCGTTCACCTAGGTAGCTAGCACGGCCTTTGGTTGCAACGAGTTCAACGGTTCGTTCCATGCCTGCGTGGGCGGCTTGTTCCGCGGACAGAAAGATTGTCCCGATATCCATTTGATTCTCTGTCGCGTCTTGCATGGCTAGTATGGCTGGTTCCAATGCATCAATCATAGTTTTTTCGCCCATGGAGGCTTTTCCGCGCTGTTTGACACCCTTGAGGCCACCAACGAACATGGCCACAATCTGCTCTATTGTGGCACTTTGTAGGCCGGATGCGGCTGGGCTTGTGGTAACTGTACCACCTATCACGGGTTGGTTAAGCTCAGTTGCCGAAACAGGAGGCAGCGCCTCATTTGCCGTTATCTGTTTGGCTACATTGGCGGCATGAAGAAAGAATGAGCCATACAGAGGACCGGCGGCGCCTCCGATACTATTGATGAGGGTAAAAGCAATAGTGCGCAGGAATGTCGCAATATCGGTTGGGCCTGATGGCCCTGTGAGGACCCGCCGCACCTGCTCTGTTCCGCGACACATATTGATCCCATGATCGGCATCACCAATGGCTGCATCTAACTCGGTAAGAACCCCCTCGCGCTGCGAAATATAGTCTGCGTAGAGGAGCAACCACTGGCTCAATTCCTCGAGTGATATTTCCTGCTCCGACATGTTCACTCTTGCCTCAGCCTCTTATGATTATGATCTAAGTAAAGTTGAAGCACTTGCGTCACCCTTTACTTAGATCCGTTTGAAAAGTGTTGTTTAGACCCAATGGTAGAGCTTGGAACACCCCAAAGTACCAAAGAGTTATCAATGTTACCTTTTACCTTTTACCACCAAAGGGTTGGCGTGTGGACGGGGGCGTTCCAAAGGGCAAGCAATTCTGGATCAAGGCGCATCAAAGTCACTGCACAGCCAGCCATTTCTAGGCTAGTAATATAATTGCCAATAAGTTGCTGCTCGATAAGTACCCCTTGTGCCTCCAGCACTTGATGTACATGGCGATAGACAATATATAGCTCCTGCTGGGGGGTACTTCCCAATCCTGTAACCATAACCAGGACCGGTTCGCCAGCACGTAAATTGAGATCTTCTACAATGGGTTGCAGCAGCATCTCTACAATCTCATCTGCATCGGTCATCGGTAGCCGATCTCGCCCGCGTTCACCGTGAATACCTACGCCTAACTCGATCTCTCCATGAGGTAGATCAAAGGTCGGATAGCCAACATTTGGCGAAATACAGCTAGTTAGCGCAACCCCCATGCTACGAGTCTGCTCACTAGCTCGTTGTGCAACAGTAACAACCTCATCGATAGGCTGCCTGTTCTCAGCTGCGGCACCCGCAATCTTCTCTACAAAGACAGCGGCCCCTAGCCCACGCCGCCGCGTTATATCGTCTACGGCTACATCATCATTGACCAATACAGAACGAATGAGGATCTCCTCTTCTTCGGCCATTTCTGTGGCCATTTGCATATTTAGGACGCCGCCAGCGTGATTTTTAACGATATAGATGACACCTTGACCGCTATCAACAGCTTTGGTTGCAGCCAAATATTGGAGCGGGGTGGGGCTGGTAAATACGTCTCCTGGACAGGCCGCGTCTAGCATTCCAATACCTACGTAGCCGATGTTGAGAGGCTCATGGCCACTCCCGCTTCCACTCACAATGGCCACCTTTTCGTGGACAGGGGCATCTGCACGATATACGTATCTAGGCGTGTAGTTGACTCGTAGGAGATTCCGATGGGCCAGTTCGATTCCTTCTAGACTTTCATTGACAGCGTCTGCAGGACGGTTAATCAGCTTTTGCATGCTGGATTCCCATTCTTAGATTTCCTTGGTTTTAGAAGCGAGAACGAAGTATATTGCGGTTGGGCATAGATGGGAATATTTCGATTGCATTTTCGTCGGGTAGATTATTCTCATCTATGCCATATCTAAGCATAATTTGGACTCTTTTGGATCACAACTATATTCAGCTCCGTTTGAAACCGGAGTTTGGTTACTCTTGTAGGAGCTTTGGAAGACCCCGATTTTCAAAACGACCGCAGCATAACTTGATTCTGGTGCACCAAAAAGACGTAGCAGATTTTTCAAATATTTAATGTTACTCTGAAGCATAGCGTCGCTAGTTTTGACCCTAGTAATATGGTATCATATAATCTAGAACGCTCAGAATTGGACAAATGCGTAATTCGGAAATATAAACTGATTCCTGGGAGATAGATTTTATGTTTGGGCGACCACAGCGACCCGAGCCAGATTCCATAGAAGTAATCATTGGGCCCAGGGCTACCTTTTCGGGCCGATTGAGATGTGATGCGAGCGTGCGTATCGATGGCGCGGCCGAAGGGGGTCATATAGAGACACCCGCCAACGTGATTCTGACTGAAATGTCTCGTGTTCAGTGCGATATTACAGCAAAGACAGTGAGCATTCGAGGAATCTATCAGGGAACGATTCATGCCGATCGGGTTGAGTTGCTCTCTGGTTCTCAGATCTTCGGTTCCCTCCACGTCAATACTTTTTTTATGGATGAGGGTGTGTTGATGCGTGCCGAGTTGAACATTCAAGGTTCACCCACAGAGGATACGATTGAGCTACCCAGGCCTAGAGATATAACAAACTCGTCTTTGCCAGTGGTGCGCCCCCCCACTGAGACACAAATATAGAAGTTCTATAAAACCCATCCAGAAAGCACGCCGTCTGCAGTTCTGCCCTTATGCTTGGCTTTTACAGAACTGACAAATATAGATAAGTCCTTTCAACACAACATGATTAGTTCAAGGAGAAAAAATGAGCAATAGTGTAACCCTTAAGGGGGAAACAACCTTTAGTGTCAGCGGAAATCGTTTGAGCGTAGGTGATAAGGCACCCGATGTAGAATTGGTTAGCGGATTTGGTGCCAAATCGAACTTGTTGGGTGATACCAGTGGCAAAGTACGTCTAATTAGTGTGGTGCCCAGTATTGATACGGGGATTTGTGATGCCCAGACTCGTCGTATGAATGAAGAGGCTAGCTCATTGGGTGATACCGCGGTCGTGTTAACTGTCAGTGCAGATTTGCCAATGGCCCAAGGGCGTTGGTGCGGTGCTGCCGATGTGGAAAATGTACAGATGCTTTCGGATCCGGCGGCTTCAATATTTGGCCCTGCTTATGGAACTCAGATCGATGATCTTTATCTTGATCAGCGCGCTATCTTTATTGTAGATGCGAGCGACACAGTCCGTTATGTTGAATATGTACCGGAAATTGCACAACACCCTGATTATGACGCTGCTCTGGCTGCGTTGAAAACACTCCTCTAGCTAACCCTCCAATGTCTTAGGGTCTGTCCAAGAATAACCTAGCAAATCTCCCGGTCTTACACCATAAAAATTGCCTTACTTATTTCTGGACGGACCCTTAAATTGCCGCAAATTTATTTTGGAAAATTTCAGAATAGGATTAAATATGTACTGGATTGCCGTTCCTATTGCGGCCGTAATCGGTTACCTGCTTGGCTCTACACCTGTGGGCGTTTTGGTTTGCCGTCTATATGGCGTTGATATTCAGCAGGTGGGTAGCGGGCGAACCGGTACAACCAATGCGTGGCGTGCTGCGGGCGTGAAAGCCGCTGCCCCCACGCTCATTGGGGATGCCATTAAGGGGGCTGTGGCGATTTGGCTAGTTCGTTCTCTGTTCGTGGCCATTTTTCCCGATCCTGTCTCTATGTCGGTTGATGAAGCGACCTCTCGTATTACTGCGTTTCACCTCGCATCTGCTTTGGCAGGAGCAATGGCCGTCATCGGTCATAACTGGTCAATATTTCTTGGCTTTAAAGGTGGTGCTGGGGGGATTACGTCTGCTGCAACGACTATGGCCCTCTTTCCTTTGGCTGGCGGAATTGTCTGGTTAGTCGGTGCACTGCTCTATTGGTGGTCACGCGTGGCCTCTGTTGCAACCTTTTCGGTTGGTGCCGCAACCTTTGCCTCCTTTCTCATATTGGCTGTCAACCAACGAGCACCCTGGCCATATATCGTTTATGGAATCATTGCCCTTATCTCCGTATATATCGCGTTACAATCGAACCGAGAAAAATTGAAGGCCGGAGAAGAACGAGTGATTACCCTATGGTAGTCTGATGTTTGCGTTTTTGAACAGTTCCATGTAAACTAACGTCGATGTTCGTTGGTCCATGTCAGTTAATCGGGGGTGAAACGTCAGGTTACTTCTCCCGAATGCTGTTATTGTATTCTTGCTTCTGTTGTAAATTCTGTGTATTTCCTCTTTCGTCATCTAAAATCCATCTTTAGTATCTGTAAACAATAGCATGGACTTTAGTAATTCAGTACCGTTTTAAGCTGAATGTAGAATTTTTGGCTTCATGCCAGTCTGCTGAACACCGTCTGCAAGTTTGACGCTCCACTCTGTCATCTTATTGTATTCCAAAAAATTGTATCCAATTTATATGTATTTCTTTATACCTGCATTTGATCTGGCTGAAAGTCCAGCAAATATGCAGGCAAATGACTTATACTGCGGTTGAGCATAGATGAAACTCATCCAATTGATGTAGTTGGATAGATTATCCTCATTTATGTCAGGCTAGGTATGTTGCGTATGGCAATACGCTCAATCCACCCTTAAAGGAGAAGATATGCAAAAGTATGGCGCAGAGTTTTTTGGAACATTCTGGTTGGTTCTTGGTGGTTGTGGTAGTGCGGTCTTGGCGGCTGCTTTCCCTGATGTCGGGATCGGTTTGCTTGGTGTTTCGTTGGCGTTTGGGTTAACGGTGCTAACCATGGCTTTTGCCATTGGCCATATATCTGGCTGCCATCTGAATCCAGCCGTATCGATTGGCCTTTTCACAGGAGGGCGTTTCTCGGCAGGCCAGCTTGTCCCATATATCATTGCTCAGGTTTTGGGTGGGATTGCCGGCGCAGGGGTGCTCTTTGTGATTGCCAGCGGGGCTGCTGGTTTTGATGTTACAGCGGGATTTGCTTCCAATGGATATGGAGAGTATTCACCTGGTGGATATAATATGGTTGCCGTGTTGGTAACTGAGGTTGTCATGACTGCCATGTTCCTCATTGTGATTCTTGGTGCAACGGATGGGCGAGCGCCTGCTGGATTTGCCCCTATTGCTATCGGCCTCTGTCTTACCCTGATTCACCTGATTAGCATTCCTGTTAGCAACACGTCCGTCAATCCTGCCCGCAGCACTGCTGTAGCAATTTTCACTGGGAATCCTGCGCTTATTGGCCAGCTCTGGTTATTCTGGGTTGCTCCGATAGCTGGTGCTATCCTTGGTGCTCTAATCTACCGTTTCTTGGGCAGCTATCAGGAAGAATAAGCTGGATCTGGCTGCAGTGTCCATAGAACCAAAGCTTTCAGCTAGTCAGCCGTCAGCGTTCAGCCAGAATTTGGCTTTGTTTCAGGCTCAATTTTTATACTTACCTATACTCAGTAGATCGCATCAACGTTGTGAAATCTTTCTCCTTTCGCCCACCTAAGATTTCTCCTCAGACTTCCCTTTGGCTCTGCTCAGGGCAGGCTCAGAAATGACACATTGCGATCTGCTGATACTATAAAAAGTCCGGCTCTGCTAAAAGAGCCGGACTTTTTTTATACCTATTTTGCTGCACGTAACTGCGTCTATTCCTCTTGATCCAGGCGGATAAACCGCCATCTCAAGCCAAGTTGACAAACCGCCAACGCCTGTTGTCAACTATACTCAACTCCGTTTGAAGACAAGTGCTTGGTCTCTCTAGCAGAGCTGTCGAAAACACCTGTTTTCAGAACGACCGTAGTATAACTACCTTGGCTCGGCAAACACACAGGAGGTAACTGTTAGGTGCAGTTTACTAAACGAGGTGTTGAACTCAGGCAAGATCGAAGCGGTCAAGATTCATCACCTTGTTCCATGCAGCTACGAAATCACGCACAAAGGACTGCTGCGAGTCATCACACGCGTAGACTTCCGCAATGGCTCGAAGTTGAGAGTTGGACCCGAAGACTAGATCGGCACGTGTGCCAATCCACTTGACCTCGCCCGTTGCGCGATCGCGACCCTCAAACAGTTCTTCCGCTTCCGAAGTAGCCTGCCAATCCGTACTCATGTCCAGCAGATTCACAAAGAAATCAGTGGTCAACGTTCCAGGTCGATTGGTGAAGACGCCGTGTTCAGACTGTCCTGTGTTGGCATTTAGTGCACGCATTCCGCCCACGAGGACTGTCATCTCCGGCGCAGTAAGCGTCAGCAGGTTCGCTCGATCCACCAACAGTTCCTCTGACACTCTGCTGTGTCCGTCTGCTAAATAGTTACGGAACCCGTCTGCAGTCGGCTGGAGTACAGCAAAGGATTCTGCGTCGGTGTGGGCCATGGATGCATCTGCACGCCCTGGTGCGAAGGGAACCTGTACGTCATGACCTGCGTCCTTGGCTGCTTGTTCAACGGCTGCGCATCCACCGAGAACGATTACATCCGCTAGGGATACCATCTTTCCACCGCTCTGCGAACTGTTGAAGTCTTGCTGAATGCCCTCTAAAGTCTGGAGTACATTCGTCAGTTCGGTTGGGTTGTTGACTGCCCAATCCTTCTGCGGCTCAAGGCGAACACGCGCCCCGTTAGCGCCACCACGTTTGTCTGTGCCGCGGAAGGTTGATGCCGAGGCCCAAGCGGTCGAAACCAGTTGGGGAATAGAGAGTTCTGATGCCAAGAGCTTGCCCTTGAGGTCAGCAATATCCTGCTCCCCAATCAACTCATGTTCGACGACGGGGATGGGGTCTTGCCAAATCAATTGTTCAGCGGGAACCTGTGCGCCAAGATACCGGGTGATGGGACCCATGTCGCGGTGGGTTAGCTTATACCATGCTCTGGCAAAGGCGTCGGCAAACTCTTCTGGGTTTTCGTAAAAACGCCGCGAGATCGGCTCATATATCGGGTCCATCCGAAGCGCTAGGTCCGTTGTCAACATCATAGGAGCGTGGCTCTTTGATGAATCATGGGCATCCGGCACTGTACCCGCGGCTGATGAATCTTTGGGAGTCCATTGCTGAGCACCGGCTGGACTCTTTGTCAGCTCCCACTCATAGCCGAACAGGTTTTCGAAGAAGTTGTTACTCCACTTGGTCGGTGTGGTAGTCCATGCACCCTCTAAACCGCTGGTAATGGTATCGCCACCTTTACCGCTGCCATAGCTATTCTTCCAGCCGAAGCCTTGCTCCACGATGCTTGCCCCCTCAGGTTCGGGACCGACATACTTGTCTGCATCGGCGGCTCCGTGGGTCTTACCAAAGGTGTGTCCACCAGCGATGAGCGCAACCGTCTCTTCGTCATTCATGGCCATGCGGGCAAACGTCTCGCGGATGTCTCGGGCCGCAGCGACCGGGTCTGGATTGCCGTTTGGCCCTTCTGGGTTGACGTAAATCAGGCCCATCTGAACGGCACCGAGGGGGTTTGCAAGGTCCCTGTCACCACTGTAGCGTTCGTCTCCGAGCCACGTGGTCTCTGGACCCCAATAGATATCCTCTTCTGGCTCCCAAATATCCTCACGCCCACCAGCAAAACCGAATGTTTTAAAGCCCATGGACTCCAGGGCAACATTGCCAGTGAGAATCATCAGATCGGCCCACGAAATCTTGCGGCCGTACTTCTGCTTGATCGGCCAAAGCAACCGGCGCGCCTTGTCGAGACTTGCGTTGTCAGGCCAGCTATTGAGAGGAGCAAAGCGCTGTGTCCCGGAGGCACCACCACCGCGTCCGTCGTAGGTACGGTATGTACCCGCGCTATGCCACGCCATACGGATAAAGAGCGGCCCATAATGGCCATAGTCGGCCGGCCACCACTCTTGCGAATCCGTCATCAAAGCCTCAAGGTCTTTGACAACTGCATCCAAATCAAGGCTTTTGAATTCCTCTGCGTAGTTGAATTCTTCGCCCATTGGATCAGACAGGGAGGAGTTCTGGTGCAGAACCCTCAGGTTCAACTGATTCGGCCACCATTGCTGGTTTGCTACGGTGCCACTATAAGAACCGTGCATCACTGGACATTTGCCATTGCCATTACCGTTGCTTTCCATGTGTTCTCCAATCGTATTCCATATTTATTAGACTGATGTGGGGTTACATTCTGCACAGACTACGTCATACTCAATTCGTACATCGAGCACAGCCAAGCCACCAGGCAACTCCGATAAGGGGGGTGGAAGCGTGCTTGGATCAGGTTCAACATCGAAGATCATTCCGCAAATTCGGCAGATCGCATGATTATGCGGGGCTTTTGTGCTGTCGACTCGTAATCGACCGTCAACCTCGGACAGCTTCCGAACCAGACCGGCTCGTGCGAACGCGTTCAACGTACCATAAACGGTAGAGAGTGAGAGTGATGGATGGCTCTCAACCAGTTCTTGATAGATATCCTCCGCGCCCGGGTGATCACAGTTCCGCTCGACTGCATCGAGAATCGCAATGCGAGGACTAGTGGCCTTTAGGCCAGCCGCCCGAAGTCGTTCAGCTTGCTCAGAAGCAGGCATTCAAGAGTACTCCCAAGATCATAATCGTTTCGATTTAACAAGTAATCCTAATTCACAAATAATGCTAACACTGAATGGCCCTCCATGCAAATGGGGCTTTGACAGTGGGTGTATACTTCGCCAGGAAAGTCTTGTCCCGATGCATGTCCAATCTCCCCTCTGGATAATTCCGAAAAGGGAGAAGAGAACTTTTCTGGCCACCTATATCTTAATTTCTCATCTCCCCAATAGCAATCAGTTACCCCATTTGGTATAATTGTCTCACAAAATAGACCGTTGGCGCCATCCATACCCAACCTCAAACCCCTCTCTGAAAGGAAAACTGCACCATGGCTAAATATTTAACAGAGTTTCTAGGTACCTTTTTTGTCGTGCTGGTCATTGGTCTAACGACGATTCAAGAGGTAGCAATGGCTCCACTCGCTATTGGCGCAATCGTCATGGTCATGGTCTACATGGGTGAGCATGTATCGGGTGGGCACTTTAATCCGGCAATTTCGTTAACTGCCATGATGCGTGGAGCCTTGGATATGGCTGAGCTGTTATTCTATTCGATAGCTCAGGTTCTGGGTGCTTTGATTGGCGGCATTGTGGTTTATCTGATTGTTGGCAAAACATTTACCCTTGGCCCCGAGGCCCCGTATGATGCATTGGGTATGGGCCCCTGGCTGGTTGAGATCTTGTTTACCTTTGCTTGGGCATTGATCTTTCTGAACTCGACCACATCGTCTAGGACCGCGGGTAATTCGTTCTATGGATTGGCTATTGGCTTTGTCGTCATGGTGGCATCTTTTGCCAGTAGCCATATCTCTGGAAGTGTATTGAATCCTGCTGTTGGACTTGGCTCAAGTTTGGTCCATACCATTTTGGGGGTCGCCCCCATTGCCGGGGATACCATCACGCTACACATCATCGGGCCACTTCTGGGTGGTGTCCTGGCTGCACTCGTATTTAGGCTCCAGGAGACCCACGTCAACATGGCGCAGGTAAATCTCGCTGATGAAGGATGACAGGCACTTTATCCGTTTCTTTAGCTAGATAACATCAACGAAAAAGTACCGTTCACCCACGCATTCCTTAATTCGACACAACTCTAATTACTTTGCTATGTGAAACCCTTGACCAAATACGTCTTGGGTGACCCCTATGCTAACAAAGGCCTCTGGATCGACTTCATTGATGATACGTTTTAATTCAGTCACTTGTGGACGGTAGACGGTACACAGAATGACTGTACGAGGTGTACCGCTGTATCCTCCTACCGCCTGCCAATGACTGACACCTCGATTGAGTTGTTGGGTCAGCGCTGGTATAACAGTCTCTGCATAATTTGTTATAATTGTCGCCGTGCGAGCGCGACTTGCTCCCTCCAACGCATAATCGGATGCCATGCCGCTGAGTAAAAGTGTGAGCATGGCATAGAGAGCAATCTCCCAGCCAAAGATAAAACCCGCTGCTAGAACAATCACGCCATCGGTATGGAGATAGACCTGAGAGAGCGGAATACCTGTTTTTAGCTGGAGAATACGTCCCAAAACACCTGTTCCGGCCATAGTCGCTCCGGCACGGAAAACGAGCCCTGCGCCAATGCCCGCAACAATTCCTGCATAGACTGCACTAAGAAAGACATCATCCGTGAGAGGGAATTGGGCAACATATCTAGGAATGTAAGCCAAAATTAGGTCAGTCGCTACCGAGAAACAGAAGACACTAAGTAGTGTTAGGGCTACGAAAGACCAACGTCCTAGATAGTAGAAGCCTAGAACCATCATTGGAATGTTTAGGATTAGATATAAGAGTCCTGCAGACCAATCGGTGAAATGGCTGATGATGATGCCAATCCCGCTGACGCCTCCCGCGGCCAAGTCAAACGGAACCTGAAATAGTGCATACCCCATGGCTGCGATGACGGAGCCAAATAGAACTAGCGTAAATTGCGGCCCGTTCTGGCGAAGCATTTCCCAAGCCCGGGTGAGATCTCTTACCTTATTTTTGATCAAACGCGGTGCATTTTAACTCTTTTGCTTCAAACCGAGCGGGTTTCTATTCATGGTATACAGCTATTTTGAGCTCAAATCCATCTGAATTCTGGTCTTAGCAAAACTTCATTTGACTTAGAAAA
>JBCCHB010000041.1:0-104241 GCA_039028975.1 Chloroflexota bacterium
C
This sequence comes from Chloroflexota bacterium, assembly GCA_039028975.1. Classification (GTDB taxonomy): domain Bacteria; phylum Chloroflexota; class Anaerolineae; order Caldilineales; family Caldilineaceae; genus JAHBNG01. The sequence goes on from JBCCHB010000041.1 coordinate 2, forward strand.
GTTTTCTCCAGTTCTTCTCGACTCACTTTCTTCACATTGAGCATACTATCAGTTTACCGCTTTTTCTGTTTGTTTTGAGTTAGCGTTTCGTTATTTTTACGTTTCCATTTTCTGCACCCTTGGCTCTAACTAGTTACGAAGTTCGTTACAAAGAGAACGACCGACCCCCTTGCCGCGGAAATGAGAAGAAACAAAGAGGCGGTTCATTTCACAAAGCTTCTCATCCAACTGTTTGAAGGATATTGTCCCCGCAGCCTCTGCTCCCGCTGTGGCAATCAATAAGACTTTTTCAGGAGGGACGAAATAAGATAGAGCATTAGACAATATTTCGTAGACACATTCCTCTTTATAGTATTGGGTAATCAATTCATCGTTCTCCGGATAACGTTCTCGGATCCAGGCTTCATGGTTCTTCACCAATTTTATTACTTGACCGACCTCCTCGTTTGTACGAACAGGGCGGATGGAAATCGGTATTGTCATTGTTTTCACTCATAACGAATCGATGACGTAGACAGTTATGTCTAGTTATTGACATTTGGTAAACTATTCTTCCTAAATTGACCTTCTACCAAAATCTGGATTTCTCTCACAACTGCTTCTAGATGTAATTTTTTGATCCAGCAATCTACCTTCCTTGGCATTGTTCAACAGATAACTATTCATTGTTATCGACTACACAGAGTTGGACAGCTTCAAAATTTCATCTTTATAGGGCGCAATCCGATTTTTACGGTCGGGCTGATTTTGCGATGACTTCGCCCGATTTGGAGCACATTTCGTCCCGAAAATGGTGTCGAACTGGCGATTTTTAGCCTTATTTTGCTGAAACCGTTTTTTTGGGATTGCTCCCTCTTTATAATGTAAAGTGGTCCCTAATGTCAAGACAACGAGGTGCTGAAAATTAAGGGACAATCAAGTAGGCATAATATTGTATATGAATCAGGATTCAAGTAATCCTTCATCTCGTTTTTTGTTTGAATCGCCTGATAATCAAGAAGGTCACGGCTATCAGATACATGTACCTATTACCAACAGTGATGTAGGTGATATCTGTACACCAAACGTAATTCGGTCGGTCAATGGTCAAGTTCTTTAACAAATAGGGATAAATCGTGTGCTCATCTGACTTCGTGCTTTTCTTTGGTTTGGGATAGATGGCTTCGATTCTCATCTTCCCCATCAATCGTCCGACCCGTTTGGGATTGATCTCATGGCCCTGTGACCAAAGCCAACGGATCATTTTGCGTCTACCATAGAACGGCGTCTTCAGGTGTTTCTGGTCGATGAGTCTCATCAACTCCAAATTATAGGCACTTTCTTGAGCCGGTTTGTAGTAGTAACTCGACCGACTCAAGCCTATAAGCTCACATTGGCGGCGTACACTTAACTCCGAATGACTTGGCTCTATACACTTTCGCTTAGCCTCAATTGAAGTCAATGCTGTTTTTTTTAAGCCATTCCATCTCCATTTTCAACCGGTCTATCTGATCATACAGTTCTTGCTCGGTCTCACTTGGAGCTTGGTTCGCTCTTGATTGTTGCCCTTCGAATAAGCTCGCTCCCCCTTTAACTAATATCTGCTTCTAATTGCTAATTTGAGTCGGATGCACGCTGTATTTGTTGGATATCTCGCTGATCGTCATAAATCCCTTGGCCGCTTCCAGCGCCACACAAAATTTTGTCGCTGCGCTATACTGTTTCCGCTTGGTTGTCATTTTCCCTCCACATGTTTCTGATTTTTTCTTATCTTAACATGTGGTCCAGTTTTTGGGGACCAGTATACTACTCTTTTTCTCACTTGACGCTTCACGAGTACTTTACTGCTCAATATATCGTAAATAATGAAGGCGCGGTAAAGAATTTACTTTCAGAAAAGTACGTCACGGATGATAGCTGGAATGAAGTATATTTGTTAACGGCTAGTCTACTGGACAACGCTGATGATTTTTTTGAACGATTTCAAGAAACCATCGATGACCTTATTACGGATGATGATGAACTAGTCGCATTTATTCAGCGGGTGAAATGGAAGTCAGATTCAGTCGATGCGGACTATAAACCCGCAGCGGTTAGAGCATTTTATTTGTCGCTTGCCATCGACAGAGCCAGCGCCATCGCCTTTACGAATAAGCTAGGCTTATATGATCTGGAAACCGCACTTTCTGAACTAACCATACCAGATGAAAATGCTTCCGCAGAAGAATGGAAAAAATTAGCCGAGAATTTGCGAAAGATAATGGTAGCACATCGAGATATCGGACATCAGTGGGATTTTAGCAAGAAGCAGTTCGATAACTTGAATGCTTATTTGAAAGCAACTTGTCTTTTGGTTGATTGCTTAAAGATATCTACTGTATCCAATCGGGACGAGATAGAGGGGCGAATCTTGTTACCACCTGAACCAAAAGGTGAGTCGGCGCAGGATTCGATAGAATAAAGAGACGCGTGCCAACATGAGTATTGGTGAGTCGTACTATGCAAAAACTACTTATCAGGAATGAGCTGAAGTGAAAATCATTATTGCCGGCGGCAGAGATTTCGATAATTATACCTTACTCAAACAAGAAGCAGATCGCCTGACTGCTGATTTGGAGAATCTTGAGATTGTTTCTGGCTGCGCTCTGTCCGAAAAAGTGTGTAAATCGGCATCGCTCAGTCAGAGAACCGCATCCATTTACACACAATTCCGTACAGAGCTCAGATACAAAATAAAGAGCTAGGCCGTGACCTAGCTCCTCTTCCGATTGGCAATCAATCGGAGTTAACAATGTATCGTAGCCATCATACAATAGGTATTTCTAGTAATCAACGGTCATTTGTTGTATCTCATCTCTAGCGGGGCTTATGTCCTGACAGCCATTTGTCACCTAGCTATTAGAATATTGTCAGTCAACTTATAACCTATCTATGGTACAATATAAACGAAAGCGAGGTACATATTTCTATACCCCGCCTTATGTCTATGGAGAAGCGCTTCTATTGAGCTAATGCAATTAGTTGAGCGGCCAAACTCAGAACACTAATGATTAACGACAATATTAGCGCATTCTCTACTAGCCATTCGTGCAACCTTTCCACTTGACATCACCTCCTTCCTGAATGCTCTCATATATGACTTGAATGCACATAAAGCGCGTAAGGTTGCTGTTGTAATACCGCAGCTTTGACTTCAACGCTTTAAAAGTGCAGTCATAGAATACCATCTCTCATCGTGATAACCCTGTGAAGAAGCGCTAACATTCCTGACATTCCACTCATATTGCTGACAAGGTGGAGTGGTTCGATGATTGCCCATAAGTTAGAGCATTTCATAAATACTCCCGCTGGATCTAGCGCAAATAAACAGAGTTGAACACTATATAGCAGTGTATTGGCGTGTTTGTTAACCAACATTCTTCAAGAAATGATCCTCATTTTGTCATGAGGTTAACCTGCCGCGTTAACTGACGCTTGATAGAGACCTAGGCAGTCGTTTCACGCTGTTCGGTCAAGTTCTCCTTAAACAATCCAAGGTGCTTTTTTATTGAAGCTTCAGCCGCGTAATTCGCAATTCGTTCCACTCCGATTGCAGCGTCATTTTGTGGTATCCTTTACAGCATGAATGAATTCATAGCAGCACTAACATTTCTTCTCTTATTTTGGGCAGCGTTATTAGCTGTAGGATGGCTGATTTTTCGCTTCCCAGATACGAAGGCGTGGCGACTGATTTTTGACAAAGTAATTACATGGCGGCCACGGCATCCGCCTGTTGCTATCATTGCTGGAATTGTGGGCTTGATAGGCATATTCATCATATTCCAAGACGAAGCCTTGTTTGCAGGCCAACTTTGGAAGGCGCTCAAGGATCTGGCTCCCGAAATGGTGGGCTTGGCGTTTACGGTTGTGGTTATTGATAAATTGAACCAGATGCGTATTGAGCAACAGCGCAAGCAGGAACTTATTGAACAGCTTTACAGTCCGGTTCGGGATATCGCAGTGGAGGCATTAAGACTTGTACGGAAAAAGGATGGATGGTGGGATGAGATTGATACAAAGAGCTTTCAAGGGGTTCAATGGGCGGGCGCTGACCTTGAGAATGCAAATTTAGAGGGGGCTTACTTTGCGCAAGCGGATTTAGAAGGAGCTGTTCTTATGGGTGCGAAGCTACAGAAGGCTCGTTTTGTTGAAGTGAACTTGGCAGGGGCTATCCTTGATGCTGCGAATGTAAAAGGGGCTGTCTTTAAAGATGTGAATTTCGAGGAGGCTGAATTTACATATGTATATTTTTTAGAGACGGCTACTCTTAAAAATGTAAATTTAAGTGGAACCAAATATAATTACTGGACAAAATGGCCGAAAGAAATTAGTGCAAAGGAAGCGGGTGCAATCAAAGGTGAAATGGTGAACGGAGAGTGGAAACCCATAGAGTAAAACAAATGCAGCTAAACATTATGGGTAAACCTCGCCACCTGCCCGTGTTCAGGATCGTGTATAAAACACTCCAACGACGAAGGAGCCATCGAGTCCCCATGATCTAAATGCCACTTGTCCGTCACAGATGAACTCCTCAAATATTCGACGTGAACGCCATCTGACGGGCTACTCCTCAACAGAGTCATCCCCTCAATATCTCGCTCAACTTCCATCGGCCCGCAATGAGTATAAATTCTGCGCTGCTTGTGGTGGATGTGGTGAAGATACGCATACACAAACCGACACTGACTATACGCCTGTCTCGCCTCGTGCCTAATCAAACCTGGAATCAGTTTCTCCTTGGCTTTATCCGAGTGGGTAAACATACAGAGATTAGAGCCATACACCAGATACTTTCTGTCATTCTGAGACAAATCAAACTTGATAGAGTCATGCCGATTGAACCAAATCCCAAATCCAACATATTCACCGTTTATCATAGTATGTGTCAAAACGAAACCATGGCTCGTTTAGGAATTCACTCTTGACATACAAGCCACAAACCTTTATATGTAAAGCTCCTCAAAACAAAATAGAGCTAAGGATTCTATCCCTAACTCTACTCCGGTATTTGTGCCCCCGCTCCGACTCGAACGGAGATGCCCTAACGGGCACAGGCCCTCAACCTGCTGTGTATACCAATTCCACCACGGGGGCGAGATTGTTGAAGTATACCCATTTTTGGACTAGAAGTCAAAAGTACGTTTGTGGCAACTGTTATTATCGACGTTGCTCAATTCGATTCAGATCGGTATGTAGGATTCTGTAAAGGATGAGTACATACTTGATTCGGGGCAGAGCATGCATTTACTCGAGGCGTAGATATTTCTCCCTTCTATGAGATGCCGCTGCAGGAATATCGGGGGATACTGAACGTTTTCCTTGCGAAATAATAGGCAATTTGGGCGAAAATCTGCTACACTATAGAAATAGACTCTACTCGGCTTAAATTGTAAGGTGACTTTGATTCGTCTAGCCATGTTTTGGCACAGAACTCCCTTGCCATGGCCGCAGTAAACTTTGGCACAAATCGTAGTATGATCTGCTGCTCATTTATATAATCCCATGCCTGAACAACAAAGCGACCAAACAAGCCCGCTTACCCCCGCTATCCATATTCAGCAAGTCGATGGCACGCGGCACACGTTTTTGGTTGAGTATGATGTTGTGAGCGTTGGAAAATCGAATGAGGATAATTCCATCGTCATTCGTGACGATCTCACTGTTGCTGACCACCACGCCGAAATCCTTTTCGAGCAAGACCAAGTGCTTGTGGTGGACCTAGGTAGCATTTCTGGTACCTATATGGCTGACAGTCAGCTAATCGCGTTTGAGCCAATGGTTTGGCCTATAAATCAGCCGCTTCGGATAGGTACCCATATCTTGTGGTGGAACGAAGAGCACCAAGATTTGAATTCGGACGCAACGCCGGAGCTGACTACTGAAGAAAGCTTTGGCTCTTCCACCCATGCAGAATATCCACGGTCGGAAAGCCCAACACGAGAAAATCCCGTGCTGGAAAATCCGGTTACTCTACGTCCAATTGAACGACAGCATTGGTTTATTACACCTGGAAGTCAGATTCCTGCCAAATATGTAGTAACGAATCAGAGCGCCCAAGCCGATCGCTTTACCATCACCACCGAGGGAATACCACCTGATTGGATGGTTGCTATTTCCCCGCCAATTGAGCTCATGCCGAATGAGAGCGGCGAGTTGATTCTTAACTTGCAGCCTCCCAAGGCATCCTATGTGGCTCCTGGTGCTCATATCATAGAAACTCGGGCCATTGGGCAAACCCAGGGACTACAAAGCAAATCTGTACGGGGTGTCGTTGAGATTCAACCCTTTTCGGATTTTTATACCCAGATCTCGAATCAGTCTTCTTCTGAACAGTCTTCTTCTGGACAATCTGCTATTGGTGAGGAAAGCCAACCGGAAGAGATTCATGTAACGCTAGAGAATCGAGGCAATTCACTTGAGCAGTATATCATTGATTGGCATAGTGATAGTAACCAGCTTACCTTTGACCCGCCTCAAACTATGTTAGAATTGCCACCAGGCGCCAAAGGCAGCCGGAGCGCTAAGGCTACAGTGCTAAAACAGGCCCAACTAGCCAACAATCAGAGCTACCTCTATTCTGTAACCATCCGAGATCAGACGGGTAAAAAAGAGACCCTTTCAAGCCAATTTTTCCGGATGGGCGCTTCGCCATCTGTAAAAACCCCCTCACAGAGCTTCTTCAGTCGTACCCGCTCACGATTCGGCGGTTGCTTGCCTGCTATTTCGTGGAGCCTGTTACTCTTGCTCCTTCCCTGCCTTGTCTGTGTTGTGATGCCGCTCTTCTACTTCAACGGCTTTGAACTGGGCGGAGTGGATATTGGTGGGGCCGTATCTCGACTCTCTGAAGGCTCCGCCCAGTTGTGGAATCGCCTGACTGGGCAGCTTGAATCGGCACCCGCGACTGGCGATATGCCAACGGCAATTGCAACATCCGTTGTGGTAGATACGCCCACATTGACTAGAGTGCCTACAATTACACCGAATGTGGTAGATACGCCTACATCGACTAGAGTGCCTACAATTACACCGAATGCTGTGGGGAATCAAGAGAACAGCGCCAACAGCACTGAGCAGAACTTGCAGGGCAATCCAATTCTAACGGAGACGCCTTCACCTCAATCTTTGGTTGCCGAGTCATCTGATGACTCTCCCCAAGCGCCCCTGGCTACCACTAGCTGGCTACAGCGAATGCTGGGCATGCCGCGTCTACTGTTGCCCCAGATTTTTGGGAGTGATGTGGCAGTGGCCAATGGGCAAACAGATGAATCCGTTGCCCTTGCTGTGGCCGCTACTCAAAACGCATCAGCCTATGCGACAGCGGAAGCTGAAAGCACTCAAGAGGCTCAATTTGCGGCTACTGCTACGATAATTTGGCGAAACCAGGATGATGACAACGATGGACTGGTCAATGGAGATGAAGAGATCTATAATACGCTAGTAAGCAAGAGTGATACGGATCAGGATGGACTCTCTGATTTGGATGAAGTACGTCGAGGCACAAATCCAAGACTAGCAGACAGCGACAATGATGGATTGTTGGACTTAGAAGAGCTACAGCAGGGTCGCGATCCACGTGTTCCAGAGCCATCATCGGGCGCCTCTCCGGTTACTTCCACGTCTACATCAAGTTCGACATCATTCTCATCAAATTCTAGTTCACCAAATCGGAACAATCAGAGCCGGAACAAGCAACCTAGGCATGGTAAGGATACCTATGTCAAAGATATTTGGTGTCGTGTTCATACAGGATACGATCATCTTATGTTGCGCGAGGGACCAGGGCGCGACTATGACGTGATCATAAGATTATCACACGGAACCCCACTTTACCCTATTGCCTATCGTCCTTGGCCTCAGACTGGCCATCACTGGGTGTTCGTAGATGTTCCTGGTCCTCAATCTTGTCAGGGCTGGGTGAGTAGTGAATGGATCAATTGCTTTAAGAAACCAAAAAAATATTCATATAAGCAGTGAGAAATCAGGATTTGTGTTGACGCTTCGTTGTACTGGGTATAACTCAGCCTGCCGACCAAACCATATTATCTGGAGTAGAGATGCCCAACCATAGTGATTTTGACATCGAACCAAATGATTCGATGGACGAACAGCCATCATCACCCCAAACTCAATCACCTAATCCACTGGCTATCCAGATTCTTGACCCCAACGGAAAGCTCCATACTTACCCTGTAGACTTTGACGTATTCACCGTTGGACGGGGTGAAGACAATAAAATTACCATTCGAGACCCTGAAATCGGACACTACCACTTGGAGATTCGCTTTGAACCTCATGGTGGCGCTATGCTCATCGATCTGAATAGCCAAGCAGGGACTTTTCTTGGCAACGAGCTGATTGAAGCCAATCAGCTTGTGCCCTGGAATCCTGAGCAGGCAGTCCGAATCGGGCGCTACTTTCTGCGGCTGCAAGGTAGCATCTTGCCCAAAACAGACCCTGAAACGAAGGCCTTAGCAATGACCCCTCCCAGCGCAGGACAACAGTCAATTGCTCTCTTTCTCGAGCAAAGTGCGTGGCGCATCGCACCCGGAGCCTCTGCTGAAATAGACATTGTCCTCGTCAACAACAGTCCTCACAGCGATACCTTTACTATCCGTTTAGAAGGCATTTCTCAAGAGTGGTATTCAACACCTGCCCCAATTGCCATTCCCGCTGGCGGTCAAAATGATGCGACAATTCGCGTCAATGTCCCTCCCGCACCCCAGGGACGAGCGGGCGAATTTCCTATACAGATTAGCGCGTTAGGTCGCGATACGGGACAAAGCAGTACGCGACGGAATGGCGCACTGACAATAACTCCCGTAACAGCCTTTAACGCTGATCTCTCCCCACATGCTGCATCCGTAGGGGAAGAGATGGAACTGATTATTGAAAATCGGGGCAACAGTACCCAACACTTTGATTTGTCCTGGCATGATGAGGATGAGAGGCTTCGCTTTGACCCAGATCAGGATGAGCTGGAAATAGAACCAGGCGAGAAAGTCACTCGCCGCTTTCGAGCCAATTGGGAGCGCCGACCCTTTCTTGGTGGTCAGCGAACTATACCCATTGTAACAACCATTGCCGCTGGCCCTGATGAGATTGTAACAAAATCCGGGCAAGTTTCAGGGCGAGGCCGATTCCCGTGGTGGTTATTTATGTTGCCGTTTCTTTGCTTGCTCTGCGTACTTATACCTGCACTATTTATGAGCCGAACAGGTGGGATTGGTCTAGGGAGCGGCAATATTCTGGACAGAATAGGTGATCTGCTCAATGCACCGATTGCGATTTTGGATGGTGAGGTTGAAACGACCCCTGATGCCGTCGACATGGCTGCCACTCGAAATGCCGCCGACTATGCCACAGCCGAGGCAGAATCGACGGAAGTTGCTGAGTTGGTGCAGGCAGCCACAGATAGCTGGCTAGATCTGGATGATGATTCTGATGGCCTAGCCAATCGGGAAGAGCAGCAATATGGCACGCTTGTGGACAACCCAGATTCGGATGGCGATCGCATTAATGACGGTGACGAAGTTTATAAATGGCTAACTGATCCGACTCGCAACGATACGGATGGGGACGGATGGCATGATGGGGATGAGGTGGCTCGGGGCATTGATCCTCGGTCTGGTGATACGGATCAAGACGGTACACCCGATCCCTTTGATTCGAATCCAGGCCAAGCTCCTACACCAACCCCTGACGCAACCAAAACAGCTTCAGCCATTGAGCGCGCAACCGCCTATGCAGGGTGCGTGGTTAACACAGGGTACGATCTGCTCAATTTACGCTATGGTCCCGGCTTTGTCTACGAACCACCGCTGACTAAATTGCCTAATGGGACCCGCCTGATTCCCATCTCTTATCGAGATTTGGGTGGAGATGGTCAGTGGCTTGAGGTTTTGGCCCGAGGAACAACTTATCGGGGCTGGATCAGTTTAGAGTGGGTACAATGCAACATGGAGGTCATCAACTTACCCGCCGGCACAATTCCACCAACGCCCACGCTGACCCAAACACCCATACCAGCAGAAACAGAAGTGCCAGTAGGAACCGGTACACCACCATCGGAGGCAACAGCGGTTCTTACCCTTACACCATCGGATGGTTCACTACTACCCACGCCGAGTGGAGATGACCTCACTTCGCTATCTGACATCTATCAGACGCTGAAGATGGAAGAGATCTCACCGGCAGCCAATTCTACTCTGGCCTTAGGGGCGACTCTCGATCTATCGTTCAGCTTGGTCAATCGCTCGGACAAACGTATTGTGGTGCCATCTACCAACAATGCCACGCTCATTGGCATGCGCCAGTTCTGGATAGAGCGGCTGGACGTTCCCACCATCCCGAGCTTCTCCTCTGACACCCATCGAGACGGCAACAAATATCGCATAGCCATTGAAATCATTCCAGCCACGATTATCCTGGCTGGCGATAAAGTGGTGAATATGTACACATTGGACACGTCTGCCTTCACGCCAGGGCAATATGAATTGACTTACGAGTACATTGATGTAGAAGGACAACCTGTACTGGCTGCAGAGACGTTCCGCGTGACGCTCCAATAACACTTCCCATTCAAGCACATCAAGCATCTAAAGCGTAATTTATCCAGGAATTGCCATGCCGCACCGCTTCGAGAAAGGGTTGAACTTGCGGCATGGCAATTCCGTCACGTTGCTCGATAGATTTCACTATCACCTTAAGAGCGGTAGATATAGCCTCTCGTCCAGTTGTGGATCACCTAGCGAGATATCGTACATCAGTCGGGCATTGTCTTCGAATCCGCTAGTTGTTTGAGCGGCACTAACCGCTTGCACTAGTTCTATACGATCCAGTCGGGTGCCATCCTCGCGCAGAAGGAACTCAATGGTGTGTTGCCCTGCTCCCAGATTGAACTCGGCCGGATCGAAACGGTTCGTGCTAGGGTTGTAAGCGACGACGTATTCACCGTTGTACGCCGTATTGATCGATGTATGCCAGATAAGTCCCTGGCTAGGTTGCCCATTGACTCGCACGTAGAAGGAGTTGTCCCCGCCGCTTGGACTATAGGTCCATCCCATGATGCGATAGGTGCCGGGCGAGTTGACGGTCATACAGTAACTCATCTTTTGGCTGGCATCCAGCGTGGAACCGCGGTTTCCCTCTCCATTGGCGACGTGGACGTAGGTGCCTCCGCTGGCTGCGCTGTCAGAACCGACGGTGAAGAGACCGGAGAGTACCCCCTGCTCCGCTTCTTGTTGCAGCCCACCGCAACCGGCCACCGGAGTCGAGCCAGTTGTTGGCGTAGGCATCGCCGTTGGGATGGGTGTCGAGGTCGATGCAACGGTCGGTTGTGGCGTAGGTGTAGGCTGGGAGCCGCCAGAGAGTGGAATGAGTTGGAACCAATCGAGACGGGCACCGCTTTCCCTTCCGGAAAATGCGATTTGATGCTCGCCCGCCGAAAGTTGTACTTCGAGGCGACTATAGCTTGTACCATTATCAGGCGCAACCCAGAGATCGGTCACTTCGTAATTTCCGGTAGCCCAGAGATACCACGTGTTGCCGTTGGCAGGCGCTCCATCCACATAGACATAGAGTGAGTCACGGTTTCTATCCAGTGCCTGCGCCCGAACGCGTATGCCGTATAGTCCGGGTGAAGGCACGTTCACGCAGAACGCGATGTTGCCATTTGGGTTGAATTGTCCGTTGGGGCGCGTATCTCTCGCCTCTACATATTGACCACCGCTAGCCGCCCCGTTCTGACCGATTAGGAATGCCCCAGTGCCTGTGGCCCCGGATCCGATCATGCCGCTCTCAGCCTCTTGACGCAGACCACCACACTGTCCATCGGGCGGTTGACTCGTTGCTGTAGGCGGAAGAGGGGTTACCGTAGGCGGAATGGAGGTCGCCGTCGGTAGAATCGGGGTTGCTGTAGGCGGAATAGACGTTGCCGTCGGCGGAATGGGAGTTACTGTAGGCGGAGCAGGAGTTGGTGTTTGTGTGGGTGTGTTGGTCGGATTGGCGGGCACATCGATCCGCTCAAAGGTGAACGTCCCAACCCGAGCGTTGGAAAATGGGGTGACCCCGCGCATATTATGGATCGGTTCAGGCGGTTGAGTATCGTTTTCGCTATGAACGTAGCTAGGGCTGCTGTCGGTGCCTGCATCCCACGGGTCAAGCGAAACCGTCGCACGATTAATCCAGTTGCCCTGACCATCGATCAGCGGAAAGTCTCGAACACCGACAAACCAGTCTGGGCTGGGTGCCAGCATTGCCACAATCGTGACCAGTGGGAACTCCCGTCGAATAAAAATTTCCATGGTTACTGAATCAGGTGAGGTGGGAATATTACCACCCGCCAGCACGCGTCCAGCGGTTCCATTGGCGACGGCAGCATTCACTTCGGATTGAAGGATGTTGGTCGAGCCTGTTTCGGCCATTTGCTCGATCCCATCGCTGGCGATGGCACCAGGTGCCCAAAAGGAGACAGCACTTGTGTGGGTTCCTCCGGCAAGGCCAGAGAAGTGGGGATTGCTGGGAAAGTCGGTTGGGTGAGATTGTACGCTCCACTCCGCGTTAAAGGTCAAGCGATAACGAGCCGACGGCGAGGCCTGCGCACGTGGGGAGGCACTCAAATTGCTCAGATCACCCACGACCAAAGTCGTCACCAGGAGGAATATGCCTGCGAGAACTGCAACACGCCGTATGTTCATCGGTTTCTCCATGTCTGTCATCTAAATCCCGACGCGGCACGAAATGATATACTTTGTGCCACCCGAGCTATATCACGAAGGCAAGAATATAAATTACGCCAAAAAAGTATTGAGAAATCGGATTTCTCAATACTTTTGGGATGTCGCTTCGACATATAGTCTATATTTGAGATCTTACGAGAGTATTACGTGGGGAGAAACTGAAACTTACATTGGATACATAACTTCACTATCCACCAAAGAGAGTACTCTCAACTTGAAGGTCAGATTTTGGCCGTCCTAGGTCGATTTTGATACTCGATGGCATGATAACTGAGAACTCGTGAGAACACAACCCCGAAAGCGCTTCCAGCAATTAATTCACGGCAAATTCTGTATACCTGCGCATGTATGCAGTTTGAAGAACTACCTTAAAGTAATATCGAAGATTTCAAAATCGTCTAAAACCAAACTTACTTGAACCACGAAGCAAAGACCGCCTGCTTCAGCGGTATGCTATTGAGGATTGTAACCTATGGACTGTAGATCGCAACGAATTTTTGGGTGAGCATTCGCGACGCGGTAGCGTGTCCGTTGCATGTAATTGTTATGTTGCGTGGGCTAAAACTATTGTGAGAAGCACATCATCAAAAGGGTTGAGACAATTTAGGCGTGACTATAAACCGAAATATGAAGGGTGCTGTTTGCATCAAATGGGCTTTTTTCCCAGTTAGCAAACCGATCAATCAACTTCATGCCTGATATCCGAGCCATTAAATCCATCTCCCCTGGAGAAATAAGTCGACAGACGATAGGGTTCATGGAAATGCCGTTCTCTGAAATATGAACATGATTTTCTTCCATCAATTGGGTAACGGGATCATATTTTGCCACATCGAATGTAACATTAGAAATCCCAACATGCTCAGCTTTCACATAATCTGATTTGCCAACATCAATCCAAGTGTGCGGAAGGGCTGTTTCGACTATGAAAGAACCATTTGGTGAAAGATGACGAGCAGCATTCTCAAAACATTGAATTTGAGCTTCAGCAGTCAGTAGATTGAAAATCGTGTTGTAGACCAAGTAAACAACATTGTAATGCTGACCGATTGAAACATTACTCATATCACCGATTTTTACATCGATGTGGCTTCCAGACGGGTGAGACTTCAATTGTTCAACCATATTTGAAGATCCCTCAATACCATCAACTTGGACACCATTTTCAAAAAGTGGAATCGCGATACGGCCCGTACCAATCGCAAACTCTAGTGCTCGACCACCATTTACATATTCAGTTAGAAAGCGAACGGCGGCATCTTCATCACCACGAAGATGTTCGGCGTAGCGAGCTGCAACTTCTTTGTCGTTCCATGAGTTGATTGGGTCGAAATTTTTCATTTGCCTTTATTAGTTCAAGAATGGATGAGTGAAAAACATAACGCTAGTACACGATGGCCTAAATAAGCCTAGGGTTAGACGCCGCTATTTGGCGTAGAAATACCAGTCTCTAACTATGGGTCTATTTGAGCCGCTGAGTACTAGCGTGTGTGGCCAAGCGGTTACTGACCTGGTGACTTCGCAAACCGACGGAATTCCACCAACGAGAAAAGTTCCAAAAACGCGCAGCTCTAGCTTGGTCAGGAGAAGTGACCAGTTGGCGGCGGCAGCACCGGTGCCGAGAACCCTGCCCTGCGTACTGCACTAACGAGATCGCCTTGCAAAACACGCCGTGAGTCCTGATGACCCGACGGCGGCAACACCAAGAAAGAATCTGGAGCACCCGACGCTGGGAACTTCACAAGCGGGCAGCACAACCAGCACCAAGTATAACAAGATCGGGCGTTCAGGCGTTTGGGGATGACACAACATCACTTTCGGATGAAGCCTGCCTATTCCGGTCACGCAACTGCCCCAAATCGGCTGTTGATTTAGGCAACGGCAAATTCAGTAATTTTACGTCGTTCTGGTCTATAAAACCCCAGAACAATGTCTTCTTTTTCGACGCCCGCATCAAGTAACTCTTCAGCGATACCAGCATCAGTATTATCGCGCTCAACCCAAATTTTGTCTTGCTTAATACGTAGATGTAGAGGCACTGAATAAACACGCCCTGTCTTGCCCCATCCTATATCTAGAAGAAGATAACTATCGCTTCGCTCATCAAAAGTTGGGATTGTTTCAACTTCGCCATAGCTTAACATGTATTCGGCGTGTTGGGAGAGAATTTGCTTAATGATACTTCGGTAATTATTTATCTTATCCATTCCACTATCTCCTGAATATCTGGATCAAACACAATGAGATGGATCTTATATTCGCTGACAATATCCTGAACAGCAGGTTCCACAAAGAAGTCTTGATAGATATCTTGTGCAATAGCCAGAAATAACTCTCGTTCAGGATTTACCCTCTCTAAAAACATGCGATATATCCCATACTGACCAACAGCTTTCTGTAATTCACTGACAGGTGACGCAGAACCAAAAACTTTGACTTCGACAACTATTTGCCTGTCTTCTTTCTCTGCTGCAATAGGTTTTTCTGCACCGAGATCGGCGTACAACTTCATGCCTTTATATTCTATCAGAAATGGATCATCTGTTACTACCCAGCCATCTTTGATAAGAGCTTGTTTTACTGGTTCGTGGTAAATATCGTATCTTGGCATATTAAGTTCTTTTCAGACTGGCCTTCTGAATCATTTCTCTGTTGAAATTATAACAGAAAAACTGGGCAAACTCTACCCAGTTTTCATTTTCAAAATATATCTCTAAAACGCGCAGATCACCAAGGAAGGCATTATGCCCAGCGAATGTTGACGCAAACACTACCAGATTGAGACTTCACTGCCCCCTCCCACACCATGGACCAAACGAGACCATCAAGCCTACTCGCATCGATGACCCGAATACTGCAGCATCACTGCCAGATTTTGCCGCTCTGTACGAAAAAATGTGTAAATCGATGTCGCTCAGTCAGAGAACCGACGCCATTTACACACAATTTTGGACAGAATGGATTTTACTCATGCTACAAGTAAAACTACTGGCCTTCATCTGCGTATTTCTCTTTAAGCTGCTCAATTGTGCGACCGCGACCTTCGCGCAAATTCTTACGTGCTTGAGCTACACGTGCCTGAAATTTTGGATGTCTCAACAGCAACTCTTCCCACCAATCTTCTGGATTCGCAAATCCAATAAGAATACCCGCAGGAATACCATGTCGAGTAATAATAACGTCTTCAGTTTCTGCCAGCCGAAGATACTTAGATAAACTATCTTTGACCTGGTTTAACGGGACTTGCATCATTCTGATTCTACTCCATGTTCAGCTAGCCATTTCATCGCCTCTGATTTTTCTCTAATGGCAAGTACTTCAACAACGCCCTCGGAGGCGATGTAAATGACATCGTAGAAAACCCGAATATCATCCACTCTCAATCGATATTGTGGCCAGTCCGTATTCTGCAATCGTTTGATTCTGCTTTTGCTAATCTTTTCTGGTTCATAGCGTAGATGGGTTTCGATAGCATCCAAGACTTTCACCCTATCATACGCACGAAGGTTATCTAAATCTTCTTCAGCCTCAGGAGCAAAGATTATTTCGTATTTCAAAGAGAACACCTATTCATCAACGTGATCGCACTATACTCGTGAAAATATAGCTATAGTATAGCCAGAATTAGCGAAATTATCAACTCCTACAAATAGTAGATTCCTCTTTTTTTTCATAGCTATAGCTTTTAAGAAAAAGATTTTCCGGATTTTACCTCGTTGGCACAACTGGTTTCTTGGCAAAAAATGGAAAATCTTTTTCTGGATGTCTATAAATAGGAGTACTTATCGCGATAACTGTCTCACTAGCATTGGCCTCACTTATTTTGCGAGAAGGGCGCTACCCATGTGTCCCAGACACGGTTATCTGCTTGGTGAAGTGTTCACAGCTAAGCCTGAAGGATGTTGAACTCAGCGTACTCTCTCTCGATGCCACGCCACCACATCTGCATAAGCCACATCCCCACCAAAGATATCCAGCGCGCTACCAATGGTCAGATCTACACGGCCTTGGCCCAATTCATTGACCCGCTCCAGGTCATCCAATGCTCTGGCCCCTCCGGCATAGGTGACGGGGATGGGCGACCACTCTCCGAGCATGGTCACCAGCGGCTCTTCGATGCCCGCGCGCAGCCCTTCCACGTCGACGCCATGGACCAAGAATTCTGTGCAAAAAGTGGCCAGCCATGTTAGTGTCTCTTCATTGATGGCCACCTTTGTAAAGGTCTGCCAGCGGTCAGTGACTACCCAGTAGGTGTTGTCTCGTTTGCGGCATGAGAGATCCAGAACCAGCCGTTCCTTGCCAATTCGCTTCACAAGATCCGTTAAGCGTTCAATATGAACTTGGCCATCTCTAAAGACGTAGGAGGTTACGATTACATGACTGGCTCCGGCATCCAAGTAGGTGCGTGCATTTTCAGGGGTCACGCCACCACCCATCTGCATTCCGCCAGGATAGGCTTGCAGGGCTGCGAGGGCTGCATCATGGTTGCCTGGCCCCAGCGCAATCACGTGGCCACCAGTTAGCTCATCCTTCTGATATAGACGCGCAAAATCCGCCGGAGAACGCTCGGTCTCAAAATTGGTTTGGGGCTGATTGGCCTTTCCATCTCTCAGAGTTCCCCCAACAATCTGAACAACACGCCCGTTGCGTAGGTCAATACAGGGTCGAAATTTCATCTCTGCTGCTCCTAATCGCCTTGGGCCAAATAAGCCACCCCATCAATCTCCACTGCAGCACCCAATGCCAGCGCTGCTCGACCAACGGTGATGCGTGCTGGCGGGTCGTCTCCGATGATGGATAAGTAAGCTTTATTCATGGCAGAAAAATCATCTATATTGGCTAAGAAGACATTTATCTTGATTAGATGGGCCAAGGTAGCGCCACACGACTCCAAAATCGTCTCAATATTGCGTAGGGTTTGAATGGTCTGGGCCGCGGTGCCGCCCTCCACCAGGTCCATAGAATTGGGTTTTGTTCCCAGTGTGCCAGAGACGTATACAAAATCGCCTGCAACGGTGGCATGACAAAATGCTGGGAGTCTAGCCAGTCCATCAACGTAGATCTTTTTTGCAGCGGGCATAGGTGAACCTTTCGTATCTTAGAAGCAATCGTTACTGTGGTTGTTTTGAAGCCACGTGTTTTCCACATCTCTACTATATTGCAGTCGATTTTAAAACCGGAGTTTTCCGTTGCCTCTAAAGGAGAGACCAATCTCCGATTTTCAAACGGAGCTGAGTATAAAAGCGTAGGCTGATCATGATGTCGTATAGTGCGCAACAGGGTGGTTGTGCTGTACCACACAGCCAACGATTACTTTCTACTCTATACTGATTTTCACGTCAAATGCTAAGGTAAGTGAACCGAAATGGCATTCGACAGATCATTCACGCCGATCCAAAGCAGTAAATGCCCATATATACTTAGCTCTGTCATAGATGAGAATAATCTACTTGACTAAAACAGTATCGAATTATTCTCATCTATGGCCAACCGCAGTATAACCATACCCAAGGAAAAGAATATGAAAAACAGATATCTATTGGTCATCCTGTTGCTTGCCATCATCGCCCTGCTCTGGCAAGTAAGCGGTGACCATCTGCTGGCTTCTACCCTATTTACGCCCAACGCGGCCTCGCAACCCGATGATGTGGCTTGCCGCCCCCATGCTGGCAAGGCCAATCGACTGCGCGTCGAATGGACAGATACCAATGATGGCGGCGCAGAGTATCACATCTATCGCAAGGCCGTGAGTGACAACAGCTACGGTGATCCCATTGCAACCGTCACCGACCCCAACAGTAATGGACTTTGGCGCTGGGTCGATGAGAACGCTGGTGACGGCACCTTTCAGTATCGGGTAACAGCCGATGATGGCAATGATGAGACCACACCCGGTGCGGATCAAACCTGCCGCGAGCCTCTATTATTGGATAGCGCTCAGGGCAATTACCGAGTCTACTATCGGCTCCAGGATTGTCCCGATTATGAAGGCAAGTCGACCTGCACAGAAAACATCAATGTGGATAGCCAAAACAAACACGCCAAGCAGGTACTCGATGATACCGAAGCCTATCGCACCGAGCTGATGGATATGGGCTTCAATGATCCCAGCTTCTTCAACGATGAAAAGCCCTTCCCACTAGACTTTTTCCCCTGCAACAATGGCTGTGCCAACGGCGATGGCATCCAATATCCGCCTGCTAATTTTGAGGGTACTGATTATGATCCGGCGACCGGCAACGGATCGGATTACGAGGTCTTTGTGGTGGGCCACGAGGTCTTCCACAAGATCCAGGGTGCCCATGGTGGCGGTGGCGCTGACCCCTTCTACAAGTGGCTCATCGAAGGACAGGCCCGCTCGACCGAGGACAAGATGTGTATCTTTAGTTCAAACGCTCACTGTGAGATCTGGGACGAGCAGGTGGACCAGTATTACCTAGGTCAGGTCAACGCTTACCTGGGCGCGCCAGAAAAGACGCTCATGGAGCACTCCTACAACGCCGCCCTCTTCTGGACGTACGTCACCGAGCAATTTGCCCAGAGCATGACCACCGAGCCGCGCTACGGTATGGATGTCTTAGTGAGCTATTGGGAGCAGAACGAAGAGAATAAGGCCAATGACAACGCCAAAGACGGCATCGATACCCTCAACGACACCCTCGCCAACAAACTTGGCAGCGACCGCCGCTTCAAGGATATCTTTCAGGATTTTGCCGTGGCTAACTATGGCAAGGATCTGATCACCAACCCCGTCTCGGCCCAAGATCGTCTCTACAACTACATCGACGAAGAGAACTGTGGGACCTGTGCCTACAACATGGTTAAGCGAACCATTCAGGATACGCTGGACCCTGACGAGACCCTCCTGGGTACCCACTCTGTCGATTCTTGGGGTGCCCGCTACTTTGAAATTGACCTGAATCCCGCTGTGCCATCTGTGCATATTGAAGTGGATACGTTACCAGGCACGCCCCATGCTCTCTATTATCACGTGTTGGCCATCAAGAACGGTGCTATTCAAGAGCATTGGTCTAATAGCGGGGACAGCTTCGAGTTGAGCGTCTTTAACATTGACCCCGTCTATGATCGCTTGGCCCTGATTGTGGTGGGGCTTGAGCAGAACACCAACTTTAACTGGGGCTTCAATCTGAGCGATGGTCTCTTTATCAGCACGCCTAATGCCCAGTTTCAAGCTCTAGCTGGCGATCCCGCATCGCCCAAGAAGTTTATGATTCAGCTTGAAGTGATCGGTGCCGATCAACAACCTCTGGCTGGTATTGATGTGGCTGATTTTGGCATCAACGTCGGCAATATAACGGTCAACCCACCTGCCAATGCCGGAGACAACGCCATCGTCTCTTCTACCTACAATGCAGGGAAATATTGGATTGTGCTACGAGCACCGGATAACCCCGGCTGTGACCCCTGTGATCTCACCGTGAGCTATGGCCCCTACACCGATACAGAGACCAATGCCATTGACTACGGGCTGGTCCCTAGCACCGATAACATCATGGTCATTGACCGCTCTGGTAGCATGGAAGGGGCCAAGATTCAGGCGGCTCAAAATGCCGCCTCACTTTATGTGGATGCCTACGATACCGGCGACCGCATCGGTGTGGTCAGCTTTAATGATACGGCCACAACCGAGTACGCCATCAACAATTGGACCAACACTACCCGAGTTCAAGCCCAGGATGCCATTCAGAATCTAGACGCTCCCGAGGGTGGGACGGCCAACGGCGCGGGCTTGCGTCAGGGCATGGATCTGCTGATTGCCCAAGATAGCCCCAACCCCGTCTGGTCTATGGTCTTGCTCTCTGATGGTCAGGATACGACGCCAGAAGAGGATGACCAAATTCCTGCCTTTCTCACCGAATACAATGCGCGCAAAGATGCTGGCGATTCTGTACCCGTCATTCATGTGGTGGCCGTAGGCGACGATGCTGATGGCGTTGCATTAGAGAGCGTCACTGCTGCAGCTAACGGCCTCTTCCAGTGGCTGCCCGAAGAGAGCGGGCTTTCGGCAGCCAATGTCAATGCAGCCAACGTCACTCTAGAGCCGAATGCCGTGAATGAGGTGGTTCTGCCACTGGACTTGAGCGAGATCTACCGAGTCTTTGCTGAATCGGTTACAGGAGAGCAGCAGATTTACGCCAAGAAGGGCTTTATCGACAACGCCGAATCGGATACCCATCCCTTCCACGTGGATGGCGGTGCCAGTCAACTCGTTATTGCTCTCCCCTTTGTTTACACCGTGCCTGGGATCTTCTTGGATATCGATATCTTCCGCCCAGATGATACCAAGCTTGGGCCACCTACTCTGACCGATAGCCGCCATCTACTCTGGCGCGTGCCAGCTCCTATGGCCGGCCAGTGGCGAGTTGTGGTTGGGCCGAACATTCCGGGTGTGGTTGCAGCGGGTGTAGAAGGTGACGAAAAGCTGCGGACTGACTATCTGGTCGAAGCGTCTCTCATTAGCGATCTGACCATGGAAGTCTTTCTTGGTTTGTCGGTGGAGGAACGCATCGCAGGGAAAGCCATGCCTTTGCTTGTGGCACTGACGGATACAGGCCCACTAACGGGTGCAACCGTCCAGGCAACTGTTGAGCGCACAGGCGAAACGCTGACCCTCTTTGATGACGGACTCCACGGCGATGGTGCGGCAGGTGACGGCTTCTACGGTGGGCTCATCAAGCAGACACAGCAAGCTGGCGGTTACAGTGTAGTAGTTGATGCCTCCGGGAACTCGGATCTTTTTGGTGAGTATGATCGTCGAGCCAGGGTCTCGTTCTTTATGCAGCAGGCTCCCGACTCTGACAGAGATGGCGTCCCCGATCCGTTGGAAGGTGACTGTATGGATCCCAATGCCTCTGATGCCAATCTGGACCATGATGGAGATGGGATTCCGAGCGGACGTGAGGTGATTCTCCAGTTCGACCCCTGTGACCCAGACACCGATGACGGTGGTGAGAGCGATGGCTCTGAGTTTGGACGAGGTCAGGATCCGCTCAACCCTAGTGACGACTTTAACCAACCCCCCAGACTCAAAGCATGGCCCGGTGCCGGCAAGGTCTTCGTCTATGCCAGTACATCCTCAGTATCACCTAATCTGACCATCTATCGCTCAAATTCGCCAGATGGCCCCTTTAGCCAAATTGTTGACGGGCAAACAGCAGGTGTTTGGGAAGACACGACCGTAAGCAATGGAACGCTCTACTGTTATCGAGCCATCGCTGCAGGTCGAGCTACCAGCGCACCATCCAACGTAAGCTGCGCCACACCCAACACTGATCCCCATGCCCCACACGGGTTCATTGAGCTGCCCATCGGGATTGTGGAACCGGTACCAGCTACCACAATGCTACACCTGGATGCCGAAGATAACCCAGAGACCGAGGAGCACATGCCCTTTGACGGTGCCTTACTGGATCGAAACGCCATCAAGACCGGCGTGGTTGAAATGCAGCTTTCAAATCAGGGTGACTTTGAGGGGGCCGAGTGGGAACCCTACAGCATCATCAAAGAGTGGACACTGGCACCAAATGCCAATGGGATAGCGACAGTCTATGTCCAGTATCGGGATGCGGCGGGTAATATATCCGATGTGGTGACTCTGACAGTCCAGGTGGATCCTAACGCAGGTAATTCCGATGAACTTGTGCCGACTCTATTCCTACCATTTGTGACCGGGTAGTTGTGATTCGTGGAGCCGAGAATGCGCACCGTGCACTGTATGATTAACTTGATAGATTAGAACGGACCAATCGTAGGTGCGGTTTGCAACCGCACGAATATGGAAGACCTCGTCACGTCTCTTGAAAATGATTAGGTAACCGACGCGTGCGCGACTGAAAACAGCGCCTACTCCATCAATAGGGTGTACCCAGTAGAAGTCTACATCGTCTACTGGGTACACTCTTTTGACTTCCATCGTCGGGCTTGGAAACCTGCAGGGTACCTCACATATTTAAAATCATCCGCAACGTCTCTCGCTTGGCTTGGTCATCAAAGATCGACCGGATGGAGATTCGATTTTGCGTGCAAGCACAGGTAGGCGCGGTGAGCGCAGTAATTGCTCGAACAAGTTCTGTTCATCCACTACGATTGCCATTCTATCTATATCCTCTATACCGTATTCATTCATCGCAATGTGAAAGGTATTCTGCGAGTATAATGAGTGGCATTATACCAAATTGTAAGCGTGGTATTCAACCCCTCCAAGATTTTCCCGGAATTTTAATGCGAAGGTGACGATGAATCAAACTAGCCAATTCTGCGTATTGTATAATGCCAGGCCTGGCCAAACAACAAACAGCGCAAAAAATCTAGGAGAAAAGAAAATGTTCCAACGAACCGTTGTCTCTGTGGGCCTACTTGTTTTGCTTTTCCTGACGGGTTGTTCCATCATAACTGGATCTGGCAATGTGATTACCGATGAACGCCCAGTGGATGGATTCGACTCTATTGATCTAAGTACTGCCGGTGATCTGACTATCATTCAAGATGAGCGTACGAGCTTGGTCCTAAAAGGTGAAGACAACATTATCGAACGGGTTGAAACCATTGTACGCGGCAACCGACTCATCATTCGGAATCGTAGTCGGGGGATTATGACGCTCTTCCGCAACACCCGACCCATTGAAATCATCGTCTCCACGCCTACTTTAGAAGACGTAAGCGTCTCTGGTGCAGGTGATATATATGCCGAAGCGTTAAAGACTGATAAGCTAGAAATCTCAATCAGCGGCGCAGGCGATATCCAAATTGATGAGCTTGAAAGCGAAAGGATCGATGTCAAAATTAGTGGTGCCGGTGACTTTGACATCAATGAACTGACCACGGACGTTCTCGAACTTGAGATATCAGGGGCTGGGGATATTGATCTGGCCGGTCGAGCCAATCGGGCCGACTTTACCGTGAACGGCGCCGGCGATATTACTGCTGATGATCTAAGAGTGGATGTGGCAGATATACGAGTAAGTGGTGCTGGTAGTGTGGATGCTTGGGTTCGGGAGACGTTAGATGTGCGGATTAGTGGCATCGGCGGCGTAAACTACTACGGCAACCCGCAAGTTGAGCAGAGTATTTCGGGGATGGGCGATGTGGAGAGCTTAGGAGACAAAGAATAGTAACTGTTTAGCGCCCTGGGCTTGTCGCAGGGGTGCTTCGGCTTCGACAAGCTCAGCCGGCAGGGGGCGTGAACGGCTACAAAGAATAAGAGAGAAAGAGCAATCAAACGACATCTCTCCCTACCTCGCAAGCCGGGTGTGACCAATCTTCACATTGCCATTGGCTTTGGCGCTCGCTTTTATGATGAGTTGATGTCTGGTCTGCCCGATGTGCTCATGCCGACAATTCAAGCGCAACTGGGGCTATCGGTCACGCAGGTGGCTCTATTGAGGCAGATATTGGACTATGTGGCCGCAGCTATCGAGCCGGTTAATGGGCTACTCATTGACCTGTGGCAGCGAAAGTGGTTGATGGGCTTTGGCGCGACCATGCTTGGTTTGGCTCTAATCACCATGGGTCTAGCTCCCACCTTCCTTCTGCTACTGGTTGGGTATGTTCTCTTTGGACTTGGTTCGGGGCCGCTAGCCCACACGGGCGATGTGGTGATCGTTGAAGCATACCCTGATGTGCCAGACAGAGCCTATGCTCGCTCGACGCTGATCGATACGGTAGGCGCGCTGCTGGCCCCTCTGCTGGTAACACTCTTCTTCTGGCAGGGGTGGTCGTGGCGCTGGCTGATGGTGATTGTGGGTCTATGGGGTTTTGGGTATGCGTCGATCATACTCAAAAATGGATTGCCCAACGCACCCCAATCGGTCAGTCAAGGTACATCAAGCACGGGCAGCGCGCTATGGCAGAATCTGCGGGCCGTGCTGACTAACTCCTCTGCTCGGCGTTGGCTGCTGCTCTTCCTCTTTGATCTGGCCGAACTTCCCTTGATCCTGAAGACTGTTTGGTTGGCCCAAGAGGTGGGGATGTCCCAGGCTCTGATCGGGGTCTACGTGGTAATGGAAATGAGCGTGGGCCTTATTAGCCTCATGGTGCTGGATCAGTGGCGTCGACACGGATCGGTGAGGCGGATATTGACCATTATCACCCCACTGGTACTGATTCTACAGCCGATCTGGCTCCTAACACCCGGAATCGGCCCACGCTTCTGGCTGATGGTTCCGCTCACCTTCTTCACCGCTATGTTCTGGCCTCTACTAAAGGGGAGCTCTCTGGCAAGCGTACCAGGGCGAGCAGGTGCCGTCACTGCAATCAATTCCCTCTTTGGGCTATTGCCGCTGGCTCTACTATTCGGATTGCTGGCCGAGCAGATAAACATAACTTGGGCCATGTTGTCAGTACATTTGGGAGCCATGCTGGTAATGGGGAGCATGGTCTTCACGACTTCATTCGATTAAATTCCCAAGCTCCTAGCCTTAATCTATCCATTCAACCGTCAAGGATAACTCGTCTGCCAACTGATCTAATCCATCGCAAATATTGGCTGGCAGAGCAATGCCTTTTTCCAAATACTCTTTGCGCCAGCGAAATGAATTTTCTCCTGGCCAGCGAACGTCTCCCTGCTCAGGTGCCGTCTGTACGGAGTGAAGATGGGCCTTTAATTCGGACACTCGTTTGCCTAACCAATCTCCATAGGGTTTGATGGCAATAAAGGTTTTGGTCGAGCCTCCCTCACCATCGAATGGGCGTCCTTCAGTCCCTTGTTCAAAACATAGAAAGCCGCCAGCCAAAGCCCCGGTAATCAAGTCAGACATGAACGAGAGAGCCGAGCCTTTGTGCTCACCCATGGGCAAAAATCGTTCTGACTCGAGCACCTTCTTGGGATCTTGGGTTGGATTGCCTTCTTTGTCTAGCCCCCAACCATAGGGGATTGGCTCACCTGCTGCTGCAGCATTATTGACCCGCCCGATAGCCGTTTGGGTCATGGCAATGTCCATCACAACCGGTTCACCATCCTCATCACTGGGGACGCCAATGGCAAAAGGATTGTTGCCTAGGGACGGAACGGCTGTCCCCCAGGCAGGAAAATTGGCGTAGGCATTGGTAAAGGCCAAGCCCACCATGCCAGCACGGGCAGCCTGCAAACCATAGCTATACCCTCGGCCCCAATGGGCGACACCTCGAATCACGCAGACGCCAACGCCAAATTGCTCTGCCCGCTCAATGGCCGACTCCATACCAACGTGAGAGACATATCGGCCAATGCCACAATCGGTCTCCATCAGTACGGAGGCCGGAAAGTTAACCAGCGTACGGATATCGGGATCTGGGTTGGTTGGTCCATTACGAATGTTGTTGACCATGCCAATAAGCAGGCGCGCTCCATGGGAATGGACGCCACAGAGATCCACTTCCGCGCCGATCTGGGCTTCAATTTTTGCCACATGCTCTGGCGCACCTACGGCCATGAGTGCTTCTTTGAAGAATTTTTGAAGTGATGTGTATTCGATTCGCTTGGTCATTGTCCTACGCCAGTACTCTCTCTTCTCCTACGTTCTCCTCCAACCACGCTTTTAACGGCACATCTTCCGGCCTTGGGGATGAGTAGCCGTGCTTACCCGTGGGGGCGTAGCCAAGCAACTGGCGCTGTATGGGTGTGCAACGATCGAAATAGTGCTCCACAGTCATGTTATCACGAGGGCGTAGCCAACGGTAGCTGTAGCCATAGAAAAGTACCTTTCGAGAAATATCCGAAACATTGGGGCTGCTGGCGTGCCAGATGCGACGGTCAAAAAAGACTGCCGTGCCAGGTTTGACCCGAACGGCAACCGCACCGGTTGGTTCTTCCGCGTCATCAGATGCATAAGCCAGCTCGTTGTTGACGTGACTGCCTGGCACCACGTAGAGGTTGGCGTGGCCAAGATCCGTTGTGTCAGTTAGGAAGAAAGCAACCTTTAACGAGATGCGAGGCTGGGGATTGGTCTCCAACTCCCAGTTGAGGCGACCACTATCTTGATGCCAACCTAGCCCTCCTCTCGGTCCGGTGCGATAGGGTGCTCCGGGGGGTGTAATAATGGTATGGGAGTGGTAGAGTTGGATATTCCATCCTAGAATATCCCACACCTTGGTAAAGGTCTCGGGCAAGTCTAGCAGCGGCAAGAAGCGATCATCTCGTCCAATAAAATCGAGAATGTTATTGGTGACGCCTGGATCAATTTCCCTATCGATCCGATCCGCAGCATCCACTGCATCCAACGCCTCATTCAGATCGGCTACCACCTTGGGCGAAATGGCATCCTCCACAATAAAATATCCGTCTCGCTCAAATGTTTCACGTTCACTCTCTGTTAATCGATACTGCAACGTATTTGTATCCATTTGGTTCCTCCGGTTGAAAGTTAGTAATCGGTGGTCGGTAATCGGTGGTCGGTAATCGGTGGTTGTGTCGTCCTGAATATAATTGACATTGTCCTGTTACCTTGCCCCTCACCTTGTCATCCCCTCACCTTGTCATCCCTATCTCCCCATCTCGTCCCATTATCAACTACGCCAATTCCCACCAACGAGCGTAAATCTCCGCCATGCGTTCTAGTTGGCTCACTTCAACCCACTCCTCTTTGCCGTGGGCTTGGTCAATGGAACCAGGGCCAATCACGATCCGCTGATCGACAACGCCTTGGTAGGCCCAGGCATTGGTGCCATAGGGAACAACCTGTTCTTGACTACCACTCCATTGAGCCAATTGCTGCACCCAAGGAATTTGGGGAGATTGGTAGAATGCATCGAGCTCTTTTTGAGTGTGGGCGACCAAGGGCAGAGGAGAGTTGGCTTGGGCGAACTCAATGAGCTGGTTCGCCACATCCTTCGCCCGCTCGTGATCCACCACCCGTCGATCAATGGAGATTTGGCATGATGCTGGCACCACATTGATCCCCGTCCCTCCATGAATGACGGAAACGGTAAGTGTGGGATTCCCCAACTCTGAGCTAGGGTTTAGCTGCTGAAGACGCTCATCTTCTTGAACTAAAGCCAGAACCAGTTGAGCCCCAGCCACTACCGCATTCTGACCCATCTTAGGCTGGGAAGAGTGGGCAGATTTACCGGTAATTTCAAACTCTAGTCGGACAACGCCTTTATGCCCATAGACGGGGATGCAAAGCGTTGGTTCGGCAACCACAATCTGCTCTACAGAATAGGGCTGTTTTTCGATCCAGCGGGCAAATGCCGGTGCACCAGTGGCCCCAATTTCCTCATCAACGGTTGCGCCTATCAGCAAATTGGGGCCAGGCTCTATCCCGCTCTGCTTCATCTCCTCTAGTAAGGTCAGAATCACACTTAATGAGGCTTTGGTATCAACGGCTCCTCGACCGTAAACCCGCGTGCCATCGACGCGACCGCTAAATTGGTCAGCGGGCATTTGGGCAGCGCTGACCGTGTCCATGTGAACATCCACAGCCACCCAGCGGTCGCTGCGTCCGCGCCACATGCCATAGACATTGGGGCGATGAGGTTCGACTTCATCTACAATTACCTGGCCCCCTAGTGCCGTAAACCACATTGCAATCTGCTTGGCCAATGCTTCTTCACCAGGCGCACCATCAGTTGGCCCCGCGACAGATGGACTAACGCTAGGAATTTGGACGAGCTGACTCAGCCATCGGGGAATTTGGGATGGTAGGATGGGAATCATGAATGAATTATATACCGGATGGGCTGGAAATGATAACTTAGTTAAAGTTGTAAGGCGCAAGGTTGCAAGGAGAAGGTAGCCAAGAGCAGAATGACAAGAATGGAGAGTTTGTATCAGAATATTGCAAGAAAATAGGGTCTTATTTTATGTTAAAATTGAATTGCATAAATAATCCATCTTACCCTTCTCCACTTTACCCTGTATCATGGCCTAATTTGTGAAAAAAAAGTGACAGCGTAAGTATAAGCGTAAGGTTAGCAAAGGTAGCTATGAATAAACAGTATCCAACCCTTCTGCTCGCTTCGTCCATCCTCTTTGCACTTCTGCTGGGGGTGTGGCTTGTGACAATCACCCCTGTTGCTGCTCACGCCCAATCGTGTGATTTGACCATCACGGAAATTATGTATCAGCCGACCAATAGCACCCATGAATGGCTTGAGGTCTACAATCCAACCAATGCCCCGATAAATCTCAGCGGCTATATTTTGGGGAATGTGGATGATCCTCCGTCTGCTCCGATTGGCAATATTGACGTGCCAGCCGGCGGGAGCGTTATCTTGCACAACTCAACCTACACTACTTTTTCAACAGAGTGGGGGTCTTCAGCTTCTGTATCGTATGTATCCGTTGTTGGTGGATTTGATTTTAACGATGGGGGAGACATCATCGGTCTCTGGACAAGTGGGGCTAACTATAACCTGGACGATCCAGAAGGTGATGGCGCTGGCTTTAGCCCTATGAATGCCTGCGCAACAGTGGGTTATGGCACCAATTCCCCAGGTCAGTCTATCTTCCGTATCGGATTCGCATCTGGCACGTTCCGCAAATCAGACGACTGCCAGGGGACCCCTAGATTCACTAGCTTTGAATCAAGTGCGGGTGATATAGGTAGCCCAAATGAGAACGTGGATGGGAATTGCCATCCAACCATCAAAACGTCCGACCCCTATACTGGAAATATCGCCATATCAGTCAATCTTACTCAAATTGATGTCACGTTTTCAGAACCTATCAGCATCGCAGATGATGTAGACGCGGTTCAGCTCCTTTGTGGTGGCACATTGATTAATATCGATACATTTCCACTGCTGCCCGCAACAAATATAAGCGATATAGAGATTCAAATTAAAGAACCATTGACCAACGGAAGTACGGCCACTCTCTGTACCCTACTCTTTAACAAGGCATCTGTTAGCGATATCACAAATTCTCCAGCGACATTCCCAGCAGCTTTTGAGTTTGCCGTCAAGTTCACAACAGAAGGCGCAACATCGGTAGAATTGGCCTCGTTTCAAGCTAGTGACCAACCGGATGGTCGCACATTGATTGAATGGACCACCGCTGCTGAAATTGACAATGCCGGCTTTCACCTCTATGGAAGCCATTCGCTGGATGGACCCTGGACCCAGATCAATTCTACCTTGATCCCTGCCCAAGGCAGTCCTTATGAAGAGACCAGCTACTCCTATGTGGACGATGCATCACCTACGGACACCATCTATTATGTGTACCTCGAAGATATCGATATGGGTGGTAAATCCACCCTACATCCTGCTTCATTAAGACGTTTAGAGGCAGGACAAACCGAGAATGAATTATGGAGGATCTTCATACCAACAGTTTATTAATCGGTTGGTCGGTTGACGCTGTTCTTGAATGAATATAGGAATGGTGACTGTCACCATCCACCATTCCCTATCAACCAGCTACAACTAAATCCTCACAGGCAACTCTGTCAGCCGATGGACGATTATCATATTTTGATAGCGTAGCTTCTCTTGCTCAACGTCCAATTGCAACTCAGGCGACCGCTCCAGCAACGTATTGAAGGCAATCTTCGCCTCCAACCGAGCCAGTGGAGCACCCAAACAGTAGTGGATTCCTTGCCCAAAGGCCAGATGTCGATTAGGTGACCGAGTAATATCTAGCTCATCAGCCCGAGCAAAGACCTGCTCATCTCGATTGGCTGAGAGGATGGCAGGAAGGACTGTCGCCCCCTTGGGAATCTCTACGCCATGCATGGCAAATTCCTCTCGGGCAAAGCTCATCTCTGTCGTCTGGAGCGGACCGTCATAGCGCAGCAGTTCTTCCACAGCACTTTCGATCAAGGATGGATCATTTCGTAACATCTCCAACTGATCCGGATGGGAAAGTAACGCCAGGGTCCCATTGGCAATCAGGCCAACGGTTGTCTCATAGCCAGCCACCAGTAGCAAAAAGAGCATCCCTAGCAGCTCATCCTCGGTAAAGCGATCCCCTTGCTCATCCTCGGCCTGAACCAAAGCCGTCAACAGATCATCCTGTGGTTCAACTCGGCGCTTATTAGCCAGCTTGCGCAGATAGCTCATCAACGCCATCAAAGGTGGAATCGCCAGCATCATGTTCAAGGGAGTTGGAATGACGATAATTTTTCGAGTCCAAGCAAAAAACTGGGGCCGCTCTTCTTCTGGTATCCCAATCATGTCAGCAATTACGGTAACAGGTAACGGCAGCGCGTAGGATTGAACCAGATCAACCGAAGCTTGTTGCCGAGCTTTATCAAGTAGCTCATCGGCAATCACTTGGATACGCGGTTCCAGCTCATTGATCCTGCGTGGCGTAAATGCTTTGTGGACGAGATTGCGCAGTCGCCGATGATCCGGTTCGTCCGTATTGAGCATGTTGTGCATGAGCGCTCGGAAGGGTTTTGGCGTCCAGAACATGGTGCTCTGGCCCGAATCTGTCTTGGCATTGTTGGGATTTTTCAGCAATCGGTCATCTTTCAAAATCGCCTGCACGTCGTCATATCGAGTGATGAGATATGCATCCTTCCAACGAGCGTACCGAGTGTGGTAGACAGGTGCATTTTCTCGCATCCAAGCAAAATGCTGATGGATATTCTGGCTAAAGTCGTCGCTATACATTGTGATAGCTGGGGTGTTGCGTTTCAAAAAAAAGGTTGGAAAAGATAACGTATTTTCAGTTGTCATGTTAAGCTCCAAGTTCGTTGATGGTGGATGGTCACGTATCATCTACATATCGTAATAATATAGCAAAAATAAAGTCGTTAGGCGTGTTGTTACCGAAAACTACAGCCGATTCGAGGAATCTGGGACTCGTCTGCCCTGAAAACTAAACAAAGATTTGAAGATTTCAAAGATAAAAATCTGCGCAATCTCCCTTACTGTGATTTTCAGATGGAAATGATTGATCTCAACATCAAACTTTGCGCCTTGGCAGATTTGCGTGAGACTCTAAGAAACACTCTACTGACCGAACCATTAACAATTCAGCGATTCTGCAATTCTGCAATTAATTATTCTGTTTGGCTATCCTTTTGTTCCTTGAAGCTCTTCTTCTCTGGATCCTCCTGTGTTCCAAACCCCTTCACCAAAAGCTGCCCCATGGCCTTCGCATACGCTTGCCAATTCGCGGTCACATGCTCGTCTCCCAGCAATCGTAAAAAGAACAAGCCCAATAACGGACTCGCAAAGAGCCGTGCCGCCACCACTGGATCCGCTTCAGAAATAATCCCCGCTTTCATCTGCTGGGCAATATACTCTTCAGCCACTCGAAAGCTAGGTTCATAAATCTTCTCATTGATGGTCTTGGCGATCTCCTCATTGACAATCATCTCCGGCAGAATAGCCTTCAATACAGGTAGACCCATCTCCACCTCCTCCATGCGATGAGCCACATAGGTGGTCACAAACTCCTCAAAAGAGATCTGCGCTGCCTCCGCAAAGTGCAGTTCCCGCTCCTCCGCCTCGGTAATCATGGCAATGATACCCATCAGAATGGCATCTTTGTTCTTGAAGTAGTTGTAAATGGTCCCGTCAGCTACCTCCGCTCGCTGGGCAATCTGCTTAACGGTCGTGCGCTGAAACCCATTCTCCGAGATCACTTCGATAGCGGCTTGGAGGATCTGGTTGCGGCGGGCTTGGATGAGCTGCTGTTGGAATTTTTCGTTGGCTGGCATAGGTACTTTGATTGGTTTGAGTTTGACTTATTGATAAAATGAATTTTTATTCATTTCAATGGCTGAATATTCATTCATTAAAATGATAGCATGTTCAGAGAGGTTTGTCAAGGGGTATTTGGTTTTCACTTGTGGTCGATTTCAAAACGGTTGGTTCTATGAGGAAAACCAACCGTTTTGAAACGGCTCTACTTCTGAAGTGTCAAGTAAGCTTTATGATTCGTAACTGCGCAATCAACCCAACCTCAACGATCCACAAACGGCAGATAAATTTTTCTCTTTGTTGACCCAGGTGTCATTACGGATGTGGCTGTGGTAGGAACTGTTGGAGTTGCCGTTGGCCTTGGGGAAGTCGTAGTTGTGACAGATGGTGTTAACGAAGGCATTTTGGCAACAGTTGACGTAGCAGTTGGACTTACTGTAATCGTTGGAGTGGATTCCAACGTAGCCGTAGGGATCGGAGTGTTCGTCGCTACAACTGGTGTGGCAATGGAGGTTAATGTTAACGTTGGTGATAGTGGTTTGCTGCTCGTTGTGGTTGGTGTAGGAGTAAATGTGGCAGTGTTTGCAGGGGTTGGTGTAGGAGTAAATGTGGGAATGCTTGTAGGCGTTAGTGTGGAAGTGATTGTGGGGGTACTCGTAGGGGTACTTGTAGGATCCTGTATCTGCCCTGTAGTAGCCAATAAAGCATAAAAGCCCGTTGCTGTATTGGATGTTGATGCAACATGATTCTCATTATCCCATGTTGTCATTAGAGGCTTCCACCTTTGTATGGCTTCGTCATATCGGTGGATCTGAATCTCGCCGGTTTTGGTTACCCCTTCGCTTGAATAAATGGTCATTGCTATCGGTGTATTAAAACCACCTATTGCCCCAGATAGTCGCATCTGATATACCGGAGAGAGAGCTGTTAAGTCAGCCGGTATGCCAAAAACATTGTGTTCTGAAATCAATAAATAAGGTTGTGTATTTGGCTCAATTCCCTCTACGGGCAAAAGAAGCTGAAAACCACCGTCAGGTGATGCCACCAACTGAGACATGTTGGACTGAACTACTGATGTCGATAGGCTTCCCGCAAGGTAAATAGGTTGGTCGTTGATATCCGTTCCGACAATTCGCACCTGTCCCAATCCATCAAGACTTGCAACCTCTGCTGGCAGATCAGGCGCAAGCGTTCCTCGATATTCGCCTTGTGCCGCATTGAACCCTAATTTCACTTCCGCCCCTACGTCTCGACCAGTAAGCGTATACTCTCCATCGATAGATGCGCCTGCTGTTATGCCAATGACCTGCAAATCTAATGAGCGATTTTGGGAGCCAGGAAGTACGCGTAGATAAAGCGGCTGATTCTGTGAACGTTGTGCGGCGCTAACGAGGGGATTCGTCAACTCTAATGTCAATGTATTCGTTATACCAGCTTGTAAAGACATCTCTCCGCGGTAGGTTGTGTCTCTGGACAGAACGCGTACACTGTCACCACTGCGCGCACCAAGCAATGAAATCTGACCAAATCGATTGGTGTACCCCTGATCAATGGCTTCCGCAACATCACCTCTTTGGACATAAAGGGTAACAGCCGCTAATTGTGTCGCACGCTCGGGGCCTACAAGTTGCAGAGGGATCTTCGTGGTTTGTTCTATGGGCGCAATCACTATTTCTGGAAAGTTGAGTAAGGGTTGGATAGTTGGCCCGCTGAGTAAACCCGTCTTTTGGGGTGTTTGCAGTTGCCACGATGCTCCAGTATAGTTGGATAAATATTGTAGTGCAGGATCTTCTGAGTCATTGAAGAAACGTACGATTGTCTCCCAGTCCGACTCGCCAAAATTTTCCTGAAATTGTTGGGTTTCCCGGCAATTATCGCTCCAACTTTCAGTATCAACCATAGAGAACTCTGTCGCATTATATTGATAGTCCATTAATGTCGCATTCGTCGTGTCATTGATATTCTCAGGCCCCCTAATTGATTCCGATATACAAGATACACTATAATCGTATCCTCTCAACGTACCATCTTCATTTCGTATAATTTTAAAATATGAGTCCCAAAGCCCAAACGCGTAATGCCCCAACTCGTGGATAATCGTTCTATAACCTTCAGGGTGATCCCATGGACCATTTGCGTCATCATCATTTTGCTTCCCAGACCAACTACGCCCCAATCTTATGGGCGTGACGAGGGGATTACGTAAACCATTAATCCCCGCGTTGGGGCGGGTGCCGTTAAAAGCCCGTACCTGAATATCCGCGTCACCCCAAAATTGACCCTCTCGATAGATCGCTACGTGACCAATGGCCATCTGCCCATTGGTGGCATCAAACAAATAATTGGACGCCAAACGCATTGCCTGAGCAAATGTTTGTGCATATTCATCACTTGCCGCCCATTCTAAAGAGACCACAAGGTTTAGCAATATGAGTGGGCTTTCTGAATGCACCGTGAGCAATTGCTCGCTCCCTAATGGCTTTGCCGAGACGCCAACGCGATTGCCCACGCCATCGGCAGAATACGACCAGTTTGTCGAGTAAATTCGATAAGCCCAGTTACGATTTGGTGAATCGGGTGATGTATGACCTCCACGTACACCTGGATGCTCTGCAACTGGAGCCAAGGTAACAAGTTCATCTCCATCATTAAGGTTGTCGAGAAAAATTAGCCCTCGACTGTTGCTTTGGGCAACCGGCGAGCCATTCCTATATATGGTTGCATCTGGAACTGTACGACCAGACTCATCAACCACCTTAAGCCAATCAAAGCGCTCAATCTCCGCATAAAAAATCTGGTTATTTCCAGTTAGGTTGTTCCAAACAATATGGAGGTGACCTGTCTCATCCAAATAGCCTCTTGGGCGAGCACCCGTGGGTGTACTGGGTGTAATAATCGTAGGAGAACTCCAAGCCTGGCCCGACGCTCGCCCTAAGTTGTTGCTCGTATAGATTTGCCGCGAGCCATCTGGCCCTAAATCATGCCATAACAGATGGACATCACCATCGGGACTGGCTAAAACGTCTACATTGACAGGGGAAACCTGATCCATATTATGAGTACGCTCTGGCTCGGACATAATCACTTGGCGCTGCCAGCCTTGCGTTTCACGCGTTGCATAGTAGATCGTATCCAGCTGTGTACCTGATACACTATCTTTCCAGGCAATATGCACGCGATTGTTCGCATCTACAGCAATACCTGGCGCATTAGATGTAAGATCAATGGTGGGCGAGTCACTATTCGAGACATTCTCGTAAGGTGTCCATCCACTTTCAGTACGCTTTGCATAACCAACTTCAGCATCGTCGACGTTATACCAAACCACATGTGGTGAACCGCTACCATCTATTGCAAGCTGAGGATTTCTAATATCGTGTCCAGGCAAAAACATTCGTTCGCTATCCTGCCACTGATCGATGCCACCGCTGGTTCGTCGGTACCAAATATCAGGGAAGGAGCCAAACGCTTTGGCTCCGGTTTGCCACATGACATGCAAATTACCATCATTGTCGATGGCAATATCTGGCATACCCTCGGCACCAAAACCATCCGAAATTTGAGTTGGCGTTAGCCAACCGCTGTTGCTCAAGCGCGAATAGTATGTTCGTGTGTCAACTTCATCGGTGTATGCTTGCCATACAACGTGGGGCATACCGTCCGCCCCTACAGCTACTTCTGGATTCGTACTAACAGAATCTGGTAGAGAGATCACGCTCGGATTCTCCCAACGAATGCCATCCCAATGACTATATAAGATCTGAATGTTGCCTGTATTCTGTATCCATACTGCATGAAGATCTGTCTGAGATGTACCAGCCACAGTAGGGAAGTCAGCCAAGTTGCTTGGAGCCACAAGATCGGCTAGGGAGACCTGGTAGGGTAGCTGCTTGCTAAAAAATATTTGGCTGATGTCGTTATTTGCCCCACCAGACCAGACAATGTTTTGATGAGACGGATCAAGCCAACCGGAAGCCGGTAGCGCAAAGGTAGCCATGCCCTGCCCTTGATTCTCACCGGGCGCATCTACAATTTGAAGTGGACCATAAACATCATTGCTATCCCAGCGTGCATAATGAAGTCGAAATTGAACTGACGACAGCCCCTCAAGAATGTCATTGGCCCAAATCATATGTACATATCCAAGAGGATCAACAGCCATTGTCGGAAAGATGGCACCAGATATAGCAGATATCTTGATGGGCTGTGGCAGCCAGATTCCGTTCTCCATCCGATTATACAAAATACGGTCAAAGATATGCCCTTGAAGTCCCAACTCATTTAGATCTTCTTCCATCCATGTGACGTGAACACGCCCCTCTATATCTACGGCTAATGATGGATAGAATGAGTATTGGGATGTATTTGAGATATTGACCGGCGTGGACCAATTCCCGTTGACACGAGTAGTGTAATAAATCTGATAATCTGTGTGAACATTTCCCGCACTGGTCTGATTCCCATTCCAGGCCAAATGCAATTGCCCAGTCGCATCGAAGACAATGTCTGCGATATCCAAAAAGCCGGTTTGCAACGGCAGAGCTTCTTGGAATATCCAATTTGCACCATCCCAAACTGCGTGATAAATACGGTCGGCATAACCCGTAAGGAGTTCACCCACACCCCAAACGACATGAACTTCGCCATTGTGTGTGGCTAAAAAGGGTATACCAGCAACGAGCGTTTGAGAGGGAAGAGGTGCTGGTGTACTCCAACCTGTTGAACCATTTTCTTCAGCTAACTCGTATGTTGAATAATAGAGCAGTGAGCCTATAGGTTGTCCCAATACCGTCAAAATTTCCGTCCAAACAGCAAGCAGTTTATCGTCAGATGTAATTGCCAGTTGTACATTGAGCGAACGTTCGGTGCTGTTAGAGATATTAATTTCCGATTGCCATTCATCAGTGTCGCCCGACGTATAAAATATATCTTCCGATTCATCTCCGCTGACGTTCTGCAGCCAAACAACATGAGTTGTTCCATTGCTATCGATAACGGCTGATGGGTTGTATGAATCTGCCGCAGAACTCGTAATTTGTTCAGCCAGGTTCCAGGCGAAAATTGAACTCAGACGACCTGTCATAATATTAAGAATCAATGCAATCAATACGGCCTGGGTGAAACGAATAGAGGCTTTCGGCTTGTACATTTTCTTTTTCCTGAGGTCTTGCGAATTATTAGACTGTTCGGTTAACTCTTTAGAGCTAGCACGCTCAGTGGAGCATTGGCATGAGGCGTGCCTAGCTCCTAAAAACTTAGCTTACAGTGTGTTATTGGCTAATTGGAAAGTAGATATGCTTTGTTGATGACAAAGGCGTTGGTGTCATTGTTGGTGTCATTGTTGGTATAGATGTTTCAGTTGGTATCGAAGTAAACGTAGGCGGTATGGTCGATGTTGGTGTCCGTGTGGGAGTGGCTGTCAGCGTAGGACCAATGGTTGGTGTGAGTGCTGGCGCAAACGTTGGCGTAGAAGTTATAGGTATTGGTGTAGGGACCCCAGTTGGTGTTGATGTTAATGTTGGTGTAGACGCTGCGATCTGGGTGGGAGTTGGCGTAAGAGTTGGCGTAAGAGTTGGTGTATGAGCCAGCGTATGAGTAGGTGTATGAGTAGGTGTTGGTGTTGGTGTTGGTGTTGGTGTTGGTGTATGAGTTGGTGTTAACGTTTGTGTTGATGTATGGGTTGGCGTAAATGTTGATGTATGGGTTGCGGTCGGTTGCATTGTTTCTGTATCTGTTAGAACCGCTGTTGCACTTGATGTAGGTGTAGGTGTCTCTTGTTGACCAGGAGCAAATAGCATAAATGTGCCAAAACGCAAGGTTGCCAGTACAATATCATTGCGTTCTGGGTTTGCGGTTCCACCTTGTACTTGCCACGTTTCTGTCGTTGGATCAAACCAGTAGATGACAAGTCCTGCTGGATCTACCCCATCGAGCTGTAAGTCCGTGTAACGAAGGGTTAGTAGATATGGACGACTGGCCTGACCAACAGCCCCCGAGGGCTGAATGGAATAGGCGTTACTTACCGAAAAGAATCCATCTGGAGGATTCACTGGGGCAATCGTATCTAAGACAAGAATGAACCCAAGCTCAACTGGCAACGTGTTCTGTTCGACTGCAAGCTCAAGTGCACCATTGGCTAATTCAAGCAAATTGAACTGATCTTGTAACACAGGCCATCGCTCATAACGACGCTGACCGCTCGTTAGGGTTTGGGTTGTGTTGTTTGTGGATGTTGTTCCAACTGAGGTGGTAATTTCTATGGAACCGGCAATCGGTTGAGGGCTATCGAAAAAATTTTCAAACGTTCGTCTGTAGGTTTGGGTAGTATTGTCAAAATCCATTGTATATGAATGCATATGACTGGATGGCCCAGTCGTTGCATCAACATACACTGGATTGCCTTGTTCTTCAAGATTATCAACCGTAACGAGCAGCGAACTGCTATTGAGACCCGAACCTGGTATGGCCACAATATATGGATTAAAACTCGCTAATTTGACATTGCTATGAGCACCAATGGCTGGCGATGATTCTGCCGTCACTTGCTGCACCAAATATGATTTGATTGCGATTCCACCACCAAATAGACAAACCTTGGCAAGTAAAAGTTGCGTCAATCGAAAAACAAGCTGTTTTTTCATATTTTCCCTTTGTGAAAGATAAAGGAATTGGTTGGTAGATGTCTAAGAATAATATACTTGTTGATCCATTTCAGAGTCCAGAATATCGTGCTTTCTGGGAGCAGTTTATTGAACTGATCATGAACAGGGATTTTGAATCATGCACTAAGATTCTCCAAAAGGAAGAAGATTCTCAAGAGTTAGTGATTACATTCTTGGATTTCTGTTGGGCTGTTTTTCATTCTGCGCAACAACAGTGGGATCACAGTGAGCGTATATTAAGACCAATGCTTGCTCTGAAACTTCATTCTAATTTGCAAATGCGGATATTTAATGCTTTGGCGATAGTGTATATGCACTTAGGACGTTTTGGCGATGCAATTGAACTCTACACCGATGCAATGAGGAGTGCGAAGCAGAAAGGCGATGATGTCTATTGGGCCAAAGTTGCTCGAAATAGAGGCAACTGTGCAATTCGTCAGTATGAAAGTGTCCAAAGTGGCCACTTTGGACAAGCACAGCTGAATAAATACTGTCAACCAATTGAGAAAGCAATAGAGATATTCAAGGATGTTCATGAGGAAGTAGAAGAAGCACAATGTTGGAACGAGTTAGGTATTTATCACAAAGCGCTGAATCAATGGGTCTTGGCATATGCCTGTTATAAACGAACACTAACAATTTATAAGAGACTGAATCATCAACACGGTATTGCCGGCTGCCTCAATAATATTGGCGAAGTGTTAGCCGCTCAAGAACGTTATGCTGAGTCGCAGCAACTATTCCGGGAATCTA
The DNA here is from genome assembly GCA_039028975.1 of Chloroflexota bacterium. GTDB lineage: Bacteria > Chloroflexota > Anaerolineae > Caldilineales > Caldilineaceae > JAHBNG01. Next base: position 39,765 of record JBCCHB010000041.1, read on the forward strand.
TCCAACTCTTTGATAAGCTGGACGATCAGTACGAAATGGCGGATGCATTAACTAATTTAGGGAAAGTCCTATCCATACAGAAAAAAAATAGTCAGGCTACCCTGGCCTTTGAACAAGCCATCGAGTGTGTTGAATCTATCCGAGGCAACTTAGGACTTGAGCCAACCAGAACAGACTTTTTTGCTACCCAAACTCATATTTATGGCTCTCAGATCGCATATTGTTTGCAGCAAGAGGATTTAGAAAAAGCCTTTGATTATTCTGAGCGTGCAAGGGCTCGCGGCATTCTCGATAGAATGGCCGCAACGGAAGTGTATGTGCCCACATCAATTCCTCAACCACTGCAAGAGCAAGAGCAGATCTTACGCCAGAACTTGCAAGATGGGATTGCCTCTGATTCAGACAGACAAAAGACTCTTGAACAAGAGTTAGATGCATTTTACCAAGAACTGCAGCTTCTGGAACCAGAATACACATCCTTGCGTCAAGCAAATCCCGCAACAACTGCGCAAGTACTTGCACAGCTACCGAGCGATACAGTCATTGTCAGCTATTTTGCCCTTGATGATCAGTGGTTTGGCTTTGTTCTCTCTCAGGCAAATGGATTATCGGTTGTCGAATTGCCGATTCAAGTAGCACAACTCTCGGCAGCCTCATTTGGCAAAGATGGTCGCCCACGCAGTATCATTCCAGGCTCAGATCGCTTATTGCCTAAACCATGGCTGCTCGAACGACTCTTTGATTCGTTAATTGAGCCATTGTTCGATCTTTGTCTGCACTTTAAACGTCTCGTTTTAATCCCGCATGGACCGTTACACGATTTGCCCCTACATGCTGCATATGATAAGAGCAGTGGCCGCTATCTGTCTGAGATGTTTGACATCCTATATGCCCCTAGCGTAACGATTCAATGCGTACACTTACAGCAGAAGCAGCAAATGCCTCATCAATCTGGCGCATTGACACTTGTATGTGGAACAGGGCGGCTGACCCATGTTGAACATGAAGCCCATTCTATTGCAGCGATGACAGGCGGACAATCATTGATGGGTAAAGAGGCCACTACTGATGCGTTGCTCAAAAATGCAAGCCGATTTCGCTATCTACACTTTGCTGGACATGCTCATTTTCGCAAAGATACACCGATGCTCAGTGGCGTTGACTTAGCCGACAAGCGTCTGACAGCCTGGGATCTTTTGCAAATGCCCGGGTTAGGATGTTCTTTGGTGACCATTAACGGCTGCAATAGCGGCGTGAACCATATTCAACCGGGAGATGAACTGCTTGGATTACAGCGCGCCTTGCTCTATTCTATAGCCCCTTCAGTTCTCTTGACACTATGGCCCATTGAAGACCTAGCAGCTCGTCTTTTTGCCCACTGTTTTTATGAAAACCTTCTGAATAGATCTGAAGCAACTGAACCAGAGACATTGAGCAATCGGTATTCACACATTTTGCGCAAGGCGATTCATCAATTTCGCCAAATGACGATGGATGATACCAATCAAATATTACGAGCGGACGGCTATGAACACATTGAAATTGCCGAAATGTTCGAACGCTTGCCTCAGCCCATTTCCGTTAGCAATGGGGCTAATACGTCAAAAATGCCATTCAACCATCCCTACTATTGGGCTGGTTATGTACTAATTGGCGAAGTATGGCCAAGTAAAGTACGGCAAAGCGAAGTATGATATAGCGAACCTATCAATTGGTCGTTACTTGGAGAGTGGAATCTCAATAGATACTTGCATCGCTGGAAGAACATCTCGCTTGATATCTCTAAACTGTACAATTCCGTTTGGACCTGTTGTTTGTTGGTTACGATAAGTAGTCGCTTGGTCACTTGCACCGCGCAAGAATACCTCAATCCCAGAGAAATCGGGCCAACGTTCCGGAATCGAAATTTCAACCTCTAAATCGATAATTTTAGAAGAGTTTGTATTACTCAAAAATGATAGCTTAATCTCAACTTCTGGCTGGTTTGGATTGCCAGAGACATTGAACAGGAATTCCCCTTCAGATGTTTCTTCACCATCTCCGTTTGTAGAACTTCGTGTTTGCCATTCTGGTTGTGCCCCTATCATGTCCGGTATGTTGAGCAATATTTGAATTCCTCGCTGCGTTTGATGGACAACCCACTTTATTTCCTGTTTAGCCCGTTCAGATGCAGTAGCTCCAGACTGTTCCGATAGGAATGCTTCTGTACCTATCCCCTGACTACTCAACTCTGTATCTTCGACCTCATCGAATGCCACCAATCCTTCTGATGCTTCTACCTCAAGCATAAAGAGTAACTCGTCATAAACTTCAGTACAATGCGAACAACCATCCCTATGGGCCAAAAGGGAGGCAAATGTGTCTGCAATAGGTAACCCTCGACGCTCAGCTTGCGCCATGCGATATAGATCTTCACTATGCTTTTCACATTCGGCATCAAAGACCCATCGCAAAATTCTTGATTGTTCATCTGCTTCATGGTTTGTCATATGATTCTCACTTAGATCAAACCCCATTCCTGCAATTTCTGACGTGTATAACCTTGTTCTTCTAAATAGCTACATATCTTTTGTCTAACACGGTAGCGTATTTGATATAGATTATTTGGCGAAATGTTCAGCTTGCAGGCCAATTCCGCGACGGAAAGTTGGCCTGCATCTTGAAAAACAACCCGCTCTTGCTGACTCAACTCCGACAATACAGCTTCGTTTACCTGTTGAAAGATTTGGGCTAGTACCAATTCTTTCTCCACTACATCAAGTTCTGCTGTGGTAACTACGTCTACAGCATCTGAATTGTGCAAAATTATTTGCCTCTCGCGACGCTCCCGGCGACTGCGATCCAAGGCAATACGAAGCGCAACGACTCGGCACCAACCGAGGAATTCTCCCTCACCCCGAAATTGCTTCAGTTCCGTGACAATACGCAAACATGCATTCTGAACACAAGTCTCCACAAACTCAAGCTTAGCCTCTTCTTGCATCCACCCCAGTTTTTTGTAGGCGTATGTATATATCCACCTCTTCAACAGCTTTGTCAATTCAACCCACGCGGCAGGATCATTATCGGCAATCCTACGATGCCATTCTGCACTCGTTAGACTAAGCGAATTCATATCGTGACTCCACACATATTGAGTCAAGTTTACGAACAGAAAACAAATTTCTATAAGATCGGAAAAGCTCGTGCGTCATGATTAGTAGAGCCTGCTAGCGGCTCGTTACAGTAGTTAAATCGTTAACCATAAAACTTGCTCATTAGGGAATCACGCGTGAACCGTCTAGATCGGTGACTGACATTCCACAGTAAAGCCACACGATCGATTCGGTTGGATCCTATAATCTTGATGAGCCTCTAATCTTGGAGGTCTATTGAGATGTTTGCAAGTAATGTTTTCCAAAAGAGTCGTCGTTGGGTGACTGTACTTCTTGTTGCTGTTGCCCTTGTCGCATCCACCGTCGGTTTTATGTCTGTTGATTTAACCATAGCTTGGAATGATGTTCCAGCTTTGGCTGATGGCGGACAAAGTGGTATTGGCGGTGGATAAGTAAGATAGAGAGGGGATTTTGGAAGAGAGTCCCCTCTTTTGATTTGGCAGGTATCCTTGTACGTTAGTTGCAGTTCAACGGCATTATTCACGATGAAAGACTGTTTGCCTCATGTATATGCTCTTTAATCTCGTTCATAAAAGAATCGCAACTAGGATCATCAACCGACTGGGTTAGTGAATTAAGTGCTTGTTGAAATTGGCTCAATGCTTGCTCTTTCTTTTTTTGTTTTAAATAAGTCATCCCGAGCGTATCGTACGCATTGGCAAGTGATGCAGGCATATCAAGCATTTTCCAATGTTCAATACTGGATTTAAGGTATCCGACTGATTCTATCCACATTTTGAGTTCACGATGTACCACGCCTTGATTTAAGGATAGTAATGCTAGATACAGTCTATCATAGGTTCTGCGCAATATTGGTTCAGCCACTTTAAATTCTTCTAATGAAGCAGCTAATTGCCCTGATTCAATGTACACAAGCCCCAAATTCATGTGAACCTGAGCCTTCTGTATTGGATCATGAACTTCGTCAAATAGATCAATGGCTCGTTGATCACAAGCAATTGCTTCATCATATCGGCCCAATTCCCGCAATGCTGGACCAAGATTGCGCAAATGACGCGCAATGAGCCGTTTATCATTCGTCCGCTCAATAATATTCACCGCCCGCTGAAAGTTATGGACCGCCTCCTGATACTGTTCATGATCATAGGCAATCGCGCCGTGGGCTAAATAGCTGTATGCCCGTTCAGTATCATCAACGTCTAGCAGCTCCAGGGCGTTGTTGGCATGTTCGTTGGCTTCTTCATAATTCCGCTGCAGCCGACACAAAAATGCCAACCGATTGAGCGCCTTGGCCTGATTGCCAACATCACCCAACTGCTGAAATTGTTGCGCACTTTGGGTGAGATGCACGTACGATTCGTCGTAGCTGCCCATCTGCCGCAGCAGAACGCCAAGCAATAGACGTAATCTGGCTTCTGCCTCCTCTTCTCTATGACGCTGACTCTGGTCAATTCCTTTCTCCATGTAAGGAACCCACTCTTGCCAGAAACCGACCTGCTCGACTTGGGGTGCAAGCGTCTCCAAAATGGCTAATGCCTGGTGGAGGGCTTCCGGTGCTTCCAAGGCAAACTCTAAGATTTGCAGTACCGACTGACGACGTCTTTCGTCTTGGATGATCATTTCCAAGGTGTGAACTTGTGTCAATGCTTGTTCGGCACCGGCTACGATGTAGCGCCGAAACCGAGCCTGAAAATCGGTTGTGTTTGCTGCTGTTGTCTTTGCTGCTTTTACTGCTATTTCCTTTTCTAGGGTTGCCATTTTGCTACCTGCTTAAGAAGGAATGTACGGGTCAAATTATGGATTGAATAGAAGCGGTTGGTGAAATTACCTTGCTTATTGACGAGGTAGAGCGAGACCAATTTCCCGAGTCCGTCACGCACCTTTTCCGGTGGCATATCAGCCATTATCCCTTCAATGTAGGAAGCCGTCTCACCCGTTTCGGGAATCAATGGCATGGCCAGCAGAATCTGTTGCGAGATCTCATCCAGATTGGACCAGGCATATCTGTATATAAAGGTATAGAGGTTGTCTGCCGCCTCGCTGACCGCATCTTTCAGATCGGCCAGAACGGTTGCCAATTCTGATTGGTCTGTCTGCCCGATCACCAGCCGTACGGCCAAGGGGTTCCCCCCTACAATCTCAAAGATAGGCCGCAGATTGTCATCCCCGGCCTCTGCCAAGTCTATCTGATTACGTTCATTGGCTTCATGTCGAATCAGCGCCAGTGTTGCTTCCTCAGAAAGAGACGGAATTCGGAATGGAAAGGTGAGCGTCTCACTATGAATCTTCTCGCGCGAGGTTAAGATAAATTTAGACGGGTTGGTAAGCCGCTGCAATGTGGGCAGCAGTTCATTGATATCGGCTATTGTCTCCAAATTATCGACAACGACAAGGCATGGCACCTCTTTCACATAGTCGAGCAAAATGGGTAATGCACGCTCTACCGAGAAGGGTTTAGGGAGAGCCTGTTCACCCAGAAGCTGAAGGCAGAGTTGCTCTACCAATTGCTCAACGGTGAGGGCAGGTTGGTCAACGGATTGGATGTATCCCAACGGCAAGAGGCGAAATTGACGGGCGCTAATCCAGCCAAAGTCGTCAAATAGATCATGCTCAATGGCCTGGCGCATGGTGGCATCAGCCAAGGTTGTTTTGCCAATGCCACCCATGCCTTCCAGCGTAACCAACCAAGGCGGTTGGCCTGGCGCTACTTTCTCAAGCAAGGCCCTGCGGAGTTCCTCGATGCCAAAGAGGCGTGAGTACGTTCGCGATTCCAGCCGAGATTCGTACTCGATCTGTAAGTCACGCTTTACCTGCTCCTCGCGCTGGAGCAGAATATCCGCCAATCCAAGCACGGCTTTCTCTTGCAAACGGCTAAAGGCAGCGGAGGATAGCCCAAGCCGATTGCTGACAGCTTGGGCCGTTTCGCCATCCAAAAAACGGAGCCGTAACAGCATAGCCTGCTCTGGCTGTAATTTCGCCAACGAATCTAGTGCTTCGTCCAATATTGCATTCAGAATATGACGAATGCTGCCGCTCTTGGTACGTAGCGCTTGGCGTACGATTCGTAAATACCCAAGGGGGTTTTGGGTGCCAGGATCATGCCGCAATCGTAATGCTTCTAGCAGATCATCATACAATGATTTAGCAGTTAGTGGCTCTTGGAACAAAGCAGACAATTTCAATACTCACAGAAATGGATTGTCAGTAGATTATAGCGGCACCTAGAGGGTACCCAGCATTCTCTAATACGCAGCGCCCGGCGTAAAAGATTACACGCAGTAGGATTTCAGAGAGAGTTGGTCGCCAGCATTCCGGGAATGCTGTTGTGCGTACTGCGTGTAATAGAGAAAACCTCTTTCTTATTGCAAGATGCAACATATCCTCTACTGATTGTTATTCGGTCTCCACCAAATGTATCACAAGCCGTTCATAATCACAATCCCTCTGAAGGAAATGCGAGAGACAACCGAAGAGAATTGGTAGACTGGTGGGAGTAAATGACGATGTAATCATCAAACATAGGTCAAAAAGGTAGCAAATCGGGGATATTGGGGAACTCAAATAGGTCAAATAGCCTATATACTGGTTCCTATGGAAAATAATTTTAATATGGGAAACCAGAATAAAGATAGGTACCGACGTAACTTCGTATCCGTTTTCTTGCTCAAAGCGTACGAATTTCATTCCTAAGGAACGAAAAGCATAACGAGATGAGCAACTCGACCAGTTCCCTCATTACACAAGAAGAACAATCAGCAAAGCATCGGAAGCAAGATAAGAAACCATGCATCCTTGTCTTGTGGGCCGAACAGTTCGATGCCGTAGCTGTAACATCATTGATAGCCGAAGTTCGTTCTGCTGGCATAGCCACTTATATTGTGGGTCTTCGCTGTCAGAGAGTGGCGGGGGAATATGGCCTTGCCATTTACCCGGACATGCTGCTAGATGAAGCGCTATCCATAGCTGATCGAGTTTCCCACATTGTCATTCCCTGTGGGGCAGCCGGATTTCAGAAACTGGAAATTGAGCCGCGGGTGAGTCGGCTTCTCCAACAGACAGTACAAAATCAGGCAAGATTGATTCTACCGCATGCCAACGTTTTTGATTTGGAAAAGGTTGGTGTGCCAATTGATGAGCCGCGTCAAATTATTACCTATACCGATAAACAAGAGCTAATGCAGTCTATATGCTATCCCAATGTCCGACTACAAACTCATTCCTGAGCCAAACTTGCATAACCTCCAGCTAACCGTGGCGTTGCTGGCCCAACTAAACGACAGTCTTGATGTCAATGCGCTAGCCGAGCAGCCAGAATCAACCATCGATGCATGGCTGGAAGCGTTTGCCAAGTCCGCCGCCCAAAATGGCAATCTCCAAAAGCTAGAGCTGACTGTGGGAGAACAGCGTATTCAGCTACTTTTTACTGTTCATCCCGCGGATGGTGAAGCTTCATCGAGCCAACAGCCATCCCACAGTCAATTCCTTGTCCAATTGACAGAGGAAATGATGCCTACGACTATCTACCAAGACCTGAAGCAGGCATTCAAGGATTATCACTCACTGGCTCGGCTAGACGAGAATCCATTGGTGCAGCTTGTTCAGACCGACGTAGAGCTATATAACGAGCATAAATGTTCTCATCCTTCCGGGCTAGCCTTGCGACACCTGCTTGATACCTTAATCTTGCAAATTAGCGGCGTATCGACATGCGCAACAGTTCCCCCATCAAATTGGCGGCTAGAGCACTATCTGCATCTACGCTATCATCAAAAGGTAAAGCACGCAGAGATCGCAAAGAGCGTACTCTTTTCCGAACGCCAGCTGTATCGCCATAGAGACAAACAGATTTGGGCCGCGGCGGAGTTGTGTGTGAGTGGGTAAGTGGGTTTGCAATTAGGTACAATCGATCATGAATCACGAATTACTCTTTACGAATTACGCATTACCTTGACACCCTCATGTCACGTTTTCTGGCAAAAGATGGCACAAAATAGCAAAACATGTCAGATCAAAACGCACGATTTTATGATATCATGTAAATGACGTAGGTAGGTCTGCCCATTCCCTATGGCAGAAACTTGCCAACGACATCAATCATCATGCTCTTCGTCAATATCCACCGTCGTTACAGTCATCGAAGTCAGCAGTCCCTCACCCAGGACGTTTGTTGCTGAAGTTGCCAACCTAAAATAACAGCCCAACTGGATTGAAGAAACACCTCGAACAAATTTGTTACCAGTTTTTCCTTCTCTACAAGAGGTTTAGGAGATATCGAATGCAACGATTTATCCGAACTACTCGTTATGGGCTCACTTTATTGGTTGCACTTTTTACATTGGCGATGTACGCTAGCCAGGCCCAAGCTGCCACAATCACTGTAAATACGACGAACACTGATATCGCAGTTGATGGCGGTTGTTCATTGACCGAGGCAATTATCAATGCCAATGATGATGCTCAAACAAACACTGATTGTTCGGCTGGAAGTGGTGCAGACATAATCGAGTTGAGTGCAGCTACTTACTCGTACATTAGTGGAGCTAACTCAACTTCAGCCCTGCCATATGTCAGTAGCAGAATTACCATAAACGGTAATGGAGCTACTATAGTAGGAGTAGCTGAAGCCCCTAGTCTTGCTGTTATCTTTGTCTCTGGATATCTTACTTTACAAGATACCACACTTACAGGCGGAACTGGTGGTGGAATCGCGATTTCTGGAGGAAAAGTAGAACTCAACAACTGTACTGTGGCTAACAATTCAAATGATAGTAGCGGAGGCGGAATCGAAAATCATGGTGGAAATGTAACACTAAATGATTCGACTGTAAGCAATAACTATGCCAATGGATCGGGTGGTGGCATCGTTAATTTTGGTCGAGGTGTTCTAACAATAAACAATAGCATAGTTAGCGATAACGTTAGCGTAAATGATGGCGGTGGTATCTGGAATTACGGAGATCAATCAAGCCAGGGAGTCTTAGTACTTAACCAAAGTACAGTTCGTGATAATGCGGCGAACAGTGCTGGGGGTATTTTCAACAATGGCAATGCACTTATTTCACTAAGTACAGTCCGTGGTAATTCTGGTATAGCGTCATCTGGAGGTATTTTTAACTCTGGTGATCTCAAAATAGTCCGTAGTATCATTGATGGTAATACATCAAACGGACACGGTGGTGGAATTAGTCACTGGCAAGGTGGTACAGGCGTAACACTTGATATACAGAGAAGCACGATTGCCAATAATACGGGTATTGTCGGTGGTGGTATTTATAATGCATTTTTCATGGTGCTGACCGACAGCACCGTTAGCGGTAATACAGGTGGCGGAATATTTAATGAAAGCGAAGCTACCGTTACGAACAGTACTATCAGCCAAAACACACACACTGTTGGTGGTGGCATTTCCAATCGATGGATTCTTAATCTTAGTAGAACTATAATTAGTGGTAATATCGCAACTGATGGCATAAGTGAAATCGCAAACGAAGACCCTCGGCTCACCCAAATTAACGCCGACGATTTTAATATCTTGGGACAAAGCAGCCAAACAAACAGCGAATCGTTCCACAACTTCACTCCAACTGGTACTGATGTCTCAGCTACCAGCGATGGAACCAGTCCCACAGCCCTCGCTTCAATACTCGACACAGCTCTTGCCAGCAATGGTGGCTCTATCTTAACACATGTTCTGCCCAACGGTAGCCCCGCCATCGATGCTGCGCCTTCAGAAGCTTGCAGCGGTAGTGCTCAGAACCCAGTATCCCGAAATACCAATGGCGATGGGACTGCCTCTTCTTATGAATGTGATATCGGAGCATTTGAGGCCCCAGGAATTGTTGATTCCGATGTGAACCAGCCGCCCACTGTCGCTGATGACAACCACAGTACAAGCGAAGACAACACACTATCGGTGGCTAGCCCAGGGGTTTTAGCAAATGATATAGATGCTGATAATGATCCAATAACATCCATACTAGTTGATCAGGCCATTCATGGGACTGTAATACTCGCTTTAGACGGTTCTTTTACCTACGAACCGAATCCTAATTTTCACGGTCTGGATAGTTTCACATACAAGGCTATTGATGGTACTGTCGATTCCACTGTTGCGACAGTATTTATCATGGTTTACGGCGTAAATGATGTCGCTACAACAATTGATGATACATATGTGATAGACGAAGATAACGTCATCGCAACTCCAGCTCCAGGACCGCTGTATAACGATGAAAACATCATAAAGGTGTCTAATCCATGGAGTGGATCTGATATTGACGGAGATCCTGTGACCTTTGTTGCTGTGACCACACCAGAACACGGCACTATAAATGATCCATGGTGGTATGAACCAGATGCAAACTTCAATGGTGAGGACAGCTTTACTTACAAAGTAAACGACGGAACTGAAGATTCCAACGTGGCCACTATTAGAATCATCATTAATCCGGTAAATGATGCCCCGGTAGCCTCCGATGATACTGCCACAACCAACGTAAACTCAAACGTCACTATTCGGATTCTTGATAATGATAATGATATAGATGTGGATTTGCTCTCATTAGAAACAGTTGACGCTACTTCCGCTAATAATGGTAGCATAGTCACTAACGCAGACAACTCAGTTACCTACAATCCACCAAATGGCTTCGTCGGTACAGATACCTTTAGCTACACCATTAACGACGGCAATGGCGGCACAGATTCAGCCATGGTAACTGTTGACATAATAGAGGCACCCTTATCATCTTTGATGGGACCCCATCTAAAAGACATCATGACTGTAGCTGTGGGAAATAGACATAGTTGCGCCTTGACGAATGTTGGCAGTGTACTCTGTTGGGGTTCAAATAGCAATGGGGAATTAGGTTATGGTCGACCCGCCGATACCCAAAATACGCCCAAATACGTCAGCGGACTCACCAGCGGAGTAATAGCCATCACCGCCGGAAATCAGCATACCTGTGCGTTGGTGGATCCAGATGGTGATGGGCTGGGCGGCGTCAAGTGTTGGGGACGTAATAAGGAAGGTCAGCTTGGTAATGGTGATCATGGGGAAGTTACCAAGTTTACGCCCGTCGATGTGGCTGGACTCACCTCGGGAGTCCGTGACATTACGGCTGGCAACGACCATACTTGTGCTTTAGTAGACACTAATGGCGATGAGCTGGGTAGCGTCAAATGCTGGGGTTCGCACAAAGAGGGTCAACTAGGCATTGGAGAGGGCAATGGCGCCAAAAAGTTTTATGTTCCACAGGAAGTTTTGATTGGTGCCAATGTTAAAGCCATTGATGCTGGAGAAAAACACACTTGTACCGTCACCACAACCAATGTCCTGTGTTGGGGGCTAAACGCTGAAGGGCAGCTTGGAAATGGATCTATAAATAGCAGCTCGATACCTGAGCAAGTAAATGGACTAAATGGTGATGTCCGATCTATCTCCGCAGGCAGCTCTCACACATGCGCTGTGAGTGATGCAGACGAAGTGAAGTGTTGGGGAAGCAATTCTAACCTCCAACTTGGTCGGGACATAGACACCGACAAAGCGACATCACCAGTTATACCAGAGTGGTTTTTGAGCGACGCTCAACCTGAATCCATCAAAAGCGTATCTGCAGGTGAACAACATACTTGTGTTATCACGACGAGTAATGCAGTATTCTGTTGGGGCTCGAGTCGTGATGGTAGACTTGGTAATGGCAAACGATTCCCAGATAATAACTCAAATGCTCAAGTGACTAAGACCCCACAGAAAGTCATTGGCGTATCCCGCGGCGTGATTCACATCACCACCGGAGAACAACACAATTGCGCCGTGGTGGCTCGGGATGGCGATGGCTCCGGTAACGTGAGCTGCTGGGGAATCGTTAGTGAAAATTTTGGTCATCTTGGACACACTGAAAATCTCAAAGGAAATGCATCGCCTGGAGCGTCATATATTGATGACAGACTCGCGAAAATTGCTGGTTGGCGAACTCACACATGTGCTATCGTAGATAACGACAATAATGGCATCGGTACTGTGCAGTGTTGGGGAGATGGCGACTCTGGGCATTTAGGTAACAGCGGGAGACTACATAGCCTACGAGCCGTGAGTCCGGATGGGCTAGGTACTGACAATGCGATTGATATCGGCACTGGCAGGGACCATAGTTGTGCCCTCATCCTGAATAATACATCCACAACCAAAGGCGGCGTCAAGTGCTGGGGTGCGAATGGCTCTAGACAAATAGGGGTAAACGGTAACCCAAACCGGCAACTGACTCCTGTTTATGTTCCAAGTGCTACTTCGGATGTAATCGATATAGCTGTAGGTGGAGCTCATAACTGCGCTCTTTTTGACCCAGATGATGATGGCAAAGGTAATGTAAAGTGTTGGGGGGATACAACAGGTGGCCAATTAGGTATCGGCGAATTTAACTTAGTTTTCCAGTCTACCCCCAGAGATGTGGTTGGTCTTGACGAAGCAACCTTTGTAAATACTACGTCTGGTGTTAAGGCAATTGCTGCAGCCGACGATCTAAGCTGCGCCGTCATCGACCATAGCCCCAACGGCGACGACGAAATTCGCTGCTGGGGGCGGGATTCGGGACCAGGTGGATCAGATAATAACGAGCCAGTCTCTATTGGAACAGTTGCTGAAGGGATCGCTGCCATCGATGTTGGTGCCGATCATGCCTGTGTATTGACAGATACTGGCGGTGTGAAATGCTGGGGAAATAATAGTCGAGGGAAACTGGGAACAGACGACACAACGCCTCGTAACATACCGACCGATGTAGTTGGATTGTCCTCTGGTGCTGAGGTGCAGGCCATCAGTGTTGGCGACCGCCACACCTGTGCGCTTTCGTCGAGTGGCGGCGTCAAGTGTTGGGGAGGAGGTAACTATTACTTACTGGGCAATGACGACTACAATGCTTGGTCTAAAGTTCCTGTTGACGTCAACGGTTTACAGTCCGGCGTGACGGCCATCGCCGCTGGCGCAAGGCGTACCTGCGTATCCACCTCAAACGGTATGAAGTGCTGGGGTTCCAATCTGTATGGCGAATTAGGCAACGGCGTAGCCACAGAGATTATGTATGCCCCCGGCCATGTCATCGCCCCCAACCCCAATCATCCACCAATTGCCGTTGATGATTTTGTCTCTACAAATATCAACATGCCCGTCGTCATCGATATTCTGGCCAACGATACAGACGAAGACGCCACGGATAGCATAGAAATACTTGGCAATTCGTTTTTTGGCACGCCGAATGGAAGCGTCCAGCGTAATGATAACAATACTTTTGCCTATACACCTGACACCAACTTCGTCGGTGTTGATATTATTCGTTACACAATCCGCGATGATCACGGTGTAGAAGATAATGGGAGTGTGTTTGTTACCGTCTCTCCAGTCAATCCAGATGATCCTGCTTTGGAAGAGGTGGCACAAGCAGTCGATCCAGCCCAGGAAACCAACTTCTCCTACACCAACAGCCAGGATGCAGCTAAATTTACCCATATCACCGTCCCCGCGGGTGCAACCACCGAGGATGTAGTACTTGTCTATACAGAGACAGCCGCACCAACCACTGGCGGCACGCCCGCTGGCTTTGAGTTGGCTGGTCGTCACTTTACCTTGGATGCGTATCTCAACGGTTCATCGATTGATGACTTTGCCTTCGTCTATCCAACCCAACTCACCATAAGCTACGGCGACATCCCTGGCCAGAACCCCGAAACGCTTACCCTGCGGTATTGGGAGGAGGGCGGCGAAGATTGGTCGACTGACGGCATCTCCTGTAATCCGCCAGACTTAGCCAATCAGACCATCACCTGTGCTATCAACCATCTCACAGAGTTTGCCATCTTCGCCCAGCCTGGCGCACAGACAGGCGATGTTAACTGTAGTGGTGATGTCAGTGGCCTAGACGGCTACTTCATCCTACAGTGGGAAAATGGTGTGCGTGCAGATAGCGGTCAGTGTGCCACTGCTAATGACACTGTCTATCTATCTTCTTGTGATGTCAATGGTGATGGCAACTGCACCGGCTTCGACGGCTTCTTGCTCTTGCAGTGCGAAGCGGGTATTAGCAACGGCTTCTGCCCGATTGACAGCCAATAACCAGACCCCGATCGAATTTTCAGGAGGTACCAAATGCAACGATTTAACCGAACGACCCGATTTGGACGCACATTGTTGATTGCGTTGTTCTGCGTGATTTTGAGCAACCTACCCATAGACTCCAATCTGCTGCGCAGTTTACCCGTGCTGTCAGAGAATATGGCTCAGGCTTTAGAAACCAAGTCCGCCCAAGCGGCTCCAATCCTCCAAGAAACGCCGCTTCTGCGCAATATCACTTCGGTTGCTGCTGGAGGAAGTCATACTTGCGCACTTACCTCGACTGGTGGAGTAAAATGTTGGGGCAAGAATCAGTATGGACAATTGGGAAACGGCACAACCGAAGACAGCCCCGTACCTATGGACGTTTCTGGTTTGTCTTCTGGCGTAACGGCAATCGCTGCTGGTGGTTCACGTACTTGTGCCTTGACGACTATAGGTGGAGTAAAATGTTGGGGCTATAATTGGAGAGGCGGTGTAGGAGATGGTTCCACAACCAACCGTATAACCCCTGTAGATGTAAATGGATTAACCTCCGGTGTTATTGCTATCACGGTCGGTGGCGGTCATGCTTGCGCTTTAACTACTGGTGGAGGAGTAAAATGTTGGGGCTATAATCGCTATGGTGGCTTAGGTGATGGTTCTACAGTTGATAGCTTGATTCCGGTAGATGTAAGTGGTTTAAGTACAGGCGTCTCCTCGATCAGTGCAGGAGGAGCTCGAACATGCGCACTGCTCAATAGCGGTAGCGTAAAATGTTGGGGCTATAATCGCTATGGCGGCATAGGAGATGGTTCCACAATAGATAAACTGACACCTGTTGATGTACTGGGTATCAATGAAGACGTCACTGCAATTGCCGTTGGTGGAAGCCACGTTTGTGCTTTAACGACTGCTGGCGGTGTGAAGTGTTGGGGCTATAATTATTATGGTCAACTGGGAGACGATACATGGACCACTCGCGCTACCCCCGTTGACGTAACTGGATTAAGTTCCGGGATGATTGCTATCACTGCTGGGGGAAATCATACTTGTGCGCTTTCACAATATAACGGCATTGTCAAATGCTGGGGTGGCACAGGTTCTGGCTCGCGTTGGAGTGTTTCGACTCCGATGAACACAGCATATTTTAACAGACATGTATCCGCTGGCAGTTCTCATACCTGTTCATTAAGCTATTGGGGTACGGTAAGATGCTGGGGCGCTAATTACTCGGGACAGTTGGGGACTTTTGGATATATTGAAAATAGCCCTACCTCTGTGAATGTGCTTACTCCACATGCATATTCTGCTTTGGCTGTTGGCACTTCTCATACTTGTGGCTTAACCACTTTGGGGTATGTGAAATGTTGGGGAAATAACTACAATGGGCAATTAGGGAATAACTCATTTACATCAAGTGAAACCCCGAAAAGCGTAATTGGGCTTTACTCAAACATAATATCTATATCGGCTGGGGAAAAGTATTCGTGTGCATTGACTAGCGGCGGTGGTGTGAAATGTTGGGGAACCCAAAAGAGAAGTAACGGTTGGTTCAGACCCGGTTCAAGATTGCCTCAAGATATAAGTGGGTTGACCGATGGAGTGGTTGCCATCACCTCAGGCAAAAACCATACATGTGCACTAACGACTGAAGGCCGAGTCAAATGTTGGGGACAACCTGGCCCCAAATTGGGTAGTAGTTCATATTCATCTTACACGCTTAGCAGGCCGGTAGACGTAGGCGAACTTTCATCTGTAATTGCAATCGCTGCTGGTGGTTACCACACTTGTGCACTTACCAATAGCGGAGGAGTCAAGTGCTGGGGTTCAAATTATAGTGGACAACTGGGCAATGGCACCAATAAAGGCAGTGCAACTCCAGTAAATGTTACCGGACTCCAATCTGGAGTAATTGCAATCACAGCTGCTGGCTCACATACCTGCGCATTAACAAGCAACCACGGCGTAAAATGTTGGGGGTACAATAGTAATGGTCAATTAGGTGACGGCACTTCGCAAGCACGCAATATGCCGACAGATGTGGTTGGAATCATCTCGTCAGTTGATACAATTTCTGCTGGTGACCGTCATACTTGCGCATTGACCAATAGTGGCGAAGCCAAATGTTGGGGTAAGAATAATAATGGTCAGTTAGGCGATGGTTCATTTATTGAGCAGAAAACACCTGTTGATGTAGGTGGTTTAACCGTTGGACTCGTTTCGATATCGGCAGGGGGGGCTCATACTTGTGGCGTAACAAGCAATGGTGGCCTTTTATGTTGGGGGTTTAATGGTTTTGGTCAGCTCGGAGACGGCAATGGTCGCACAGTCACGAGGCCAAAATCTGTTATTAATCCTCAAGGAACTCTTCCACCAATCGCAACTGACGATTCCTACATGGCACTGGAAGACACTGTTTTCTCTGAGGGAGACTCTGGTGTACTGTCCAACGACACCGACGATGGTGGTAATCCGCTTACGGCTCTTCTCGTTGAATCAACCGAGAACGGTACGTTAACCTTGGCGGCCAACGGTTCATTTAGCTACCAACCCAATGCTGACTTCCATGGTGAAGACACATTTACTTATAAGGCCAACAACGGTACCGAGAACTCTAACGAGGCTACTGTCTCTATCACCATAAGCCCAGTCAATGATCCTCCTGTTGCCCTCGACGGCACCTACAAATCCGAAGAAGATACGGTTCTGACCATTGCTGCGCCAGGCGTCCTACTGAATGTTCAGGATGTTGATGGTAATTCGTTAACTGTATCTGAAGTGACACCGCCAAACCATGGGGCGCTGTCACTTCAGTCAGATGGCTCCTTCATCTACACACCAGATCTGGACTTCAACGGTACCGATACCTTTACCTACAAGGCCAATGACGGCACGGCCGATTCAAATACCGCAACCATTACCTTTGACTTTGATCCAGTCAATGATGCGCCTGTTACAGTTGATGATGCATATGAAACTGACGAAGATGCCGAATTGACCATCGACACCCCTGGTATTCTAGACAACGATTCAGACGCAGATAACAACCCGCTTAAGGCCATTCAACTGGCGTCACCAAGCAATGGAACACTCACTCTAAATCAGAACGGATCCTTTGTCTATACACCCAACCTCAACTTTAGCGGTACCGATACCTTTACCTACAAAGCCAATGACGAAACCGAAGATTCCGACGCAAGTACAGTCTCCATCACAGTCAATCCTATTAATGATCCACCGATTGCCATCGTCGATAGCTACAGCGTTAACGAAGATAACGCACTCACTGTGGAACTGGCTAATGCGGTTCTGGACAATGATAGCGACCCAGAAGGGGACGCCTTAACGGCCATTCTGGTTTCTACTGTCTCCTACGGGGGACTCTCTCTCAACGAAGACGGAACCTTCTCATATACGCCTAATCCAGATTACAGCGGCGATGATAGCTTTACTTACATCGTTACCGATGGCAACGAGGAATCGGACGAAACCCAAGTCAACATAACGATTAATCCTCAGAATGATGGTCCAGTAGCGACCGACGATACAGCCACAACCTACATAAATACAAGTATAGACATTCCCCTGCTTGAAAATGATGCCGATGTTGATCTAGACGACATATCTCTAGCAGGGGCTGATGCATCAACCTTAAATAATGGCAGTATCGTCGTCAACGCCGACGAAAGCGTGGCTTACACGCCCGCCAATGGATTTACGGGGCTAGATACATTCAGCTATACGATCAACGATGGCAACGGTGAGTCTGATATAGGTACCGTGACGGTCTCGGTACAAGAGGTTCTGCCCTCTTCACTAATCGGGCCATTGCTACAAGATATTACGAAGGTCACGGCTGGTGAAGATCATACTTGCGCCTTAACAGATAGCGGAGGCGTCTTATGCTGGGGAGACAATTGGGCTGGCCAGTTAGGGCATGGTACGCCCTTTGGTGGGAGAGAGAATACGCCCAAATACGTTAGTGGTCTGTCCAGTGGCGTCATTGCTATTGCAGCAGGGCAATACTTTACCTGTGCCTTGGTAGACCCTGATGGCGATGGACTCGGTGGCGTCAAATGTTGGGGACGGAATGACAACGGTCACCTTGGCAATGGCGATACGAGTGATGTTGGTCGCTTGACGCCTGTCAATGTAGCAGGTCTGTCTAGCGGCGTTAGAGCAATTGCCCTTGGGCAGGATCATGCTTGTGCTCTGGTGGATTCTGACAACGATGGGTTAGGCAGCGTCAAATGCTGGGGCGATAACTCCTGGTCACAGCTAGGCAATGGTGGCACCAATGATCCACCTGCAACAGCCTATACACCGGTCGATGTCGTTGGACTTGGCAATAACGTTAAAGCCATAGCGGCTGGGGTCTATCATACCTGTGCGGTAACGACATCCGATGTTCAGTGCTGGGGCGATAACGATGTAGGGCAATTAGGCAACAATGATGAGACCGGAACCTCTCAACCAACACCTGTACAGGTTGTCGGATTAGGTAGCGAAGTACTGTCCATAGCGGCTGGGCATTGGCATACTTGTGTTGTTACAAACAACGGAGCTGCCAACGAGGCTGTCAAGTGCTGGGGAAGCAACCCACATCGGCAATTAGGTTTCAATACAGGTGGCTTTTCTGTGCGCCAGCCCGCTGAGGCCAGCAATTTATCCGAATTTGTAGTTAAAATAGCAGGTGGCAGCGGTCATACATGTGTCATCACAACGAATGGGGCAGCCCAATGTTGGGGCCGCGGTGATGAAGGTCAGTTAGGCAATGGAAGAATCCCCCTACCTGGCACTAATTCCTCTGAATGGGCAATTCCACAAGATGTTATCGGGCTTGATAGCGGCGTGATTGATATCGCAGCGAATTGGTATCACAGTTGCGCGGTTGTGGACTCGGATAACAGCGGTAGCGGTAGTGTGCGCTGTTGGGGACAAAATGGTCAAAGTTCAGTTAGCCGTCTGGGTATTGTAGAAGATCTTGATGGCAGCCCCGCACCAGCCGATACGCTTATCAACGATAATCTGGCTGTTCTTGCGGCTGGCGAATTCCACACGTGTGGTTTGATTGATATTGATGATGACGGTGTTGGCTCTGTTCAGTGCTGGGGACACAATGATTCGGGAGAGATTGGCAACGGTACCAGAGCACAGCAAGTCCGACCTGTAGAGGTCGAAAACCTAGGGAGCAACATCAAGGATGTTAAATCCGAACGCAATAATGTCTGTGCCCTGACAACAGAAGGTGGTGTTTTCTGCTGGGGTGGGAGTTCGACCGGTCAAAATGGCATCTTTGGTGCTCCAAATTGGCAAACTACTGCTGTGGAGATCCCGCAATTGCAATCTGGTGTAAAAGATATTGCTGTTGGTGGTGACCACAACTGTGCCTTGATTGGTTCAGACAGTGATGATAACGGTCGTGTCCAATGCTGGGGTGATAATAGCAATGGCGAATTAGGTACAGGTAATTCTGGTACTACCAGCAATCAAATCCCTCAAGACGTAATCGGTTTAGATTCACGAGTAGCTGCGCTAGCTGCAGGTGAAAACGAGACGTGTGCAGCGCTCAATGATGGCGAGATTCGATGTTGGGGAAATGATTACAATTATCCAGACACAACTCCGCCAACGCCCACAGGAACGCCACGTACGATAGGGACTATCACAGGAGGCATCATAGCACTCAGCATAGGGGAAGATCATGCTTGTGCGCTTACCAATAACAATGGCGTGAAATGCTGGACACACAACGATCGTATTATTAGTGATGTACCTGGATTGACTTCGGGAGTTACAGCAATTGATGCGGGTGAATTTCATACTTGTGCATTAATGGACACAGGCGGTGTCAAGTGCTGGGGTGATGGTAATCAAGGTCAGCTAGGCATTGGCAGCTACTCAGCATTTTCAGAAACCCCGGTTGATGTTAGCGGGTTAACGTCTGGCGTCAACGCTATCACTGCTGGCAAAAATCATACGTGTGCTTCTACGACGAATGGAATGAAGTGTTGGGGTAGTAACTTCTTTGGTCAATTTGGAAACGGGATTGGTACTCTGGCCATGTATGAACCCGGTTTCGTCATCGCCCCTAATCCAAACCACCCACCCATTGCCGTAGATGATTTCGAGACAACGACCAATGACACATCAATAATCGTCGACGCCCTCTCAAATGATAGCGATGAAGACGGTACAGGAACCCTTTTCATCGTCAATGACGAAAACACGGGTACATTCCCATACTCAGCCAATGGTGGCAGCGTAACAGTCAACGGCGACAACACCATGACCTACGAACCACCCTTCGATTTTGTGGGCGTAGATTCCGTCTTGTACACAGTCGGAGATGGCGACGGCGGTCAAGACACTGCCGCAGTCTTCATCACCGTGAACCCATCCGATCCGGGTGATACTCCAGCCGCAGTTGCAACTGAAAATATCGATGCTGACAGCGAAGGCACTCTCTCCTTCAACGATGGGCAGACGCCTCCCGCAACCACCGAGGTAGTGGTACCAGTCGGCGCGATCAGCGAAGACCTGACCTTGGTCTATTTGGAGACAGATGCTCCCTCTAGCAGCGAAACGCCAGCAGGCTTCGAACTTGCTGGTCGCCACTTTATGCTAGATACCTACGTCAACGGCGAGAAGCAAGAGAATAGCGACCCCGAATCTGATGACTACACCTTTAACGAGCCAGTCGAAATCACGTTAAGCTACGGCAGCATCCCAGGCCAAAATCCGGAGACGCTGACGCTGCGCTACTGGGATCCCAATGCAAATGAGGGCAACGGCGATTGGTCAACTGACGGAATCACTTGCAACCCACCCGACTCAACCAACCAGACCATCACCTGTACCATCAACCATCTCACTGAATTTGCCATCTTCGCCCAGCCCGGTGCGCAGACTGGTGACGTCAACTGCAATGGTTCGGTCAGTGGCATTGATGGATTCTTCGTTCTACAGCGCGACACTGGCGGTCGCGCAGATAGCACTCAGTGTGCAGTTACAAATGACACCGTTTACCTCCCCGCCTGCGATGTCAACGGCGACGGCAACTGCACCGGTTTCGATGGCTTCCTGCTCCTACAGTGCGATGCAGGAATCCACAACGTTTTCTGCCCTAATTCTCAGGAATAACATAAATCCTCTGGCGTATCATAAAGGAATTTAATATGTTTAACCAACCAACTACATTTTGGAAAACCACCCTTCAGACCATGTGGAGAAGTCGGCCGTTTCTGCTCCCCATTCTGTTATTCGGCATGTTTACTGCATCCGCTGCGGCCCAGAGTCCCGTTCAACTTAGCGTCGAAACCGCCAGCGTCAATCCGGATGCTGATATCGTCGTCGCCATCACGGCAGATGTGGCTGTTGATACCCAATTGGGCTTCATCTCTTTGGAATTGGCGTATGATCCGACCGTGCTTTCAATCGAAACTGGCGACTGCCAGCGGGATCCTGGTGGCACGTTTGATGTTGGATTCTGCAACGAAACTTTCGAAGCAGGCAAGATTCGCCTCAACGGAGGTTCCTTTGTGGGTACAAACGGCACCATCGTCCTGGCCAACCTCACCTTCAGAGCCATCGGCGCGGATGGCACATCCTCACCATTAACTTTATCAGTACGTGAAATCAACGATCCGGCCACAGGGGCAACACTCGACACCACTATCACCAATGGTCAAGTGACTGTTGAAAATGAGACACTCATCGTTCTCGCGTCCTTCAACGCCATGGTTACTGATGACACGACCACACTCACCTGGACCACCGCCGCGGAAATCGACAACGCTGGCTTCAATATCTATCGCAGCAATTCGGCAGATGGGCCGTGGGTGAAGGTGAATGATGCGCTGATTCCGGCAGAGGGCTCTCCCTTCAGCAGCACAAGCTACACATTTACCGATAGCGCCGATGCTGCCTACTACATGCTAGAAGACGTCGACATCAATGGCTTCGCAGCGCCACATCCGCCAGTTGCCGTTAATGAGTCGGCCAATAGTTTAGGGGGGGCGACTTCGATAGTCTTTATCCCACTTGCCTACTAAGTGGTATCCAACATCGAATCTTGCAACATAAAGTTGTAACCTTCTCAGGTTGAAAATAGATGTAGAATTATAGAAGATACCCAGCATATCTACCACATGCTGTTACCAGATGGAGTTCCCAAAATGACTGAAATGAACAGAAATAACCAGTCGCTGCCTACAACGTTACCTAGCTACCAACCACCGACCATAACCACTTATACCTCTCATGAATTGCTAGATCTCATCGGGCCAGTTCAGGCTGGAAGTTTGCCGCCTGGAGATGATATCCTCGACTTAGGTTACTATGCTCCTGAAGACGATGGTGGTGGACGTCTCATCTAATTGAAGAGTCTGCCCCTGATGTCGTAGCAAGTAACAGAAAGATTCACACAAACTTGTCAAGAGTGAACATGAAATCAGCCTGTTTCAACTTGGCTCCCCCTTCAACCACAGATGCATTCTGCGGTTGAGGGGATTCTCTCTGCCGACTTGAAAACCCCAAAAACAACGGGTAACCGTTACCTTCACAGTAAAGTAAACAGGGACATTTCCTTCGTCATCAGCAAGTGGCGCTTATATTGTGACTTCTCCTTCCCGTTGATGAAAGTATCTTTTGAATTGGGGACTATGAATGGAGCGCTAAAGAATCCGATGCTTTATTACGTGGCTTGCGCAATTTATATATGCGATTAAAATTTTATCTTATCTATCTTCGACAAAAATTTGCGCATTCAAGAAAAGTGTAAGACTTTTAAGGAAACCTTGATTTATGAGAAAATCGTAATACTCCATCTACACAAAAGTGATATAATGTTGAGACGTCAACTTGGATGCATGCTTTTCGCGCAAATGAGGTCTTTGATTTTCATTGTTGTTACGACTTCGAACAGAGATTGCATTTATACTAAGATGTTATGCCTAAGCATAATTTCCTCGATGTTTGCATTTCCTCACCTTGTCTTTGAAGTGTATTCTGATTGACTCCATATTCCTGCTTAAGTTGTTTCACATTGTGAATTCCCCATGCCGTTTGTAAGCGATGAGAGCAACACGAGCCATTGAAACCCAATACTCTTTTTTACCCATTTACATACTTTCCGCTTTTTATCAGATGTAGGGACATATAGCGAGCTGTTTCCAACTCTATTAGGAATACCGGAACAGTACGTTTTCGCTTACCTGCTAATATTCAAGTTTATCGGCCGTAGCACGGGGGCGTTCTTTTGGGAACAGCTCCCAGGAGTAAGGTTATGTTAATTCGGACTACTTTTGCCTGGAATCACTATGCAAACGTTTTGAGAAAATGCAAGATACACATCCTGCTGATGCGTGTAATTCGTATCTGGCTGGTATGTGCCTTAATCGGATCGATTGTCGCTCCACGTCCAGTATTGGCTGTTTCACCATCGGTCGCTGAAATCAGCAAATATCTGGCGGTTGCAATGCGGCAAGGCGGCTCGGATGCTTTTGATACGGGTAGCAGCAACGAATTGGGCGCCGACCGATCTTTCCTCTCGGGCACGGATCCCAATACTCATAGCACCTTTGCTACACGCTGGGCATCTGCTGGCGCGTCGGTAGGTTCGCAGCCACCAACAGAGGAGCCATTAGGTGGGCAGCCTGATGGGGTGCCAACCGGTGCGGCAACGGTCTTTCAAGGCATCGACTGGACTGGGAACGTTGCATTGACCAATGATACTGGAACCTTTGCTCTGTCGAAAATTCAGGTATTTGGTGACCTCGGTGTGCAAGCAGAAAACTCGTCTCCTGTACAGAGCGTCTCGGATTCGGACTTCTTCCCCGATCAAGAGCTTACAGCAAATGATGGCGCTACCCCAGGCTCTCAAGATAAAGATGATTTAGACGATCCGAGTGCACCTGGTTCGGATGGTGGTATCCATATGAACGATGGCCTGGAAGGTGACGTAGATCTGTCTCAGTTGGTAACAGATTTGGGCTTATGGCGTACCTATATTAGAGACACCCTAGATGGAACTGATACCCCAGACTTGATGGCGAATCCTCACTGTAAGATCACAGCTGATATCTTAAGTACAGGTTCGACTCCTTTTGATCGCAACTATGACGTTTGCGATACAGATGGTGATGGGGTTGCCGTCATCGACATCGATCGAGGAGGTAGCGACTTTAAGCTCGATAACGCTGACTGGATAATTGACGGCGACGGAAGTGTCTTTTTCATCTTCCGAATTGTCGGTGGATCCAATATGTTACTGAGTAACTCTTCTATTCTTCTGGGCGATAGCGGAATCGGTGTTGATGGTTCTCGTCCCTCCGTCAGTAAGATGGGCGCGCTCTTTGTGAAGCTGCCAAGTGGAAGTGGGTTTACGGGAGAACCATCGGGTAGCAGCGATCAGGTATTTAGTGGGAGCAATGTCGTTCTCAATGGAATCGGTCTCTGGGATCTGGTCGACATCAATAATGAAAACAGCAGCGATACCGAACTTAATATGAGTAATGGCCAAGGATGTGCTCAGTTCATCAGCAACAAAGTCAACTTCAGCAATGTGCGGTGGACTCGTTGCGCGCTCGCGGAAGAGTTAACGTATGTCTCCCTGGCTTCGCTTGTGGCTACTGCAAATGCCTCCGGCACGACCGTCTCTTGGACGACTGCGGCTGAGATTGACAACGCTGGCTTCAATATCTATCGCAGCAATTCGTCAGATGGTCCGTGGGTGAAGGTGAATGATGCGCTGATTCTGGCAGAGGGCTCTCCCTTCAGCAGCACAAGCTACACATTTACCGATAGCGCCGACGCTGCCTACTACATGCTAGAAGATGTCGACATCAATGGCTTCTCGACACCACATCCGCCAGTGACCGTTAACGAGTCGGCAAC
The DNA here is from genome assembly GCA_039028975.1 of Chloroflexota bacterium. Taxonomy (GTDB): domain Bacteria; phylum Chloroflexota; class Anaerolineae; order Caldilineales; family Caldilineaceae; genus JAHBNG01. The sequence goes on from JBCCHB010000041.1 coordinate 64,863, forward strand.
TGGCTTAGGTGGCTCAACGTCGGTTGTCTTCATTCCATTTGCCCATTAAGGCGCTTTCCTATGCCGGATCTTGCAACAGAAAATTGTACCCTTCTCAGATTGAAAATAGATGTAGAATTGTAGAAGATACCCAATATGTCGATCTTATGCTGTTACCAGATGGAGTTCCCAAATGACTGAAATGAATATGAATAACCAGTCGCGACCGACAACGTTACCTAAATACCAGTCACCGACCATAGCCACTTATTCCTCTCATGAATTATTAGATCTCATTGGGCCAGTTCAGGCTGGAAGTTTGCCGCCTGGAGATGATATCCTCGACTTGGGCTACTATGCTCCTGAAGAGGACCGCGGACGTCTTATATAGATCAAAGAACCTGCAGGATAGCCAAATGAACGTAATCTTTGATTCACCCTTTCGCTATCCTGTTTGCTATCCCTTACACCCATCTTGAGTCGAGCATCTATTCCCAAAGAGCTATTCCTCCAGATTTTTGATCAGACGATTTCGGTACGTACCCCTTCAATACGTTTCCATTCCGTTCTGACCGAAATGTATCAGCGTTTTCTCTTGAAGTCGCTAGATGTAGCACATCCATCGATCCAGCTCTCGCTTCCTCAAGTCGGTCCGGAAAATGTAGATATTGTCGATGGCTACGGTGGCTCCCCATTTGATCTGACCAGATTGGTCGTATCCTACACGTCAACTGTCCGCTCGCATCTCCTCCTACACGCTGGGGTGCTAGCCCAAAATGGTCAGGGTATCTTAATCGTTGCACCCTCTATGCATGGGAAGACGACACTCACTTTGGAACTCCTACGGCGTGGCTTTGGCTTTCTTTCGGATGAGATTGCTGCATTGAGCCTAGCTGATGAGCAGATTCATCCATTTCCTCGCTCCCTTGTTATTCGTTCTGGCAGTTTAGAAATGGCAGGATTTGGTCAACTGCCTACGAATCTGGCAGCGAGTAAACCAACCTGGTTAGGCAAACAGATCATTGACGCTGAAACCCTACGGCCCGGCTCGTTGCACAGTACAGTACCCATTCGTCATATCTTCTTTCTGCACGATGACCAGCCTTATGAATCGCAGAGCAAAAGGATGCAATGCGAGGTCGCGCTTCGCTCAGAAAAGCCGTCTTGTGGTTTACTTCTCTCTAGCCTGTCCCCGGCTCTGTTAAGGACCATTGAGGACGTTGACGGCCTCGATTCGCTGACCGTAGGAGAACTGGACAATCAGCCTTACCTCACCATTTATGCGCAAGATCGCCCGACAGTACTGCAACGCATCGAAGTATTGTGTCATAAATATCAGACCGACTTAATGCATTTAGGCTACCGTCCGCTTCATTGCCCTACCTTTGACGGTCCAGTTACCTTGTCTTGCTTGTCCCAAGGTGATGCGATTCTCCTTCTGCTTCAACAATTTTTGGGAGGATACCACTCTGCTTTGCTTCAAAACGAGTTTGGCAATAGCCCTGTCCGGCTTTCCATGATGTTGGCCCGCATAATTCGTCATGCCAACTGCTATCGCTTGCGCGTGGGGCCACTGCAGGAGATGGCTGATACGATTGGTGAAGTGGTGGATGGTGAGCGGTGGAGGCTGCGATGCACAGTGTCCTGAATTTTCGCCCTTCTATTCAGAGCATTCACCGTGCGTTGCAGTCGGAACGGTCTCCACGAAAGCATTTAAGCTGTCGCGTACTAGCAATTTGAAGGAACCCCCCATGCTCAAAAGAACTTTATTCGTTGCACTACTTCTCGGAATTGGGTTTGTCGGCTCATTAAGCGTTCGGGCGAATGCTGAGCGACCCCAGCCCGAGCTATCTACTGGAATCAGCGTGATCGCCAAAAGTGAACGCTCCATTACGCTAGAATATGTGGCCGGCGAGATGACGGTAAGCCGTATCGCGCAGGGGAGTGATTCGTTTGACCAAATTGAAGTGGCCGGCACAGAACAGCGACGGGAGCCCGGAACTGTCCAAATTCCGGTTGCCAGCGCAACCATTGGCTTGCCAGATGATGCTGAACTATTCTTAAAGATTCTCGACATAGAGACTGAAAATGTCCCTGGCCACTTCCAACTGCCCACAATAATCGAACCAATCGTTACTCAACCCTTACCCGATAACCTTTTTTCGCTAGATGAGATCGATCTATCTGTTGAGGCTAGCCTTAGACAAACAGATATAAACGAAGTGCCGCTATCCCACCAACCCATTGAGCTAGGTACACCAAGCAAACTGCGGGACCAGAGCGTTGTTCAGGTCCGATTCTACCCGATAGAGTATCAGCCATTACCGGAACAACCTAGTAACGGTCCTGGCAGAGGTACGATCACCCTCTACCGTCGCATACAAGTTGAGATTGCCTGGTCAGAACCAGAAGTGCAGGCTGCAAATGCACCAACGCTTACTAGCCCTTACTTTGAGCCCATCCTTGAAGAGACGTTGCTCAACTACGATCAATTCGTGCGTCCAGCGACCGGCTCTTTGGATGCTATGCGCCAGCCAGGTGGCAGCGTCAATGGGGCCAGTCTGAATAGAGTCAGCGAGATCGTCACCCATACCCTCAAGATTTGGACCGAACAGGCAGGATTTCACCAAATCACCTACGTCGACTTAGTAAATGTGGGTTATGACCTCAGTGCCGACCCAAAAAAGCTTCGGTTGACCAACAAAGGTGAAGCGGTTGCCATCTGGGTAATCGGCGAGGAGGATGGCACCTTTGATATCAACGATACCATTCTTTTTTATGCTGAGAGCCACGATACAGATTACAGCGGCGAAAATGTCTACTGGCTCACCTTAGGAGATGACGATGGCCTGCGCATGGAAACGGTAGATGGTTCACAAAACGCTTCTCCTACTGGCCCAACCCAGTTCCGCCAAAATCACCATGCCGAAGTCAACAGTGCTTATTGGCAGACCATGCCCAACGGCGAGGAACAGGATCACTGGTTCTGGGGCAAGCGACTGTCTGCACCGTTTACCACAACCCGCCCATTTACCCTGCCGCATTCACTTGTAGGCGTCGATGTCACCGGACTCAATGCCGAATTACGCCTTCAACTTAAAGGCGGTACCGATACGGGCGCGGATCCCGATCACCATACACGTCTCCTGCTCAATGGCACCCTGATTGACGATCAGCTTTGGGATGGATTCAGCGTCTTTACCCATACGGTATCTATCAGCCAGACGTTGCTCAATGATGGCCCCAACACGCTGACGATCATTGCGCCCGGCGATACAGGCAGTACTGTCGACCAGCTCTTTGTGAACTGGATTGAGGTTGACTATTGGCAGCACTATCGAGCTGAGGATGATCAGGTTTCGTTTGGGGTGCCGGATGGTGGACCATATGAAATGACTGTGAGTGGCTTTACCTCCACCGATCTGCATCTCTTTGAAACAAGCAACCTTAAGCAGATAAAACGAATCTCGAATGTTTCAATCGACGCAGCCAATCCAGAGATCGCCCTGCATTTTACCCACGGTTACTCAGTCGCTGGCCGTTATTTTGCCCTAGCCGAGAGTCAGTATCTGACACCGACTCGCATGAGCTTGGACATCGCTTCAACCCTGCGCTCACCTACCAACGCTGCTGACTATATTCTGATAACTCATTCCGATTTTGTTACCGAAACTGAACCCTTGACTAACTTCCGCGAGGGTCAGGGGCTTCGGGTTCTAACGGCCACAATTGACGACATCTTTGACGAATTTAGCCACGGCATCTTTGATCCACAAGCAATTCGAGATTTTTTGACCTATAGTTACGAGAATTGGCAACAACCTGCGCCCGCCTACGTGATCTTTGTGGGAGATGCAACCCTGGATTATCGGGATCGCCGAGGGAGTGGCTCGGTCAACTATGTTCCCAGCCAGCTCATCGAGACCCAGATCCTCGGGCAGACGCCCAGCGACAACTGGTTTGTGCAGATTAGTGGAGATGATGTGTTACCGGATATGTTTACGGGCAGGCTGAGTGCGCAGACATCACAGCAAGTGGCAGATACTGTCGAGAAGATTATCCGTTACGAGACCAACCCACCCGATTTGAGCTGGTCCACCCGGGTTCTCTTTGTGGCAGACGATGATGCTTCATCCTTTACGGGTACCTCCGATGCCCTGGCAGCCCTGTTGCCCATTACCTATACAGTAGACCAAATCGATATTGTCACCTACAGTGAAGGGGACGATCCACCTGCTGACATAAATGCTGGCATGAATGAAGGTGCTTTGTTGACAAACTACACCGGACACGGAGCCGTCAGCCGTTGGGGAAAATGGGGCAGTAACCAGACCATCTATCAGAACGATGATGTGAATGCCTTAACCAACACTAACAAATTGACCATTGTCACCACTGCAAACTGTCTTAACGGTTTTTTTACTGGCTTTCAAACAGGCGAGGCGTTGGCCGAGAAGTTCCAACGATTGCCGAATGGGGGGGCCGTGGCCGTTTGGGCACCGAGTAATCTCTTTTACCCATCTGCCCATCGAGCACTACTTCGAGAATTCTACGGTGAGCTTTTCCAGAAGCGGACTGTGACACTCGGCGCAGCGACCACGAAAGCGAAAATTACGACCCATGCCCAATCGAGCGGATGGGATGAACTGGTGGAGGCATTCATACTCTTCGGTGATCCAGCAACCTCATTAGACCAGATACTACCCCAGATACCCCCTACGCCAACGCTGGTTCCGACTAGTACGCCGACCCATACGCCGACTCAGTCACCACCGAGTACGCCAACAAGCATGGCCACTGAGCCAATGTCAACTAGCACGCCAACTCTGACGCCTACAGATAGTTCAGCCACGGTGGAGCCATTGCAGACCACAACAGCCGAGCCATCTGTAACATTCACGGCAACGTCTACACAAGTACCCAGTACAACAGGTGAGCCAACGGCAACATCATCGCTGCCATCCACTACCCAACCAATTGATACCACACTGACACCCATGCACACACCCACACCCACGCCCACAGCAACGGCAATAGTCATGCCAACAGCGACGCCAATAATAATGCCAACAGCAACACCTAGTTTAGGCAACGATCCAACAGGAACCGAACCATTTACCATCTTCTTGCCACTGACCGCTGGTGGAAAGTAAGAGCAGAAAGTAAGAAATGAATTCCAGGATAGGCCAAAGAGTGATGGACACCAGGAATATATACCCCAAGTCCAGTGACATTGAAGATGCACTTGGCATTGAACCACAGAACATTGATCCACAGAACATTGATCCACAGAACATTGATCCACAGAGCATTGAACCACGGAGCGTGACCGATATGGCCTTCAAGTTTTGGCAGCAAATCGGTCACCCTCATTGGCACGTCGTCCATGGTATCAGCATGTGGCCCTTTTTGCACAAGGGTGACCGAGTACTAGTGCAACCAAGCCATGACCAGCTTAGCATCGGTGACATTGTGTTGATTCGTTTTCCCAGTTGCTTTATTGTGCATCGCATTGTTTCGTTGGAGCCGAACGGTTCAGTGACAACGTGGGGGGACTTTAACCTGTGCCCCGAGGAACAAGCAAAGAAAGATCAAATCGTAGGAAAAGTCGTAGAGATTGAACGCAAGCGGCGGCAAATTAGCATAGGGCAACGACGGCGGATGTGGGGATACTTAGTTTTGCGACTACGCCCCATTCTCTTACCCTGTATCTGGATCACACGCAAGATAATCAGGTCTCTGCATCTTCTCATTCGGCATTAGTAGATTACCATTCACACTTGACCATTTACCTGAGCCTTTAAAGAAAGTGAGTGCGATTATTCATGAAAAATAAGACAACAAACACCGCAACCCCAGAACGCCGAGCGGATATCCTCGTTGAAAATATGACGGATGAAACCATGCTCTACCATCCTGACTTGGATGAACTCCATGTGCTCAACCCAACGGCTCACCTGATTTGGGAGTTATGTGATGGTCAACATAATCTTGCTGAGATCACAGCGCAGATGCAAGTAGCCTTCCAAGTTCCAGATCATATTGATCTGATGGGAGATGTGGAACGGACAGTAAGTGGCTTTATCGAGAAGAGGCTATTGGTAGAGTTAGAGTAATATGTATGCGGCTTCATGAAAACTATGCCGAGTCAACCGCGGGAGCATCTTAGTTTCGGGGCAAGATTTTCCTACTCGAGAGAATTTTGCCTTTGAAGGGCAAAAACGGGACTCGAAATGCCGCTGTGAAATGCACCATCTCAGAGAGAATTCAAGTTCGCCCCCAAAGTGAGATGCTCCCGTCAATCGCGGCTAAGTTTCCCAGTGTAAAACCGTAAAAATCAACTTACTTATTTCTGGACAGATCCCTGGTAAATCACCGGCAAATGAACATAATGCAGGGGTACTCCTGCCAAAGTATATATTCCCGTTTTGCAGATTGGTACATCAATTTGGTTGAGTTCTGGCTTACGTACACTTGTGTTTGTTTTAGCGCATGTGCTGGTTGCCTCTATCCATTGACTGCTGTCCAGATGCCAGAGTGTTAGCTCAGATTCGTTGTCAAACTAGGATATTCTTGGACAGACCCTTAGCCAAACCCTACGGCACACAAATTAGCTGTCCCATAGAAATTTGTAGTTGCGGATGTTTCTGTATCTCGGGATTGGCCAGAAGCATATCACTTAGTGACCTGTTGTATCTCACTGCGATAACAAACAAGCCTTCACCTCTTTTCGCTACATGGTGTTGCTTACATTGTGACGTAGTTGGTTGCGTGGTTGTAGGCACAGGTGTTGCTGTCGCTGTTGGAATCGATGTAAGTGTTGGAAGAAGCGTCTGCGTTGGTTTAGGTGTTTGCGTTGGCATAGGCGTTACAGGTTGCGTGGCAGCTGATGTTGAAGTTGGCGCGACGGTAAATGTTGGTAATGATGTTGGCACTGCTGTCTCATCTGAAGAGGTGACCACAACAGACGAAATGATAACAACCTGCGGAGTCACCTGAACAAGGGCTGGAAGGGTTCCAGATATTGGCTCTGCATAGGAAGATCCCTCTTGGCTAAAAGGGACGCCGTTACTGGATACTGCCTTAACTTGAGGTATACCCTCTGTACTTGAGGTTGTATCAACGCCAGAGGAAACTTCACTACCGGTGGTGTTATTATCGGATGCTACTTCACGACTGGACGTTATCACATCTGCGGATACGACGGCATCGCTGGTTGGGTGTTCACCGCTAGAAGCTGCCTTGCTAATAGAAGACTGTACAGCGCTTGCCCCTCCCTCTGTTTCATCCTCTGCTATTAAATCACCGGTAATTTCTGTAGTAGATTCAAGAGTACCTGATGTCACTTTACCAGATGTTACGGATAGGTCTAATTGTGGGGATTGACTAGGTACGACACCTCCTTCCGGAATCGGGGTGGCCGTAATAATAGGCGCTGGTTGAATCTCAAAACCCTTTACCGGTGCACATTGCCCAGCTGGTCCAATCTCAACCACTTGACATTGTTCACCTAGTATACTCCAACTAGGTTGAGCAATGGCACAAACCTCAAATTGAACATTATTCGTGATTCGATAATCATTCTCCGGTAGTCGAAATTCATACCGTCCCTCCCAATCAGTTCGGGTTTCCTGTAGCGGAAACCCGCTGTCATCGACAATGGCTGCGATAATTGGCCAATCCGCTACACCGACCTCAAATTCTTGATCGTCACCCAATTTAATGCGTTCAATCATTCGGCCTTGTATGCAGTGAGCGTGATCCTGTCGGTATTGAAAAGTGACTTGGACACAGGCATCATCTCTTTCAATTGAAACGTCAACAACGGATGGTCCTAGTGGCCTCCACCCAATACGATTTTCTGTCTCAACCTGATATGGACCAAAGGGTAGATCGCTAAATCTCACAAAGCCATTAATGTCAGTTATCCCCTGCACGTGGGGTGTTCCATCACTCTTTAATACGCTTGCCCCCCATTGGGCCAAAGGAAAGTCAATGCCATTTGAACCTGGAACGGCTTTTGCCATCATCTGCACATCGATACAGCCCTTAGGGCGAATTCTATTATCAAAATAAATCGTATGAGGTCCTGGTGCTGTGATAGTTACGCCAATCGAGCCACCAATCGGTGCAACTACTGCAAAGTCAACACCTTCTGGCTCCATTTCGCTAAAGATCCAGACGCCTTCCGTCAGGTTAAAATGAGCTACACCCGTAATGCTGGTCGTTGCAGTCACGGGGTCAGACTTGCCTAATTCATAGCCCGGGGCGGGATTTACTTTTATGGTCCACCCTGGCAACGGTCTCTGCTCTTGGTTAAGTTTGATTATGGTTACAGAAACAACGCGTTGCACTTTGAAAAGCACATTTGTGCAACCCCTGGATTGCTGAGTTGACGTAACAGTGATGGAGAGCTCTGGAGAGGTGATTCGGATATAGCTATCAGGGATGACAAGTCGAAGCGTCCATTCTCCAACAGGTAGATTAAACCTTGCCAAACCTGAACGGTTGGTCAAACCATTGATATTATCATGCGAACCATTTTGAGATATAGCAATAATTTCCCAGCCTGCGCCAAGCGGTTGGTTCACATGATCAAAAACACCTGCATCGAAACAGAAGAGTTCTCCACCTGCGTAGGCAATACGGTTATTCGACATATTAGAAGAGAAAAGAAGTGTCAAAAATAAGAAAAGAGAAATGAGGAAAGTCGATAGGGCGCGGCCTACCTTACCATGCACGACACGAAATAAGAGTTGCATGAATTTGCTCCTAAATATATTTGGTTCTTCAGGGTTTCTGTTGGTTTGAAAACCAATTGAACCATAAAATTTTATGCAATAGTGGGAGCAGCGTTGTGTAGACTTAATAAATGGCTTAGTAGGTTGCAATCATTTAGTTATTTGGCCAGCGTTCTGCCTAGCCATTACCAAGTCGATTGCAAACTACCAGGATGAGTGTGATGAAAAATGGGTTTTCTTAGCGGTGGAGAATTGAATAGTTGCCAATTAACGATTCGGCACAATTCAGTTTGTCTGTGATGATAGCAAACCCTACCATACTTTTAGTGTAAAAACAAGGGGTTATTTGGTGCTTTTGAAGAACATGTCACATATTTTGGCAAACATGTCACTTTTTTTGTCTATCGTGTCACTTTTGGGAACAGCATGTCATGGAGGGTATTTCACCCGTGGAATGTCAACGAATGGGGCGTCTCTAACCCATGGGCCTCCATTAGCTCACTATTGCGCATGATCTCTTGAGCTGGACCAGTGGCAATAATCTGCCCTTGGTCGAGTAGGATAACTCGAGGGCAAATTTCGAGGATTAACTCCAAATCATGGGATGAGACCAAAATCGTTTCTGTAGAGTTCTCTAAAAATTCGATGAGCCGGCGCCGAGAGCGAATGTCCAAATTGGCGCTGGGTTCGTCATAGATGACCAGGCGTGGCGTCATAGCTCGCACACCAGCGATGGCCACCATTCGCTTCTGCCCACCCGATAGGTGATGAGGCGGTCGATCCGCCAACTCCAGCAAGTTGGCTTGGCCCATAGCATGGTTCACTCTTTGGTTAACTTCTTCGGTAGGAAGGCCCATATTGAGTGGCCCAAATGCAATGTCATCCCTCACGGTAGGTGAGAAGAGCTGATCGTTAGGATACTGGAATACCAATCCAACTTCGGGATGAAATGAGCCTGGCTTGACCTGATTTTCAAAGAGCATTACCTTGCCACTGGACGGCTTCAGCACGCCACAGATAAGCATAAATAGGGTCGTCTTGCCCGCCCCGTTTGGCCCAATCAACCCTACCCGCTCGCCAGCGTCAATGGTCAAATCGATCCCCTGAATGGCCTCAGGTTGCTCCGGATATGCAAAGCGTAAAGTCTCTATTGTAAGTGCCTGTTCGGTCATGGTGTTGGTTGCTGATTCACTCCGCTAATTCGTTCCAATAATTGACGCAATACTTCTTGCTCTTCCGCATTGAGGATGGACACATCTCCACTTTGGCCGTGGGACAATGCTTGACCCAAGTGACTATGGGCCAGATTGCGCAAGTCCTCTTCATAAGGGTTCTGCACCCGATGATCCTCGACAATCTGACCATCATCCATGCGCAAGATTCGCTGGGTAGCCTGAGCAACCCGCTGGTCATGTGTGACGACGATAAGGGTTGTTCCCTGGCTACGATTGAGCTGGCTAAGCAATTTCAGCAGTTCTTCACTACTTTGGCTATCCAAGGCCCCTGTCGGTTCATCTGCCAGAATAAGAGCCGGATCATTGGCTAATGCCCGAGCTACCGCAATCCGTTGCCGCTGGCCACCCGAAAGCTGATTAGGCAGATGGCTCAGCCGATCCCCCAGCCCCACCATATCCAATAATTCTGCCGCCTTGCCCCTTCTTTTGGAGCGACCTCCACCGTACCCAATCATTGGGACCTCCACATTCTCTAGCGCTGTTAGGGTCGGTAGCAAATTATGGAGCTGGAAGATGAACCCGACAGTCTTGGCCCGAAAGCCGTCTACGTTGCGTAACTCGGCTAGATTTTCATCTGCGACCCAGACCTCACCACTGGTCGGTTTATCCAGGGCACCTAGTTGATTCAGTAGCGTACTCTTGCCACAGCCGCTGGGACCCATTATCGAGAGAAACTCACCACGATAAACGGTGAACGAGACATCATCCAATGCACGTACTTCCGTCTCATCCTTGCCATAGATTTTGGTTAGGTGGTCCGCTCGTACAAGCGGAGAGCTGTTGTTCATTGTGGGTGGTTCACCGTGAATGTGAATGGTGGATGATGCTCGTCTGAGTCGTCGCAACGGCCCAATCCGGAATCCCCGTCCCCAATTCCCTTATCCACCAATCGAAATATTCACAAAAGCAGTCATTCCCCAGCGCAACCGTTGATCAAGATTGGGCACATCAATCTGGACTGTATAGCTGGTGCTACCTCGGTCGGTGTTGCTAACCGGGGCAATTTGGGTAATGGTACCCTGGAAGATCTGGTCCGGCAAAGCATCAAAACTCACCTCCACAGGCATGTTGAGCGAAAGATGAATGACATCTGTCTCCCTCAGATCTGTGGTGCGAATATGCAGACGATTTGTGTTGCCAAATTGGAAGAGCATATCGCCCAGCAAGACCACCTCGCCAACTCGCGTATTGATGATGCCGACTTGGCCATCAAATGGTGCCATTACCTGATAGCTATCCAGTCGGGCTTTGGCCGCTGTCAAAGCCGCTTGGGCCGATTGGAGTCTGGCCTGGCTCATGGCCACATCCTCCGCCGTGGCACCATTCAGCAGCATATTGAGAGCGGCTTGGGCACTTTTTCGCTGGGCCATGGCTGCCTGCATCTCTCCCTCAACCCCGCTTGTCTGGCTTTCACTGATCATAAGCTGGGCTTTGGTGCTGTCGATCGTAGCAAGAGCCGCTGCCAACTGCTGATTCGTTGCGCCAGATAAGCTAAGTGCAGCTTGGGCTTGGGCTGCTTCCAGAGCAGCAGTCGCTTCATAGAGTGCGCGAGATTCGGGGCGAGCACCAATCTGCGGATCGCCTTGAACCAAATTATAAGCAGCTTGAGCTTGACGTACAGCTGCCTGAGCCACCTCTACATTGGCTTCTGCTGCCGTCTCCCTAATTTGGGTTGGTGGTGACGCTAAGACGCCGTACTCTGCTTCTGCGACCCGAACCAGCGCCTGGGCCGACTCGATTCCTGCTTGAAGTTCTAACATACGGCCGGCAGCCATCAAGACAGCTGCTTCTGCGCTGGCCAGATGGGCTTGTGCAGAGGCGACTTCTGCCTCGGTTGCAGTTGCCAAGAGTTGATCAAGGCTGGCTTGGGCTTCGGCTACCGCAGCTTCGGCAACGAGAACATCAGCCTGAGCATCCTCATTCGCTAACGTGAGCAAAACTGTATCCTTAGAGACCTCTTGGCCTTCTGAAACATGAATTTCCTGCACAAGTCCGCTGCTGCGGCTGCTCAGCCTAGCCCACTCAACCGGTTCTAGATTGCCTGAGGCCCAGATTACATTCTCTAGATCGTCTAACTCAACGTCACCTGTATCCTCGTCCTGAGCCTCTACTCGGCTCGGCAAAAGCAAGCCATTCCGATAGCCCATATAACCAATTAGTAAAATTACAAGCAATCCGAGGGCCGCGACCAATGTGCCAATTTGTTTTCTATCCATCTACTTTAGCCTCGCTTTCTACCATATCTCAAGTTCACGGGGTATCCAGAGTATCCGGCGTATCGAATGCCGCACTATTAGCAACAGCTCCATAGGTGCTGACTTAAGGATGGTACCCCGCAAAGCGTACAACGCACGGGGATGAAGCGCTCTGGAGAAACAAGTTCATCGTATTCCGTGCATGGCACTCTTCGCTTCAGTCTACACTTATGGCAACAGCTCTAATTGCAATCTCTAACATTCAGAATCCATGCCACGGCATAAGGTTTCTAACCCAATGGCTTCTGCTTCTTATAGATGGCCAGAACAATTCTGTCTTTCCTTCTTGAAATTTTCCAGAGTGGATAGAACAGTCGGGACAAAACCTTTCTGGCGAATTATAGATGGCTCACCTAGCATTGACCGTTTCTTCCTCAGCAAGGTCATCTCCTAGCCCATCTTCGTCATCCCCGTCTTCTTTCTTAAGGAGTACCTTCCGTCCACGCCCCCCGCCCTGGTCCGGCCCAACCACTTTGCGTTGTTCCAACTCCTCCATCAATCGGGCAGCTTTAGGATAACCAATTTCGAGCTTGCGCTGCATAAAACTTGTGCTGGCCGATTCAAGATCTCGCAACAGGTCAATGGCATCTAAGATTAACTCTTCATCCTCATCCAACTTATCCATGATGCTATTCCATGGCGGCACAACGGGGAGAATCGTTTCACCCGCTGCTTCGGCTTTGGCCGCCCGTTCATCTTTCCACCATTTGGCAACGCTGTTAATTTCATCGTCAGATACGTAGCAACCTTGTACCCGCTTGAGTTTGGCTGTGTCTGAACGCATCAGCAACATATCACCGCGGCCCAGTAGCCGCTCAGCCCCTGGTGTATCCATAATTACACGGCTATCAATTTGGCTAGAGACGGCAAATGCAATACGTGTGGGAAAGTTGGCTTTGATTAGCCCAGTTACCACATCGGTACTGGGTCGCTGAGTGGCCAGGATCAGATGAATCCCTGTGGCACGAGCCATCTGGGCCAGACGACAGATCTGACGCTCAATGTCATCTGCCGCCGTCATCATCAGATCGGCCAGCTCGTCAATAATCATCACAATGTAGGGCAGCGGTTTGGGCGCGTCCTTCTTGCGATTTTTGCGTGCTTGGCTGTTATATGTGTCGATATTACGTACACCAACGTCTTTGAATAGGCGATAGCGATCATCCATTTCTAGCAGCAGCCACGTCAGCATGCCCATAACCTGATCTGCATCGATAATGACTTTTCCTAATAGATGAGGGATTCCATTGTAGCCTGGTAACTCCACCATCTTGGGATCCACCAAAACAAAACGCAGGCTTTCTGGCCCGTGCCGCATGAGTAAGCTGATAATAATGGTGTTAATGCAGACAGATTTCCCCGCACCCGTGGCACCCGCAATTAACATATGAGGGGCCTTGGCCAGATCAATAATGACAGGTTTGCCAGCTGTGTCTCGTCCTAACCCCAGGCCCAACGTCCCTGCCTCTTTGCGCCACTGCTTAGCTTCAATCAGCCCTCGCAAATTGACCATGACCTTATCGATGTTTGGCACCTCTATCCCAACATAGGGCTTGCCCGGCACCGGTGCTTCGATACGTACCGAGGGCGCTTCGAGGGCTAATGCCAAATCATCTGCCAATTTGACAATGCTGTTGACCCGAATACGACGGCGCTGCCCCGCGCGCTCGAGATAGAGTGGTTCGACCCCAAATTGGGTGACGGTAGGGCCACTCTCAATATGAACAACACGTACAGGCACATTGAAATCTTCCAGCGTATCCTCAATTCTCTGGGCCAATGCCTGTTCCTGTTCGTTGACGTAATGACCGCTGTCACTGATAAGGATATCCATGTCGGGCAACTCTCCCGACTTGCGAATGGGTTTGGGAGTGCTGCTTGCTTTGGGTCGGTTGAGTGGATTTGCTGGACGGTTATTTGTCGGTGCTCTTTCGCTAGGCGTAGGGCGATCGGATCTGCTTTGGTCTACTACCCGTGAATTGGGCCCTGTAGCGGCTTGTCCATTTACATCGTATGGGTCCGCAGCGGACCCGTAATGCCCGCCATGAAGATCCTCATGTGTAGCCTGTGAATCCACTTCATTTTCATAAATGTCCACTGTTGATCCATTCGATCCATAAGGGTTTCCATAGCGGTTCTCCGCGCGTTCCCCAGGTTCCCAGATGTCGACGTCATCCTGGCGGTTCAGATTTTCGTAGTCTGCTCCCTCATAATATTGCTCATCCCTACGAAAAAAGACGTTGCCGACCAGTCTCTGAGCAGCTTGCAAGCCTTGGGTAGCTCGCTGACGCACGGATGGCCACTGACCTTGCCCAAGCCCGATGAGATAAACCAACGGAGTATAGCGAAAAAGCATGATGGTGCCGATCACGCCCGCCATAAGCATCAGGGCAAAGGCTGGCCAACGTCCAAAGCTAGAGACCAGCAGATTTCCAAAGGTCCACCCAACGAGACCACCATTTTCGCCCTCGAAGCTGGGTACCCAGTCTGGCGCTTGATTTTGGAGAATGAATGTATTAGTCATTAAACTGAGGAGAAGGAGCTGCCCCCCAATAATCGCCTCCAAACTCCAGTAACCGGCCCGGCGAGAGAGCATCAGCACAGCGCCAAAGAGGATGATGGCCAAAGCAAACCAGGGTGCCGTCCACCCCGTATAACGTTCTAACCACGAATCTTCACTATTGAGTAGGGTAAGCAAAAAGAAACCGCCGATGAGAAACGCAAGCAGCCCTACCATCTCTTTGCTAACACTGTCTTGTAGTTCACTCCACCAATTTGGATAGCTATCCTTCATGATTTTCTTTCTGATAATCAGCCTGTCCTGAAAATAACAGAGATAAAAAGATTAGAAAGATAAAAATCTGCGCAATCTTCATGATCTTTGTTCGATCTTCATCTCCCATGGTGCAGCCCAATACATGCAAAACTACTGATATTAATCTCTATCCTGCTCCATCTCACTCAGCAATCGAGCCACTTGATCAATGGCTACTCTCTGTTTTCGGTAGAGATCACTCTCACTCATGGCAAGGCGGTTGGCTGCTTCCCGCACTTTTTTCCCTTCGATGTATCGCATGGCTAAAATATTGTAAAGCAGCCACTCAGGTGTATTTCGCTCTTCTCCATTTGGTTTCATTCGCTCAATAGCCGATCCAAGTACAAGCCGCAACGCTTTGGTTGGGTCGCCGTCAGCCTTGTCCAAACTTTGGGAGACGACACGCAAACTAGTCAACGGACTACGGGTTAATTTGGGCCCCCCCCAATAATGGCTCAGGGCATCTCTTACCCAAGCACTGAATTCTGGTGAGTGGATTGGGCTGGGGTCAAGAAGCGTTGAGGTACTCTTCCCATCTACCACCTTTTCAACATAGGCATCGGTATTACGCAACTGTTGGATCTCATCAATTTCGGGGATGATACGGCGTAACGCACCAAAAACTTCCTGCTGAAGCTGGCGATCCATAAGAACACGTCCTGTGCGTTCGATCATCCGCTCTAGCGCCATCTTCTCTACTTCCGTAAAGTGAGGGAATGGCTTGCTCGATTTCTCTACTTCTTTACTTGCTCCGTTCTCAGCTTGGGCAGGTCTTTGATTGCTCAATTCGCTAAACATGGCTTTTACGACCTTGCCATTTGGAATCAAGTTGCTCATGCCGTTGATATGCTCTGTCCGGCGCAGTGTAGCGGATTCATTGATAAGGACACCCAGAATACCCAACGGCAACCCCTTTGATGAAGAAGTGGCTGAGCCATTTGCTGAAGGTTCTCCTGAACTGGTAGTTGAACCATTCTCTGAGTTATGATTTGGTTGCATCAACGGCCAAACCCAGAACCCTGCATGGTAGGTTGGTTCGACAAGTCCATTCAGCGTACCCAAACTCTGTTGCTGGGCGGCGGAGAGTGCATCGCTCCAGTTATCTACTTGGATAATCTGGTCATGAGCACCATGATCGCCTACCGTAGCCTCCAAAATAAGATCAGGCCCGACAACTGCTGCGACAAACCCGCTCGGAGACTGGAGCAACTCGCAAAGGGCTGTCAGATTGTTCTCCAAGAATTGACGCAAATCAGATGTTGTTAGCAAGCGGCGATCTAATTCACGTAGCCATACAGCTTCGTCAAAATCCTCCCGATAGACGAGCCGATCCACCAACGTTTTTGTCACGCTTAAAATGAGTTGGCTACAGATAATCACGCCAGTGATCACGCTGAAAAGAATAATATCTCTGGGCAGCCCCAATACACGTTCAATACGAGGCAGGGTTTGAATTGCAAAGATGACCAAAATAGCAACTATCGGGCCGCGAGTAAAAAAGCGCAGCATTCGGTATCGAACAACTCGGTCAGGTGTGAGAACCCCAAAGTAAGCAACCGTGTAGCTCATAAAGACCAGAAAGATGCCAACCAATACATTGGCCAACAGCGCCAAGAAAAAGACAAGTGCATTGCTTTGGGGGCTACCCGTCAATTGGCCCACCACCATCAAGTACGGGAAGACGCCAATGCCAGGGGCCACAAAGCCAAGCAAAAGATAGGTCATTCTCTTGCGGCTATTCTCTGTTAGGCAGCGTTTCCTTGCTTTGATAATGTTGGCTAGCGAAAGCAATAGTGCCGCCCCAAAGAAGAGGGCAAAGAGCCAAAAGAAGGGACCCGATTCCAAATAGCTAAGGGGCGGGCGAAAGGTCAGTTCGCCAAGAAGCTGGTTGCCGAACAACCCACTCAAGACACTAAGGAGGGACAATAGAAGCATTATCCGCCCAATATTTCTTCCCCACGGCACCGTTGTGTTGGTCTGCTGCAAGACACTTTGGGAGAAAATATAGTAAGCCCAAGGAAGCATGGCAATGCCCAGCCACTGAACCCGGATCCAAACGTTAGCTGCATCTTCCGATAGAACCCGATTCAAGGCAACATCACCAGAGTAAGCAACCACAATACACCCTAAAAAGAGCGCAAAAGCTTGGGCGGCTGAATTGCGAAAGTTATAGATAAGCGTGTAGGCCAACAGAGAGAAGGCCAAAATAATAACAACCGACGAAACGCCAACGTTAACAAATATAGCGGCTTCAGTCGGACTAATTCCGAATGCTGACATAGAAATTTATAGAAAGTAACGTAGAAACCGTAAAATTAATAAATTCGGCAGCGAGATCAAGAGGCCCATTCTATCTCTTCCTTGACCACAATCCACATTTCGCGTCGCTTTTCCAGGCTTATCTTAAAGCCACCCCCAAT
The DNA here is from genome assembly GCA_039028975.1 of Chloroflexota bacterium. Taxonomy (GTDB): domain Bacteria; phylum Chloroflexota; class Anaerolineae; order Caldilineales; family Caldilineaceae; genus JAHBNG01. The sequence goes on from JBCCHB010000041.1 coordinate 82,308, forward strand.
CATGGGTGTCTGACGAATGTGGATGTGAATATCGACTGCCTCTAGTGTATGAAACTCAATCGGATCCATTTCAAGAAGGGGTCCCCTTGGCGGCGATGCCGGTTCATCAGGGATGAGCCAGATCGCCGATCCTTGAAATCCCAAGTCCCCGATGACCTCTGAAGGATGGTGCCGAATTCGCAACTCGCTAGGCGCGCCTTGTTCATTGGGTTGCAGAAAACGAGTAATTCCCAGCTTGTGGATCAACACGGTCCGTCGAATCCGTATGGTATCTGGCTCTCCTTTGTCCTCACTACGATAATAACGGGCCAAGGCATAGATGGTTCCAAATGCGTTTTGCTGACTCAGAAGATAGATCAGGTCGTTGCGAATGCTGCCCCAGCGAAAGCGCCAAGCCGGGTCATCTGCCCGGTCACCAAATTCCAGCAGTTCCAGCGTAGCTTCTGCCCCCAATTTACGAAGAATGTCAGAAGGTGGCAAAAGGGTCGGATCTCGTTTCAACTCTTCAAGAAGCAAGGCTGGCGTCGTCTCCACATCATAGATATCCACAAACGTACGCCGGGTGCTCAGGGCAAAATAGGTCCCAACGCCTATGGCCGCCACCATCAAAAAGGTCAACAGCCAAGCCACGCCATCCATAGAGTCGACAATGGTGCCAAGCGAGGGCAAGCTTCCCAGTTCAACTGAGTCGATTAACGCCCGAAGGGCTGAACGGATCTGTTCCATGAATAGGTACGATTTTCTCTTCCCGTGGTTTCAATGAGGGTAGAAGTATACCATAGATCATTGTGATCTTTCCCTTTTCTTCCATTTCAGATTAAAATTCCCATAGTAGTCTTATAACTTTACAATTTCACTTTACAAATCCGTTTTACAATTCCGCTACCCAAAATAAATCGGGCAGCATGATGGCATAAAGGATCTCTTATCAAATGAATGCATCTCTTCGCTTTGCACTCGTTTCTCTACTCTTGGTGATACTCTGTATTGGTGGATTGGTTGGGTTCACTCAATACATTACCCAGAATGGTTTCCCTACCGATATTCAATCACTCAACTTTTACATCATTTCGGCTATTGGGGCTGTGGTGCTTTGGTTGCTGCTGCAATTTGCTGGCCGAGGGCTGGCTCAGCAAGTGCGGGCCTCTCTACCCACACCACCAGCAGAGTCCGCCGTTGTTACTCAGCCCAAGCCGGAGCCTAAGCCTGCTCCACCACCTGTTAAGGCTGAGCCTCAGGTAGATATAGCCAAGGTGACCGAAGCCGGTGCGCTCCAGATGTTGGCCATTCTTCAGCGTAAGGGTCGGTTGATCGACTTTTTGCAAGAGGATTTGACACCCTTTAGTGATGACCAAGTTGGGGCCGCCGCCCGCACTGTTCACAGCGGTTGTAAAGAGGCACTGTCTGAGTCCTTAAATTTAGAACCGATCTTTACAGAAGCCGAGGGCGATACAGTTACTGTGGATGCCGGTTTTGATGCACATTCCATCCGCTTATCAGGCAACGTCAGTGGTGAACCACCCTTCTCTGGGGCACTCCGCCATCGCGGCTGGCGCGCCCAGGCTGTAAATCTCCCCCAACGGACCAGTGGAACTGGAGGGGAGGAGATCATTGCGGCTGCTGAGATTGAGATATAACGCGTCCAAATTTTATAGAACAGCTTTAAGGAATAGTAACATTGCAAGAACCCAAGTATATCGTCGGTATTGATTTAGGCACGACTCATTGCGTCGTTGCATACACATTGAGCGATTTGCCCGATGGCCAAGAACCAGAGGTCAAATTGTTGGAGATCCCTCAGATCATCGCGCCTGGCGAAGTGCAGGCCCAACCTTTGCTACCCTCTTTTCTCTTATTACCTGGTCCCCATGATGTGCCGCCAGATAGCCTGAGCTTGCCCTGGAATGCAGAGATGGAATTCGTGGTCGGAACCTTTGCTCGCAGTCGTGGCGCAGAGCTACCGAATCGACTGATTGCTTCGGCCAAGTCCTGGCTCTGCCATCGAGGCGTGGATCGAAACGCAGAGATCCTGCCTTGGGAGGCACCCAAAGATGCCCAACGCCTTTCTCCGGTGGAGGCCACATCCCGCTATCTAAGCCACATTCGCCAAGCATGGAATCAGGTGATGGCTGCAGACGATCTGGATTCACGTCTGGAGCAGCAGGAGATCTATCTAACTGTTCCGGCTTCTTTCGACGCTGTGGCGCGTGAGCTTACTGTTCAGGCGGCTCAGATGGCCGGGTTCAATCAGTTGATTCTGTTAGAAGAGCCTCAAGCAGCCTTCTATTCATGGTTACAGGCGGAAGGTGGCAAATGGCGCGAGCGGATCAACGTGGGAGAGTCGGTGCTGGTCTGCGATGTAGGTGGTGGGACAAGCGACTTTAGCATTATTGAAGTCACTGAAGAAGAGGGCAACCTTGAGCTTCGCCGAGCAGCTGTGGGTGATCATATCCTCTTGGGTGGCGACAATATGGATCTGACGCTTGCCTATGCCGTTCGTGGGACACTGGCCCAAGCGGGTACCCAACTCGACAACTGGCAATTCCAGGGCCTTTGGCATAGCTGTAGAAGCGCCAAAGAGCAGCTGATGAATGATCCAACGTTGGAGACGGTCCCTATTACAATTCTAGGCCGCGGCTCTTCACTACTCGGCAGCACCATCAGCACGGAGCTCACTCGTAGCCAGGTGGAATCGGTTCTGCTTCAGGGCTTTTTTCCTATAGGTGATGCCAGTGAATATCCTGAAAGCAAACCCCAAGTTGGTCTGCGTGAGATGGGATTGCCTTACGCAGCTGATGCAGCCATTACTCGGCACCTAGCTCAGTTCCTGGGAACTCAGACGACCCAGAATGAAGAAGATGAAAAGCCAGCCTTCCCTGCGGCGGTTCTCTTTAATGGAGGCGTTATGAAGGCCGATCCGCTGCGTCACCAGATTATGGAGGCCCTGGGCAAGTGGCGTGGGGATGAGCATGTGCGGGAACTGGATTCGGTAGACCTGGATCGTTCGGTGGCCATGGGCGCGGCCTATTATGGGTTGGTTCGACAGGGCAAAGGAATCCGCATTCGGGCTGGCACCTCTCGCACCTATTACATTGGCATCGAAAGTTCTATGCCGGCCGTTCCAGGTATTCCCACACCCATCAAGGCCCTATGTGTGGTGCCTTTTGGCATGGAAGAAGGGACAGAAGCCGAGATTCTGACCAAGGAGTTTGGCCTCATTGTGGGCGAAACGGCCGTCTTTCCCCTGTTGGCAACCACCACTCGAAACAGTGACAAAGTTGGCCAGGAAGTGGAGGATTGGAGTGGCGAAATTGAGAAGATCACCGAAATGGAGACCTTGCTGCCTGCGACCGATACAGATGAAGGCGGCACTGTCATTCCCGTTCTGCTGCAAAGTCGGGTAACCGAAATTGGTACCCTGGAACTCTGGTGTATCTCACGCGATGACAATCGTCAGTGGAAGCTGGAATTTGCGATTCGAGAGGAAGAGTAGGTTGGTGGATAGTTTGGAAGAATTAGAGACTGAAGCATCAGTATCAGAAGAAATAGGCTATCGCTACGTCATTGGGATTGACCTAGGGACAACGAATTCTGCGGTGGCCTACGTAGATTTATATGTAGATTTACAGGAAGGGACATCCGAGGAGCATCAGGATAGTGGGTCGCTGGCGTCTGAGAATGGTAACAGCCCTGTTACAAAGCGGCAGATCCGCTACCTGCAAATCCCCCAACTGGTGGCCGCTGGAGAAGTAGGTATCCGTTCCGTGCTGCCTTCCTTTTTGTACTTACCCGGTGACTATGACTTGCCGGAGGGTAGCACCGATTTACCCTGGGCCGCAGAACGCATCTTTGCTGTTGGTGAATTTGCTCGTGAGCAAGGTGCCCATGTGCCAGAACGGTTGGTTGCGTCGGCCAAGTCCTGGCTCTCCTATAGCGCTGTTGATCGAACCGCGCCGATCCTGCCTTGGGGAAGCGACGATGATGTGGCTAAGGTTTCCCCGGTTGAAGCCAGCGTCCGGTACCTCCAGCATATCCGCGAAGCCTGGAATGAGCAGATGGCCGGGCAGGACGACGGGGCAGAATCGGACCAACAAAGTCAGTTTCAACCTCTTCAAGCCGATGAAGGCGATGGGGCCGCGCTCGGTGAAATGAGCTGGAGTGACCCGAATATCTTCGATGAACAGCTTGTCATCCTCACGGTTCCCGCCTCATTTGATGAAGTGGCTAGAGAACTGACCTTGACTGCAGCCCGGGAAGCGGGCATGAAGGGTGTGGTTTTGCTAGAGGAGCCCCAGGCCGCATTCTATGCTTGGCTCTCGCGCCATGAAGAGGATTGGCAAAAGCGCATGAGTGCAGGCGAGCTGATTCTGGTCTGCGATGTGGGCGGTGGAACCTCTGACTTTACCGTCATTGCCGTGCGAGAGGGGGTTACAGGGCTGCGCTTTGATCGGCTCGCTGTAGGTGAGCACCTGATGCTTGGCGGGGACAATATGGATCTGGCGCTCGGTCGCTTTGCCGAAACCAGGATGTTGGGTCAACCCGGTAAGTTGGATCCTGGTCGCTGGCCACAACTTGTTTACCAATCTCGCAAAGCCAAAGAGATTCTTCTGGATCGAAGTACCAAAGAAGAGCAGGTTGAACTCTCCATTGTGGGCCAAGGCAGCAGCCTCATTGGAGGTACCCTGCGCGCCAGCCTGGATCGAACAGACATCGAACAGGTGATTCTAGATGGCTTCTTTCCCCAAACATCCTTAGATGCACCAGCATCTAGATCGGCCCGCTCAGGCTTGATGGAGTTGGGTCTTCCGTATGTTCAAGATCCGGCTATTACCCGTCATTTGGCCCAATTCTGGCAACGTTTTCAGCCCCTACTTCAAAGTGAAACGGGTCGCGAGGCGCTCTATCCTGACTATCTACTCTTTAACGGTGGTACGCTGGCTCCCCCCATCATTCGAGAGCGGATCCAAACGCAAGTCGGCGATTGGTTTGAGCCGCAGGCTGGTGTTGAATGGGTGCCTACGGAGCTAGAAAACCCTGTGCCTGAACTGGCGGTAGCTATGGGCGCAGCTTATTATGGTTTGGTCAGAGTGGGCCGAGGCGTTCGGGTTGGATCGGGTAGTCCCCGAGCGTTTTATATTGGCGTGGGAAGTATTGAAGGGAATGCTGAAGAGAATCTAGTGGATCAGGGGGTTGGAAGAGAGCAAACAGAGAATGGTGCAATTCCTGAGTTGATTCGAGCCGTCTGTCTGGTCCCTCGCGGCACCGAAGAGGGAAGCGAGGTCCGCCTGAGTGAACTGGCCTTTGAGGCGCTGACCAACCAACCTGTCTCTTTCCAACTCTACACATCGAGCACCCGCTTGGGTGACAAGTTAGGTGATACTGTTTCCTTGACAGAGGATGAGATCACCTTGTTGCCACCGATTCAGACGGTTCTACGCTATGGGCGCCGAGGGAGCGTAGATCGGTTGCCTGTTCAGCTAGGTGTGCGCCTAACCGAAGTAGGGACTTTGGAGTTATGGTGCTATGCCCAACGCAGTGAGCATCGCTGGCAGCTTCAGTTTGACATCCGTCAGGGAGAGGAGCCAACGAGTGACAAAGCTGTCGTAGCCGAGACGGTTGATCAGGCCATGATTGAGGCCGCTCAGGAGCTGATTCGCCAAACATTTGTCAAAGATGGAAACACGAACCACAAGCCCCAGGATCTTCGTAAGCAGTTGGAGGAGATGTTCAAACTCTCTAAAGAATCCTGGCCCGTGCCGCTCATCCGTCAACTGGCTGATGCCCTATTGGAAGTGATGAATGAGCGGGCCATCAGCGCCGAACATGAGGCACGCTGGCTCAACCTGCTGGGTTTTTGTCTGCGCCCAGGATTTGGGGATCCAGTCGATGAATGGCGCATGAAGAGGGTATGGACTCTCTATTTCCAGGGTTTGCAGTTCCCCAAAAGTACCCAAAATCGGACCGAGTGGTGGATCTTCTGGCGTCGGGTTGCAGGAGGGATGAAGGCAGGGCAGCAGGCCGACTTCTTCAGCCATATTCGTTCTTACATATTGGCAGGCGGTAGCAAACGGCGCAAGAAATCAAAGAGTCCTTATCCCAAACACCTGGGGGATGCCGAACTCTCGGAGATCTGGTTGGCCCTAGCGAATTTTGAATGGCTGCCGGTCAATATTAAGGTGGAGCTAGGGCGTACGTTGCTCAAAAAAGGCAAGCGCGGGTACAAGTTGCAAGAGCTGTGGGCGTTGAGTCGCTTTGGCGCGCGCACCCCAGCCTATGGCCCCATCGACCGACTGATTCCTGGCACAGAGGCATCGGCTTGGCTAGAGACGATTCTGAATCTGCCCTTGCAGCAGGCAGATGGGGTGGCTCAGGTTTTGGTGATGTTGGCGCGTCACACCGGGGATCGGGTTCGAGACGTACCCGAGGAGAATCGAGATCGAGTCGCTAAGTGGTTAGAGCAGCATCCCCGCTCAGACCGCTTTCAATCTTTGCTGATGGATGCAGAGGCTAATCTGGACAAGGAAGAGCAAGAGCGGCTCTTTGGCGAGTCTTTGCCTGAAGGATTGGTGTTGGTTTCGCCCTAATCGCCATGAGGGCGTAAATTGGCGTTTTGAAGAAGCACTTCTACCCAAGCTTGCTCACCTTTCGTCAGGGTTACCGAAGGTGATTGAGTATAGTCAATCATTAGGTCGTAGCGACCGGCATCGTAACATCGATTTAGGAGCATAGGAAGATCCAAGACTACGTCGGGATCTGCTGCTCTAAGCGGAATTAAACATCGGGGAAGTCGCACTTTTAGTGGAATAGGATATAGTTCTAATCGGTTGCGACGGTTTGAACGACTGACACTGATCATATAGCGCCAGTCAGCGGGTTTGCTAATGGGAACATCACGAGCCAAGACTGTGGACCGACCATATCCGAGCAGATCAATCTCAACCAGATTTGCATGAGTCGTCAAGATCTGATTCTGTTTCTGGATATACTTTTCTCGTTCTGTACCAACTTTGTTTCCAGGGCTTAGCACTTCAATTAGGGTCACAACATCGCCTGTTTGGCGATAGACAATCTCGATAAAGGGCACAGATCGTTCTTCATCGAGATACGTGACGATTTGCGGTTGATCCGCAACCAACTCGGCGGGTGTGACTTGGGAATTTGGGATCTGTAGCGTTGGTTCAACAACCATAACATCGGGGACATATCCGCTTTGGGCCGTAGCAATTTCAATTCTTTCACCAACGCGAGCTAGGTATTTGGGCTGAACCGCAAGCTGAATTGTATCTGCAATATATGTGATGAGTCGCAGGTGGATACCTGGCCAGATCGCTCGATCCTCTAAGTAGGGATCCATACCTGGAAATGGACTTGGCATTTTGCGCTCCTTTGTGAGCTGACTATAGACATTTTCCACTTCATAGTATACCATATTTTAAACCAAGTGAATTACCATCCAACAATCATAACCAAAGGAGAATCTAATGGCTACTGAAATCATTCGTGTCGGCATTGTGGGTGCTGGCGGCAACACGAAACTGCACCATATTCCTAAACTCCAGGCCATTGAGGGCGTAGAAGTCGTAAGCGTTGTCAACCGCAGCCGGGAATCATCCCAACGGGTAGCCGATGAGTTTGGCATCCCCACTGTTTATGATAGCTGGCAAGAGCTAATCAACGCGGACGACACCAACGCCATTGTAATCGGTACGTGGCCCTATATGCACTGTCGACTGACCCTTGCCGCGCTAGCCGCCAACAAACATGTCATGTGCGAAGCGCGCATGGCCATGAATGCATCCGAAGCCCACCAGATGCGCAACGCCTCGCGCGAGAAACCCCATCTTATCAGCCAAATCGTGCCTTCTCCTTTCTCATTTGGCGTAGATGCAACCATCCAACGGCTCATCGGTGAGGGCTATCTGGGCAATTTGTTGGCGATTGCGGCTCGCAGCAATGCCAATGCCTTCCTCAATCAAGACGGCCCCTTGCTGTGGCGACATGACTTTGACCTGAGCGGCCTCAACATCATGTTTATGGGTATCTGGTATGAGGCTATGATGCGCTGGGTAGGGGGAGCCAAGAGGGTTACTGCAATGGGTAAGACCTTTGTCACTATGCGTAAGAATGCTGATGGCCATATGCGTCCGGTCCGTATTCCCGAACATCTGGACATTATCGGTGAGATGGATTGCGGTGCGCAGCTTCATATGCAGTGTTCCACCGTAACCGGGTTGGCCGGCACCACCAATGCCTACCTCTATGGTGACCAGGGTACCCTCTTTGTTGATGCCACCAATGCCCAGGACAACAAACTATACGGCGGCCGTCGGGGTGATGATGAGCTGAAAGAGATTGAGATCCCCGAATCGGAGCGAGGCTCGTGGCGCGTTGAAGAAGAATTTGTTGCTGCCATTCGGGGTGAGGAAGAGATCACCCGTACTTCTTTTGAAGATGGCGTCAAATATATGGAATTTACCGAGGCTGTGAATCGGAGTATGGCTGAGGGTCGAACAGTGGCGTTGCCGTTGTAGAGGCTAAATGAATAAGATGATATGGGGTCTCCTCATCCTGTCGCCTCTCATCTCATTCATCTTTCGATAAGGAGAAACCGATGACGACTCGAATCAATCGTGCCATTGAATTGCTCGCGCAAGGACAGCCCATCTACTATACTGGGGGGCATACTGGCCATGTACTGACTTATGAACAGGGATTGGCAGATGCCCGTACGTGGGCCGATTATATCAATATTGGTATGGAGCATGGTGCCTTTAATATGGCTGGCCTTGATGAGTATATGCGAGGCTTGGTGGACGGTGGCCCGACCCGCAGCGGGCACCGGACGCCAACGGTGATTGTTGAGGCACCCGTGGAGGGGACATCGGAAGAGATGGTGCGCTTTAATGCCTGGCAATTCCGCCAAATTCTTGCTCGGGGAGTCCATGGGATCCTTCTCTGTCAGGCTGAATCTGCAGCCGCTGTGCGGGCATTTGTAGAAGCGTGCCGCTACCCCATCAATCGGCTAGGGGTAGGTCAGGGTGTTGGTGTCGGGCGTCGGGGCGTTGGTTCCGAACCGGGGACAACGTCGATTTGGGGCGTCGACCGAGATACCTATATTCGTAAGGCTGATCCCTGGCCGCTGAATCCGGATGGAGAGCTACTGCTGGGATTGAAGATTGAGTCTGCCGCGGCGATTCCCCATGTGGAAGAGATTCTCGGTGTGCCGGGTATCGGCTTTGCGGAAATGGGGCCAGGTGATTTGAGTCTCTCTTTGGGATACGAACGACCTCCCAAGCCACTGCCCCCTGAAATGCTGAATGTACGTCGACGAGCGCTAAAGGCGTGCCAGGAACGAGGTATCGCCTATTTAGCTGGCACGACGCCAGATCAGGTAACTGCTGAAATTGATGAAGGTGTACGGGTGATTGGTGGCCACAACGAAGAGAATGCCAAGATTGGTCGGGCGCATACGGGGCGGACCATGCCGGTATAGTTTACCTGAAAATAGAACACTCGATCATTGCTAAAGTGACCAGATTAACTAAAGAAGAAATTGGGCTTCTTTAGTGCTAGTAGTCCACAGTTGCTTGGTCATTTAGTCTAACGTTGGCTTTTTCGATGTAGTTTCCATTGCAGTCTACCGAGTCTCGTATCTTTCATACATAAAGCTGAATAGGAATATTATGAATCAAGATGTATATGTTCCTCCTGGCGGGCCTCCCCAGGTCGAGCCGCCCAGCAAAGATATTTACGCCACGATGGGCGAAGAGAATATCTTTCGAATGTTGGAGGACTTTTATGTGGAGTTGGGAAAGTCTTCCATCGGCCACATGTTTCCCAAGGATCTGGTGAAGGCATCCCAGAAGTCCGCTGCCTTTTTTGTTGGACTGCTGGGTGGGCCGCCCCTATACCATGAGCGATATGGCAACCCGATGATGCGTGCTCGCCACCTGCCCTTTCCGATTGATGATGAGGCGCGCCAGGTTTGGTTGGCCTGCTTTGACAAGGTGTTGGAGAATGCACCGGAGACCTACGACTTTCCGCCCCAGCATATTCTAGGCTTTCGCAATTTTTTGGTCGGTTTCTCAAGTTGGATGGTTAATCGACGCTCTGAAAATAGCCGATCTGACAATGAGCCATCCGATGGACTGAGCCTTCGTAGTATATAGCTCTACTCAGCCAAATACTCCTGCAACCTGTCCACCGCTTTTTTTGTGCCAAGCAGGAGTATGTTGTCTTGCTTCTGCAGTACAAACTCGGCATTCGGGCTGACGGTGATATCACCATTCCGGTCGACCGTAATGACCTGTATGCCAAAACGTTTGGGTAATTTCAGCTCCCCCAATGGGCCAGCCAACCTCATTGTCACTTGCACCTCAAGAACCGCATAATTCTCGCCCAAATCTAAAGCCTCTAGTACGGATGGTGAATGAAGCTGTTTGGCCAACCGCACCCCCATATCATGTTCTGGCTGAACCACCTGATCTGCACCCACTTTTGATAGGACTTGTGCAGCCACTGCATTACGAGCCTTGCTAATTACATAGGGTGCACCGATAGCCTTGGCTGCAACAGTGGCCAAAATATTCGCTTCCAAATCCTGACCGATAGCGACGATTACCGTATCAAAGTTCTGAGCACCTAGCTGGCGCAGGATGTTCTCATCTGTCGCATCGGCAATCATTACATGGGTGACTCGATGCATTATGTCTTCAATGACATCTTCCCGATCATCCACGACAACGACTTCATGATCCATCTGATATAGGGTGGTGGCTAGAGCTGTGCCAAAGCGCCCTGCTCCTAGAACCAGATACTGTTTTTTTGTTGACATCTTTTATCCAGTACATTTGACTTGAGTTTGATTACTGCTTACTCACTTCCATTTACCATTCTCTATCCTCAGTAGTTCACGAAAGGTACTCGTTTCCGTGGAATGAGCATTCTCTAATGAGGATCTGCCTCGAGAAGTCCGGCGTAAGAGAACGCCTCCTCCACCGAAATCGTGTACTACTGGTCCTGCATTCACCATTCACCCAATCAAAACATCCTCAGATGGATAGCGAATACCAGGTGCGGCCCGCTTTTCGATAAAGGCCAGGGCGATGGTTAGGGTTCCGAGGCGCCCCAAATACATAAGCCCAATGATGATTAGCTTGCCCACAGCAGATAACTCGCCCGTGATGCCCACAGAAAGCCCTGCCGTGCTGATGGCAGAGATTGTTTCAAAGATCAGGGCAAAGATATCTAGATTTGGTTCGGTCAAGGTTAGCAAGGTTAAGGCGGCACCGCTTACCATAACAGAGAAGAATGTGATGACGAATGCTCGGATAATTAACTCCTGGGAGAGCCGGCGGCCAAAGAAGATCACCTCTCTATGTCCACGACTTAAGCTCCATGCACTTCCCGCTATAACGAAGAGTGTCACTGTTTTGATACCCCCAGCTGTCGAGCCAGGGTTGCCCCCAATGAACATAAGTAGAATTGTAAAGACTTGAGTGCCACCTCGCATAGCACTGTAATCGAGGGTATTAAAGCCTGCAGTTCGCGGGGTCACGGCCTGAAAGAGGGCGGCCAGGAGTCTCTGATACCAAGGCAGGGTTCCAAGGGTAGATGGATTGCTCCATTCAAAGAGTAGTACAACTAGCAAGGCAGCGATGAGCAAGATGCCCGATGCCCAAAGAGCCATTTGAGTATGTAAGCTCAGTGGGATGCGTTGTCGTGGCCAGACGCGACGCAGAAGATCTAACAGAACGATAAACCCCAGGCCCCCGAGAAGAATAAGCATGATGATGACAAAGTTGACGGCAGGGTCACCCACAAATTGGGACAAGCTATCCGAATAGAGGGCAAAACCAGCGTTATTAAATGCGCTAATGCTGTGAAAGAGGGCCTCAAAAAAGCTGACGCCTGGGCGGTTCGGATCATATAAACGTACATAGAGAAGGAGTGCCCCGGCTAATTCAATGCCCAGAACCAAAAGAAGCATCTTGAAGATTAAACGCTCCACACCTCCTACATCTGGCGAGTTAATCTGGGTTTGTAGGTCTAGCCTCTCGCGAAAGCCAAGCCGTCGACCGCCAGCCATGGCCACCAACATGCCAACAGTAATAACGCCAAAGCCGCCAACCTGAATTAACAGCATGAGTACCACCTGACCAAAGCGGCTAAAATCGCTGCCCGTGTCAGCTACAGCCAAACCGGTGACGCAAACTGCGCTTGTGGCCGTAAAGAGGGCATGCAGGGGACTCACCCATGAACCCTCTGCATGAGCAATTGGGAGCGCCAAACAGAAAGCACCAATCAGAATCATACTGGCAAAAGAGAGGGCAATTAGCTGGGTAGATGAGCGATGTTTCAGCCAATGGACGAATCGATTTGATTGTTCATCATGAAGTATACTAGAATGAATCAATGGGTGCGCCCTTTCTTTTTCTCAGAAAAACATTCTGACTGACATTGAGCCAAAATGCAAAAACCAGTAGTCAAGGTAGAAATATGAAGAGCTATCTATTTCGGTTTGCCCGCAGCCCATATGCTACCTATTTTATGGGATTTGCCTTTGAATACTTGACAAGCTTAATGCCGATACGTCGTCTCTTTGAAGATCGCAACGTGATTGCGTTTCCTCATCCGGTTCCGTTTTGGCAAAGCCACTCGCTTATCGTCCCAAAAAGGGCCATCCCGACCTTTGCATCGGTTAACTTTTCTGACAGCGAGGCAAGTGAACGGATTCTTCATATTTTACACACGGCTCAAGCTCTGGCACGCAAACAGCGGTTGAACGAATACACTGTGTTGGTCAATGGTGGTGCCTATCAGGATGTGCCTCAGCTTCACTTTCATCTTGCCAGCGGTATACGGAAAGATGGCGTACCCATGTATCAGGAGGAAAATATCACGGCACCGGACGGATCTTACTTGAGCCAGTTAGGCAATGCGGCGTCTTTGGAACACCCAAAACCGGTCCGTCAATTTCATCGTCTGCTCATCGCTTTGGATCAGACACCTGACATGGCTCTACTCGACTTTTTTATGCCAGAGCAGAGGGCAACGCTGGTCGATCTGCTCACCTTGGCCCAACAGGCAGTGAAAGGGGAGAAGCTAGATCGCTATACGCTTCTAGCCAATGTGACCGAAAAGGAATTGCGTGGTGAATGTTTAGAGGGTAGGCTGCAATTTCATCTCGTTTCTGGCGACACGACTTTAGTATAATTCCACTTTGATTTCATGTAGCCTATCTTGTTATCTACTCCAACTATCTACTTGTGGCGATGGAACCTATCTTAACGACCAAATTGCGACCTCCTCGCGTACCTAGCACTTTGGTCTTACGCCCCCAGCTTATTGAACGTCTAGAGCATCATATTAGCCATGGGCTGACCCTCATTTCTGCTCCAGCCGGATATGGCAAGACCACGCTTCTCACAAGCTGGGTCACTCAATCACCGCAATTAATTGCTTGGCTGGGTTTAAGCGATGCTGATAATGAAACCTTACGTTTTCTTCGCACATTCATTGCTAGCTTGCAAAGGGTCTGGCCATCAGTAGGGCATGCAGCTCAGAGCCTAATCGACGCACCTCAGTCAGCTTTACCAGAGATCATCATTACCCTGCTCCTAAATGACTTGGCTGATCTGCCCAACCACGTTACGCTGATTATCGATGACTATCACCTGATCCAGAATGACCAAATTCATCGCTGTATCGCCTTTCTTTTAAATTATGCGCCGCCAAATCTCCACCTGATTATCAGCACTCGCACCCACCCCCCACTACCGGTTGCCAAATTCCGTGCCAAGGGTCAGATAGTTGAAATTGGGTCGACTGATCTCTCCTTTAGTGACAACGAAGCGGCAGAATTCCTAAGGAAAATGGTGGTACCCCCACTTTCCCCTGCCGACCGAACCGCTATCATCAACTCTACAGAGGGATGGGTAACGGGGCTTCAGCTTGCCGTTCTCGCTTATAAAGCAGTTGACTCCGCGACCCATTCTCCAGGTGACCTGTTCCAAACGGACTATTCAGGCCAACACCATTTTGTCGCCCAGTATCTCTGGGATGAGATTCTGCAACAGCAACCTCATGATGTGCGCACCTTTCTCTACCAGACCTCTATCTTCGATGAGTTGACAAGCTCGCTATGCGACGCGATTACGGGAATGGAGAACGCCCATAGGATGAGGTCATATCTGGCCCAAAACAATCTTTTCATTATCTCATCTTCTGTTTCACCTACTCCAGCATCTGCTGAAGCCCCCACGGATGAACATCTCTGGTTTCGTTATCATCATCTTTTCCGTGACTATCTGCGTAATCAGATAATCCAAGACGCTCATGATAGCATCCGTGAGCTCTACCGACGAGGTGCCAAATGGTTTGCTCGCCACGGATATGAGCAGGAGGCCATTCGTTATGGTCTGCGTGGAGAAGACTTTGAATGGGTAGCTCGGCGGATCTCCTTTATTGGCGACAAACTATGGACTCATCAGGAGATGCACCTCTTGATGGCATGGACCGAGCTTCTACCCGCCGATGTTCTCTCGCAGCATCCCAAGGTAGCTCTTCTTCGGGGGTGGGCTGGTGCTATATTGAATGCCCCTGCAACGGTGGCGTGGGCTGTAGAGAGCGCCACTGCTTGGTTAGAAAATCGTATTCCAATTGAGGAATCATCTGAACATAACAACCAAAGCGGAAGTGTGGGCGAGATTAGAAGCATTTTAGCGATTCTAAAGAGTACCCAGCTTTGGCATATCGAGCCGCAAAAGAGCATCCAACTATATGAAATTGCCCTAACATCCTTGCCTCCTCGTCAGGTTACGTGGCAGAGTGCCGCGCATATTGGATTGGCCTTTGCCCAGTACCATAGTAGTGATCTCCAGTCCGCTCTTCACTCATTTAGTCATGCAAACCGTGCCTGTCTTGCCGTGGGCAATCGCTATGGCGCTATCTACGCTCAATTTCAGAGAGGTAAGGTCTGCCTAGAACAAGGGAAATTAGTCGATGCTGAGACGGCGTTTGCTCTGGCAATTGAACAGTCGAAGAGTGAGCAAGTAGAAAATGTTCCAACCACGTCCTATCCAATCGGTGCATGGCCCCATCTAGGGATGGCCTCACTCTGCTACGAACGTAATGACCTGACCGCAGCAAGTAACCATCTTCTAATCGCCATTCAACAGGCCAAGCTCATCAATGAAGCACAAATCATCGTCTGTAGTCAACTACTTTTGGCACGAATTAAGCAAGCACTCCATCAGTGGCAAGGTGCAGGTGAGCTGGTTAAAGAGGCCCAACGTGTTGCTTACCAAGCAACAGGAGTCGATGCGCCACAGCTCATTGCCGAAACGACCCTAGGGCAAGTTCGCCTTGAATTGTCTCAAGGGCGGATGGCCATGGTCGAATCGTGGGTGGTAGAGATCGACCAACATCTAGATATCCAACCCAATATGCGCCACCTCTCTAAGCTATTGCTGCTGGGCGAGGCCCTTTTGAATTTGGGCGAAAATGAGAGAGCCTCTGAACTAATCAATGGGCTTCTCGAGATTGTGCCAGCACCCTTAGGACAGGCTCGACTCTCTCTATGCTGTTTGCAGGCGTTGGTTTCTTATCGGGTGGGTGATCCAGCAGAAGCGCTTAATGCATTCGACCATCCCCTGCGCTTTGCCGTAGAGTCGGGGCATCGCCGTCTTTTTCTCGATTTCGGCGATCTAATGGAGGGGGTGCTTCGTCTTTCAGCCAAGCATTATAGCCACAACACACCCCAGCATCATCTCTCTATGGAATTGCTTGCTGCGTTGGGTGCTGCCACGCCAGATATTCCCACCGTTGGTCAGGCACTTATTGAACCACTCAGTGTCACAGAAATCGCCCTGTTGCGCCTCTTAGCGCTAGGATTTACAAATCAGCAAATCGCCGATACCCGGGTAATCTCCATTACGACAGTGAAGTGGCACCTCAAGAATATCTATGGCAAATTAGGCGTAAGAAACCGTACCACCGCCGTTGCCCGTGCCCAAGAGCTGGCTCTTCTCTCTTCCCCTGCTGATTCGTAATCAGTAGTTTTTCATGATCTTTTGGCTAAAACCCTACTTTCGGAGGGGGACAATTGCCCCACGCCCCTGCTATGCTGTGCAGGCGGGCGCAATCCCATTTTTACGGTCGGGCTGATTTTGCGATGATTTCACCCGGTTTAGAGCGCATTTCGTCTCGAAAATGGTGCTAAATTGGCGATTTTCAGCCCTATTTTGCCGAAACCGTTTTTTTGGGATTGCGCCCGTGCAGGCGGACCCAAAAACCGTTAACAACCCCGCGACCTTCAGAAGATAGCGTTCGCCAGACTGGGTCGTTAAGAAAACCGATCGAATAGGGAGACTATTATGAGCAAATTAACATTGATTATTAAAACCACATGTCAACCAGGAAAACGGGATGAAGTTCGCTCTCTTTGGGATGAACATCTACGGCCGCGTCTTGAGGCGAACGACGGTCAGGAGGTCTACTTCTTCTGTAATGATGACCAAAATGAGAACATCTTCTATCTGTTTGAGCTGTATAGCAGCCGAGAACTCTTTCAAGAGCAGTCCCAGGCACCGTGGTTTTGGGCGTATATGGAAAAAGTTGGGCCACTTTTAGATGGGCAACCAGAAGTTGCTATGACGACACCCGTTTGGGCAAAAGGGGCCACACTGTGAAATATCTAGCAATTGTCAATCACATACTTGTGATTCTACTGGGCCTAGCAACAGGTCTGGTGAAGGTCTTTGGGCTAGAGGCCGATGTAGAGATTTTTGCTAATTTGGGCTTTTCTTATGGCGCGACCGTAGCTTTTGGTGTAGTTCAAGCCGTTGCTGCATTAATGATGGCTGTGCCTCAAACCTTGCAATTTGGTGCCATCATTCTGGCTATCTCCTTTGTGATTGCAACGATTGGCCTCTTTGTTTCT
The DNA here is from genome assembly GCA_039028975.1 of Chloroflexota bacterium. GTDB lineage: Bacteria > Chloroflexota > Anaerolineae > Caldilineales > Caldilineaceae > JAHBNG01. The sequence goes on from JBCCHB010000041.1 coordinate 99,250, forward strand.
GGCATGTTTACCTTTGGCATTGTCTCTGTACTTTTTATTGGTATGGCCCTCTTCGCTTATCGCCGCAACTACTATATACAGTAATACCATTTGCGGAATCAAAGAGCTTGAATCATGGATATGGTAGCCCGTCCATTTTGGGCGGGTTCCTTGGATACCCAAACGCTCCCACCCTGCAAGGATGGGCTACAATTAGTTACTTAATTAAAAGTCCAAAGGTGACTTCCGCCTGAGCCATCAGTTGGTACAGGAAATCTCCATTTCACAACAATTTGACAGTTTACTTTCTTTTGCGTGGCAAACAATAACCAGCAATATAGGTGTATACTCCTGTCTTACTTCTCCCGATTTCTCCATTTTTTGCCAAAAAAAGCGTACAGAATAACCCAAAAATAGTACTTATTTACTAGTGACAAGTCTCTAATATCCTGGTATGATCTTGTTTTAAATTACCCAACCTCTTTCGCTAGATATCTGCACGCTGTACAACCTAATCCAACAGATACTGTTCGGCTAGAGCAAATTTATTTGACGCGCCCCAAACTCCGGATCAAAGAAAGCAATGACAAGTGTATTCGGTTCTAATCCGGTTTGGCTCTAGTATGGTGCGCCTCAGTAATGGATAGTTTATATTTGCGCGATCCTTTACGTGAACTTATCACACTGGCACATCATGTTGAATTGAACAACATCGTAACGATAGTAAAGAGGCAAATCATGGTCGTACTTCGTTTATTTGCGAACATCACGTTCCTATCTCTTGTTTTTCTTTGGACCTTCCAGGTGGCAAATGCTGAGCAGGATCGGCTGCCCCTCGAATCTAGTTACTCAGAGGCAATAGCGAGTGTAGCCGCACTGCCGTCACCCACCCACCATTGGACCTTTGATGAAGGAATAGGTACGATAGCAGCCGATACAGGCACAACAGGAGGTGTGAATGGAGCCTTGCTAAACGGCGCGTCCTGGACAGCAGGGGTTGATGGCGATGCACTGCTCTTAGGTGCCACTGATGCTACATCTACGGACGACTATGTCGACCTTGGCACAGGGGTTCCCCTAAGTACCTCTATGACCATTGCAATGTGGGTGCGGCTTGATGTCAATTCAACCACCGACTCTGCCATGATCCTCGATGGTCCGGTCTCTGATCGGTTATCTCTGGATGCAGAACGCAATGCCGATGGCGACGTAGTGACGATTGGTTATGGACCAAATGGTTTCGATACGACAACATCTGTCCTACCACTTGGAGAGTGGACACATCTCGTCCTGGCTCGTCAAGGTGCCAACCTCGACTTCTACGTCAACGGAACGTTAGAAGATACGTTTAGCTTTCCGGCATCGGTTGGACGGCAGTTTGCTTCTATTGGCGACGACGATGATGGTACTATCACCAGCATAATTGGTGCCATAGATGATGTGATTGTCTACGATGGTACAAAACTAGATGCCACCCAGGTCCAGGAGCTATATGACTCGTACTCTATTGACAGCATTCCTGAACCAAACCACCATTGGACCTTTGATGAAAACGGAGGAAACATCGCCAATGATACTGGCACTGACACAGCATTGCCTGGGACATTAACAGGCAGCGCTACATGGACGACCGGTGTCTCTGGGGAGGCGGTTCTGTTAACAGCCAGTGACGGACCTGGCATAGGGAATGACGCTGTTGACATTAGCGGGACTGACACAGCTAATGCCCCTTGGACCTTATCCATGTGGCTCCGTCGTGATGAAGCCTCTTTATCTGCTGATGTTCGAATCATTGATGGCACATTCACCGATATCTTGTCCGAGATTGATGGGACAGACAATACAGGCATTCACCGCTTGCTTGCAAGCAATGGAGACTTTGGCTACCAATTTCCAATCGGTGAATGGATTCACTTTGTATGGGTTGCAGATGACTCACAAATTGTCGGCTATGCCAACGGAGTAGCGGTTGGCACGATTGGTTTTAGTGTCGCTCAGGAAATTCGTTCTTTCGGCAATAGTGGTTTGGGCAGTGATTCCAGCTTTATTGGTGCAATTGATGATGTCCGCCGATATGATGAAGATGCATTTACCGCCGCTCAAGTGCAAGAATTATATGATTCCTACGGACAAGGTATTCATCATGATTATGGTGACCTGCCCGATGTTGACAGTTCCAGCGGTAGCGCCGTCACTTCACCCAACTACAACACAAATAGTACAGGGACCGTAGGGGCCTCTCACATCATCACACCTGGACTCTATCTTGGAGCCGTAGTAGATGATGAACTGGAGGGTCAACCAAGCGCCGATTCCACAGCCGACGATGTCAATGGTACTATTAATGATGAGGACGGAGTTAGTTTCTCACCGCTGACGGCTGGCGAGACGGCAACCATCACGGCAACGGTTTTTAATACAACAGCTTTGGATGCTATACTCTATGCCTTTATCGACTGGAACGGTGATGGGGGCTTTGTCGGATTTGAGGAAACTATATCGACAACTGTGCCTTCTGGCAGCTTTACCACGGTGGTCTTTGACGTCGATGTCCCTGCCAATGCCGATACAAGCCAGCAGCTCGGTGCGCGCTTCCGACTATCTTCCGATGTTGGCCTGGGTCCAGATGGTCCCGCCAGCGATGGTGAGGTGGAAGATTATCTTGTTTCTGTCGCCCCACCACCGCTAAGCATAGGGGATTTTGTCTGGGATGATCTGAACCAAAATGGTATCCAGGATGGAAATGAACCGGGCATTGACGGCGTGACGGTTAAGCTATATAACGTTGCTGGTTCGCTTATAGACTCGACTAGCACAGCGTTTGACGGAAGCTACAGCTTTACCAACTTAGCAGATGGCTTCTATTACGTACAGGTTGATGTTCCTACTGGTTACGGGATCACCACGCCAGATTTAGGCGGAGATGATGCGCTTGATAGTGATTTGGACGGACTCGCTCGGACGATTACCTTTCAAATTCTTCCAGGTACTGGTAACAACAACACATGGGATGCCGGACTCTTTTCTACGGGACCGACAAAGGCAACTGTGAAAGGGTATGTTTTCGATGACGCCGATGGTGACGCTTTCTTCGATCTGATTGAGGTAGGCATTGTAGGCGTATCGATTGACCTCATCGACGCCAGCAGCCCCAATAACTGGACTACCGTCACTACGGTTGATGGTAGTTATATCTTCACGGATGTTACCCCAGGCATATATACCGTTCAAGAGATCGACCCGATTGGCTATGCCTCAACGACCGACAATCTAGTCATCATCACAGCAACAGCCGGCACGACAACAACTGTTGACTTTGGTGATCTGTTTTTGGCCGACCTGGTTATTAATGAAATTGACTATAATCAACCTGGAGCAGACAGCGCTGATCTGATTGAACTAAGAAACAATGAGACCATCTCGATCACGCTGGATAATCACGTGGTTCAGTTCATCAATGGGACGGGCCCAGCTGATTACGCCAATATAGATCTGAGTGGCCATGTCATTGAGCCAGGTAGTTACTTGGTTCTCTGTTCGGATAACACAGCTGTTGCAAATTGTGACATTGAATTTTCCGCATCGCTTCAGAATGGTCCAGACGCGGTTGCGCTGCTCTATCATGGCGTGATTGTTGATACCGTCAGCTACGATGGCGATGTGCCCGGCTATACTGAAGGCACCAGCACCCAACCCGATCCAGATACTGAGTTTACAGGTCTCTCTCGTCTACCAGATGGCACCGACACTGATGATAACAACAGCGATTTCGCCCCTGCCTGTATCACGCCTGGGGAAGCAAACACAACCCAGAATACCAACTGCGGTCCCCCAGATGTGATGCTAGCGGTAAGTCCACTCGTCACTGAGGGTGAGCAAATCGTCATCACAGCTACGCTAGATATAACGTCCAGTCAGGATATTACCGTCAGCCTGCACTTTACGGATATCGCGACAACTGCTGGCGTAGATTATGCAGCAACAGCCCCTGCCGAAATAATTGTACCTGCTGGCTCGATTAGTGCATGGATCCTTTTTGACGCAGTTGATGACAGCGACGTAGAGGGTGATGAATCATTCGAGGTAACCATCGGCGCAGTGGATGGTGCTATTGACATCAGCACACCACAGACGGTCACAATCATCGACAACGACCAGCCAACCGTCGATCTCTCTGTCAACCCAGATGTGCTAGAAGGCGACATGGGTACAATCACCGCAACGTTGGATGTAAGTGCAACTTGGGACATCACCGTGACCCTGGCTTTTACTGACGATACGGCAACGAGCGGAGGCATCGACTATACCGAACCAGCCCCAGCCGAAATTGTCATTCCAGCTGGTGACTTGAGCGCCAGCATCTCCTTCACAACTATTGATGATGTCATCGTTGAAGGCGATGAAACTTTCGACGTCTCCATCGTCGACGCGGTTAGTGCAATCGATTTTAGTAGTCCCCAAACCGTTACCATCCTTGACAATGATCAACCAACAGTTGACCTCACTGTTTCGTCTAGCGTGACGGAAGGTCAAAGTATAGAGGTGAGGACAACCCTCGACGTAACATATACAGACAATGTCACTGTAACCATTGTCTTCACAGACAATACTGCTATTGATGGTATCGACTATCTGGTAGGCGGTGCTGTTTCAGTGGTTATTCCAGCAGGGGCAAATGGTATCGGCTTTTTCATTAATACAGTCGATGATGTCAATATTGAAGGCGACGAGACCTTTGAAGTTGGTATTTTCCAGTCTATCGGAGCTACCTACAGCACGGCATCCCAAACAGTCACCATCATTGACAACGACGAACCCAATGTCGATCTAGTAACCAGCCCGGATGTGCAGGAAGGTAGCACGGGTGCCATCACGGCAACGCTGGACGTGAGCGTGACGTGGGATGTCACTGTAACTCTGGCCTTCACCGATTCTACAGCAATCAGTGGCGGCATCGACTATACTGAACCAACGCCCGCCGAAATCGTGATTCCAGCCGGAGACGTGAGTGCC